>NZ_JBNJRW010000002.1:0-389523 GCF_050113895.1 Aestuariimicrobium sp. Y1814 | reverse complement strand
TGGGGTGGACGAGGCGAATCGTCTTGTCTGCACCCCGGGTCCATCGGGCCACTGCCAGGCTGAGCGAGTCGCCCTTCGGGGACGACCTGGCTGAGAGTTGCAGGGCTCGGTGGCCCGGGACGCGCAGATCGGCCATAGGGCTATGCGCCAAGGACCCGGCAAGGTCCCGGAGCGCCTCAGTGAGCGACCGACCGTCACGTCCCGGACCGGAGTGCTGAATCCGTGGGCTGACGGAAGGAGCACTCTCATGATTGAGGCTACGCCCACCTACGCCGGGATCGACTGGTCCTGGCAGCACCACGCGCTGTGCATCGTCGACGACGACGGACAGCGCATCGAGGAAGCAACCGTGCCGCACACACGGCCCGGGTTGACCAAGATCACCACCCTGCTGCGTCGCCATGGCGTGGAACGGATCGGGATCGAGCGCGGCGACGGACCGGTGGTCGAGCACCTGATCCGCGACGGGTTCGAAGTCGTCGTGATCAGTGCACGGCAGGTGAAGTCACTGCGTGCCCGCTACGGCTCCGCGGGGAACAAGGACGACCGGTTCGACGCGTTCGTGCTGGCCGACGCGTTGCGCACCGACGCCGGTCGCTGGGCGATCGTGCAACCAGACAGCGAACAGACGATCGCGCTGCGGATGCTGGTGCGCGCCCGCCACGATCTGATCGATCACCGGATCGCCGTGCACAACCAACTGCTCGCAGTGCTGCAGCACAACTTCCCCGGCGCGATCGGCCTGTTCAGCCAGCTCGACATCCCCATCAGCCTGGCGTTCCTGCGCCGATTCCCCAGCGAAGCCAAAGCAGCCTGGCTCAGCGAGCTGCGGATGGCGCACTGGCTCAAGGCCAACGCATACTGCGGCCGCCACACCCCGACCCGGCTGGTCGACCACCTGCACGAAGCTGCGACCGGCCGCGTCAGCGGCGCGGCAGCCGAAGCCAGCGAGGTCATCGTGCTGACCCTCGTTGATCTGCTCGCCACCCTGCGTGATGAACAAGCCCGGCTCGAGGCCCGGATCAAGGAAGCACTCCTGGCTCACCCCGACGGCCCGATCTTCCAGTCCCTGCCCCGCGCCGGGACCGTCCGCGCAGCCACCCTGCTGGCCGAGATCGGCGACTGCCGGGCCAGGTTCCCCGACCCCCCAGCACTCGCCGCAGCCGCCGGCGTCGCACCATCGACCAGGCAGTCCGGCAAGCACCTCAACGTCGCCTACCGACGCGGCTGCAACAAACAACTCCGGGCAGCACTGGTCGACTGGGCCCAAGACACGCCCCGCGCGAACGCCTGGGCACGCGACACCTACGACCGCGCCCGAGCCCGCGGCTGCCGACACCCCCACGCAGCAAGAATCCTGGCCCAAAACTGGACCAGGATCCTGTGGCGCTGCTGGCACGACCACACGCCCTACAACCCCGACCTACACGGCCGACTCAACAGCCTCCTGACGAAGGCTGCTTGACATAGGGCTCTCAGCCGGGCTGGTTGCCGGGGACGTTGATCTCCCAGAGCAGGCCGAACCTGTCACGGACCTGGCCGTAGGTGTCGCCCCAGGGCGCCTGCTCCAGGGGCAGGACGACCTCGCCGCCGGCCGCGAGCTTGCCGGCCAGCACGTGGCCGTCGTCCACGGTGTCGGGGACGAGCATGATCGAGTAGGCGCTCGGGGCCAGCGGCAGGCTGTCGTCCATGGCGTCACCGCCGACCAGGTGCAGGCCCTCGGCGGTCAGGTCGGCGTGGGCGACGGCCTCGCCGGGGGGTTCGACCTCCATGCCCATGGGCGGGAAGTCGGCGTAGCGCAGGATCTGGACCTCACCACCGAAGACCTCGTGGTAGAAGGTGAAGGCTTCGGCGGCATTGCCGGGGAACTGGATCGAGATGGTGGAGGACAGGGTCATGATCGACTCCTTCGATCGGCGCGGGCAGCGGCCGCTGCACAAGTGGCACCGGGGTCAACGCTACGCCCCGGCCGTGGCGCTGTCCGGTGATTGCACAGTGGCACCAAGACTGCTGCGCGCCTCGTCCGGCGGCGAAGTTGACAGTTCAACCATCGACACGTAGATTAGTTGCGTATTCAACTTAAGTCCTCGTCACCCCAAGGAACTCACATGTCTGACCTGAACCAGCTCTCCGGCACCTACACCATCGACCCGAGCCACACCGAGATCGGCTTCGTCGCCCGTCACGCGATGGTGACCAAGGTCCGTGGTTCGTTCACCGAGTTCGAGGGCACCGCCTCGACCGAGGCCGGCCTCGTCAATGCCAAGATCAACCTGACCGCCCAGGTCGCCTCGGTCTCCACCGGCAGCGCCGACCGCGACGGCCACCTCAAGAGCGCCGACTTCTTCGACGTCGAGAACTACCCCACCATCACCTTCACCTCGACCGAGGTCAGCGCCCCGGTCGCCGACCAGCTGCGCGTGACCGGCGACCTGACCATCAAGGATGTCACTCGTCCGGTCACCATCGACTTCGAGTTCGAGGGCGCCGCCCAGGACCCCTTCGGCAACGAGCGCGTGGGCCTGTCGGGCAGCGTGGTGGTCAACCGCAAGGACTTCGGCCTGACCTGGAACGCCGCCCTCGAGACCGGTGGCGTGCTGGTCTCCGAAGACATCACCCTCAACTTCGAGGTCTCGGCCATCAAGGCCGTCGAGGCTGCCGCTGAGGAGGCCGCTGTCGAGGCCGCTGTCGAGGAGGCTCCCGTGGCCGAGGCTGCTGCCCCGGTTGCTGAGGCCGCTGCCCCCCGGGCCGAGGCCCCCAAGGCTGAGGAGGCTCCCGCTCGCGCCCAGGCCCGTCAGGGCGGGTTCATGGGCTGGGTGAAGAACCTGTTCTCGTCCTCCTCGACCCGCTGAGGCCGCCGGCAAGCCCTACTTGCCCTACATCGGTGCACTTGCCCCCGTTCCGGAACGGGGGCAAGTGCGTTTTTCTAGCGCATGGGGCGGTCGCGCGCCAGAAACCAATTGTGACCTGCGCCACATCGCCGTATCGTGGCAGGGCGTTCCACGCAGCACCGGAGGAGATGGGCGATGACCGAGGCAGACCACCCGACTCCTGACGCGCACCCGGCCGGGGTCGAGCTGCGGAACCCGGACGCGGTCGACACCAGCCGTCGTCCGCCCGAGCAGCGACGCCGGACCTTCCACAAGATCCTGCTCAACACCGGCCTGGCCAACATCACCACCGGCTACCTGTGGTTCGCGCTGGTCTTCTGGATCTACCTCGAGACCCGCAACGTCATCGCCACCGGGGTACTCGGCGGCGGCTACATGCTGGCGCTGAGTGTCAGCTCCATCAGCTTCGGCACGCTGGTCGACCGGTTTCGCAAGCTCACCCTGATGCGCTGGGCGAGCATGTTCACCCTGGGCATGTTCGCCATCGCAGCCTCGCTGTTCTTCCTGGCCCCCGAGGGCGCGCTGACCGACCTGACCCAGCACTGGATCTGGCTGCTCGGCCTGTCGATCCTGCTGGGTGCCGTGGTCGAGAACATGCGCAACATCGCCCTCTCGACGACCGTCACGATCCTGATCGACCCGGACGAACGGGCCCAGGCGAACGGCCTGGTCGGGGTGGTCGGCGGCCTGGCGTTCATGGTGACCAGCGTGCTGTCGGGGATCTCGGTGGGCCAGTTGGGCATGGGCTGGACCATGGTCATCGCGGTCGGGCTGACCTTCATGTCGTGGGGCCACCTGCTGACCCTCACCATGCCCGAAGAAGTCGAACCCGCCGCCTCGGACGCCCAGGGCAACTTCGACCTGGCCGGTGCCTGGAAGTCGGTGTCCGCGGTGCCCGGCCTGTTCGCCCTGATCATCTTCTCGACCTTCAACAACCTGGTCGGCGGGGTCTACTCCGCACTGCTCGACCCCTATGGCCTGGAGATCTTCAGCGTCGAGCTGTGGGGCATCCTGTTCGCGGTCGCCGGCACGGGGTTCCTGGTCGGCGGCGCGATCATCGGCAAGTTCGGGCTCGGCAAGAACCCACTGCGGACGATGCTGCTGTGCGTGGTCGGGATGGGCCTGCTCGGTGCGGTGTTCACGATCCGCGAGTGGGGCTGGTTGTTCATGGTCGGCATCTGGATCTACATGGTGCTGATCCCGGCGATCGAGGCCGCCGAACAGACCGTGATCCAACGGGTGGTGCCGCTGGAGCGGCAGGGCCGGGTCTTCGGGTTCGCCGGTGCGGTCGAACTGGCCGCAGCCCCGTTCACGGCCTTCCTGATCGCCCCGATCGCCGAGTTGTGGATCCTGCCGTGGTCGCGCTCGGAGGCGGGCGCGGCAGCCCTTCGTCCGCTGTTGGGTGAGGGCACAGGACGCGGGATCGCGCTGGTCTTCCTGGTCGCCGGACTGGTGATGGTGCTGGCCGCTGTCGCCGCGTTCTTCACCCCTGTCTACCGACAGGTCAGCCGCATCTACGCCGAGCAGTCCGCCAAGGACGCCGAGGAACAGGCCGCACTGGCCGCTACCGAGTAGGGCGTCGCCCACCACCCGAGGTCCTTCCAACACAAGCGAAACGCGCTTCGCTATGTAAGCGCCGATTCACATTCGCGAGCGCTGGCCCACGAACCCGGGTCAGCTCATCAGTAGCCGGATCAGGCCGATGAGCCCGACCACGACGATGACCACCCGCAGGGCCCCCGGCCGCAGCCGCCGCCCGTAGCGAGCCCCCAGCAGGCCGCCGATGGTCGAACCGACCGCGATCACCAGTACCACGTCCCACAGGATCCGGTCGGGGGCGACCAGGGTGTAGGTCACTGCCGCGACGACGTTGACCACCAGGGCGAGCACGTTCTTGGCAGCGTTGAGCCGCTGCAGGTCCTCACTGAGCAGGGCGCCGGTCAGGCCCATCAGCAGGATGCCCTGGGCGGCGGTGAAGTAGCCGCCGTAGATGCCCACGGCGAAGGTGCCGACCAGCAGCAGAATCATCCGCCCTCGTCCCAGCGGGGCATCAGCATCGGACGAACCACCCGTGCGTCGCCTCACCCAGTCCTGGATGCGGGGTTGGAACACGACCAGCAGCAGCGCCAGCACCAGCAGGCCCGGCACGACGGTCGCGAACACGGTCTCGGGCAGGTGCAGCAGCAGCCAGCAGCCGACCAGGGCACCGCACAGCGACATGATCACCTGCCAGCGCAGGCGTTTCCACTGGCCGCGCAACTCCCGGCGGTAGCCCCAGGCCCCCGACGCGGAACCGGCGACCAGCCCGATCGCATTCGACATGGTCGCCGAAACCGGCACCACCCCGAAGGCGATCAGGGTGGGGAAGGTGATCAGGGTGCCGGAGCCGACCAGCGCGTTGATGGCGCCCGCCGCGATCGCTGCGATCGCGAGCAGGGCGAGTTCACCCAGCGTCACTGGAGGGTGGCCGTCACCTCGACGGCGACCTCGTCGCCCACCTTGAGGGCGCCCATCATCAGGCTGTAGGGCTTGATCCCGTAGCGGGTCTGGGTGATGGTGCCGCTCACCCGGAAGCCGGCCTCGGTGGCCTCGATGTCGAACTGCTGCACCTCGTTGCGGGCCCCCAGGGTGAGGGTGCCCTCCATCTTCGCCTTGTCCCAGGCGCCGGCGATGGCGGTCGAGGTGAAGGTCAGTTCGGGGTTGGCCGAGACCCCCAGCGAGCTGGCGGCGTTCTTCTCGATCTGGGCCCGGTCCCCGTCGCTGAGCGGCTTGAGTCCCCCGTGGCCCTCACGCACCGACAGCGATCCCAGCTGGGCGACCACCCGCAGCGACGTGGTCTCGGGTGAGTCGCCGACCACGACGGTCGCGGTCCAGTCGCGGACGACGAGGGTCAGGTTGTGGCCGGCCTTGGCCATGCGTCCCTCGCTCGTGGTGCGGAGCAACAGGTCACACGTCTGGGGGCCGAGGTCAAAGCTGCCGGCGATCGGGTTCATGGCTCCCATCGTGCCACGCATCCCACCAGCGCAGCACACGCAGCGCATGGAAGGTCAGCCACCGCGACGGCTCCCCCTGCCCGGAGTCGACCTCGAACCAGACCCGACCCTGCTTGGCCACCTGCTGGTGCCAGGTGCCGTCGTCGTCGCGGGCACGGCGCAGGTCGTCGATGGCTTCGGCGAGCCGTTCGTCCGGGCCGGTGCCGTCGACCTGGGCGGCGGCACGGAAGTAGTCGAGCGCACGCAGGGCGCTGTACCAGCCGCGGTAGGGGTAGGACAGGTGGTTGACCCAGCCGTCGTGCCGCTCACCGGTGCTGAGCCGACGCAGCAGTCCGCGGGCCAACAGGTACTCCTCGGCCTGGCGCCGGGCGGGCTGCAGGGCCAGGTCACCGGTGCGCTGCTCGTAGTCGAGGATGCCGACCAGGCCGTTCAAGGTGGAATGGAACGAGGCCCGCGTCGAGCCGTTGACCCACTCGCAGTTCCAGCCGCCCTCGTCCAGCTGGTGGTCGCCCAGCCAGGTCACGATGGGGCTGACGTCGGTGCCCAGCCAGCCCCCGTTGGCCAGGGTGAAGGCGTTGATGCAGGCGTCGACCTCACCGTCCCAGTAGGGCAGGTCGTCGTACTCCCAGCGGGCGTTGGCGCGCAGCAGGCCGGCGGTGTCGGGCCTCAGCGCCGTGGGCTCCACTCCCCATTCGCGCAGTTGGTTGAGCGACCAGGTGGTCGCGGTCCACGGCTGTGGTTCGTCCTCGGTGACATCGGCGGGGAAGAATGCGCCGCCGGCCCACTGGCCGTCGGGCTGCTGCAGGGCGAGCAGGGCGGCCCCATGCCCCTCGGTGGCGACCCGCGCACGGGTGGCCTTCCAGACCGAATCCGGTTCGTCGGCCAGGTCGCGTTCGACCTGCCAGCGAAGACTCGGGTCGGAATCGAGCAACCAGCCCTTCAGGGCGTCGGGTGTCATGGGCCAACGCTACGCCGCAAGTGCCCCGCAGTCACCAGGACTGCGGGGCACCCTTGGCGCTGGCGCGGGGTGCGCCGGGTGTGGGTCAGCCGAACAGGGTCACACCGTTCCAGCCGGTGCCGATCTGCTTCGCCACTCCCCAGCGGCCGTTGCCGTTGTTGGAGTAGAGGAACAGGCTGCCGTCGGCGCGGCGGCCGACCAGGTCGACCCGGGCGTCACCGGTCAGGTCGCCGGGGGCGAACATCGCGGTGAAGCCGGTCCAACCGCGCCCGACCTTGGCGGCCTGGATGATCACGCCACCGTTGCCGGAGTAGTAGACCAGCAGGTCGCCGGCGGGGTTGGTGGCCAGGATGTCGGCGGTGCCGTCACCGTTGAAGTCACCCACGCTGGTCAGCTGGTTGATTCCGAGCCAGTTCTTGCCGATGTGGCGGGCGTCCTTCAGGCCGTCGGTGGTCATGGTGTAGCGGTACAGGTTGCCATTGGCACCCACCGCTGCCACCTCGGTCGAGCCGTCAGCGTTCATGTCGCCGACCACGACGATCTTGTGCATGTTGCCCCAGCCGGTGCCGACGACGCGCGCCGAACCGAACTGGCCCATGCCCTGGCCGTAGTACATGAACATCAGGCCGTCCTTGCGCAGGCCCAGCAGGTCGTCAATGCCGTCACCGTTCACATCGGGGGTGTGCGAGATCCAGGTGAAGTTCTGCCAGCCGCCACCGGCCTTCGCGTAGGCACCGGACAGGCCGCCGATGGTCCCGAAGTGGGTGGTCAGCACGCCGTCGGGGCCGACGGCCAGGATGTCACCGATGCGGTCACCGGACTGGTCGCCCCAGGCGTAGTCGGTGCCCTTGGGGGGCAGCGGCACGCAGTCGGCCGGGCCGTCACCGCGGACGAAGTCGCCGGTCAGGTCGGCCTGCAGGCTGTAGACCGAGCCGTCGGTGGGCTGGGAGCCGTCGGTGATGGCGCCGTCGAACTGCACCTGGAAGGCGGTGCCGGCGGGCAGGTCACCCAGGGTGAAGACGAGCAAGCCGTCCTCGACGGTAGGCGTCGGTGCGGTGATGAACGCGTCTGCGGGCCAGCGCAGTGCGTCATCGGCGTCCAGGCTGCTGAACTGCAGGAACTGGGTGTGGGTCTGGTTGGTCAGGCTGGCCGCGACGATGTCCCAGTTGTCGCCGGGGGTCAGCACCAGCTTGGCGTTGGTGATCGCATGGTCGGTCGCGACCGGGACGCGCCAGTGCAGCGGGCCGGCGCCGTAGTTGCCGGTCCAGTGGTGCAGCCGGAACAGGCCCTGGCTCTCGGGGTAGTCCTTCGGGTCGACCAGGTACCCGTAGCCGTTGTTGCTCGGGTCGGTGAGCTGCAGGTCGATGTCGGCCGAGGCGACCCAGCGGGCCACGCACCGGTCGGACAGGTCACCGTACTGCTCGAGCGGTGCGTCCTTGGTGGCGGTCTGGGTGATGGTGCCGTCGAAGCGGCGCCCGTTGTCGCCCCACTGGGTGGCCTGGTTGCTCCAGGTGAAGGTGTGGGTGCCCGCCAGGGTGTGGACGATGCCGTTGGCGACACCGCCGACCTCGGCCACCTCGGCGCCCGCACCGGTGGTCAGCGGCAGCACGGTGCCGTCGAAGTTCGTGACGGTGACGACGGCCGGGTCGAGGTTGACCAGGGTGTCATCAAGGGTCACGGTCTGCCGGTTGGCGTAGAGCTGGAACGGGGTGCGCTCCAGGTACTCCGCGATCGGGCTCAGGTCGGTGATGTGGTTGTCGTGCAGGCGCAGCTGGTTCAGCTTCGGCAGGTCGGTAATCTGCTCCAGGCTTTCGTTGGTCAGCGCCCGGTTGTTCAGGTACAGCTGCTGCAGGTTGGCCAGCCCGTCGATCGGGGTCAGGTCAAGAGCGGTGGTGGTGCCGGCCGGGCCCGAGGCCCACAGGCGAACCAGGTTGGGCAGGTCGGCGACGGGCTCGAAGGAAGCAAGGGGATTCGAGCTGGCGTAGATGGCGGTCAGGGTGTCGGCCGAGGCCACCAGCGGTGACAGGTCGGTGACCTTGTTGAACTCAATGTTGACCAGGCCCAGGGTGTCGACGTCCTCGAGGGGCTCGAGGCTGCTGATGCCGGCAGCCGGCGAGGTGGTCGCGTCACGGTGCAGCAGCAAGGTGGCGAGCGACTCCATGCCCGACATGTCGTCGGGCAGCGCCGAGAGGTGGTTGTTGTCGAGGTTCAGCGACGTGAGCTTGGCCGAGCCGGCCAGTTCATCGAAGTCGGTGATCTTGTTGCCCGACAGGTTGACCGTGGTCAGGTTGGTCGCGTGCTCGAGGCCCTCGAGCGAGGCGACGCCCTGCGAGGTGCAGGTAAGGGTGGTGAGGCCGGCCAGGTCGGCGGCCGCGATGGGTGCAGTGGCCCCCTGCCCGAGTGAGGTGTTGATGCAGGCCTTGAGCGCTGCATCGGTGACGACGCCGTCATCGGCGTGGGCGATGAGCGCCCCGCTGAACAGGACTGCGGCGGCCGTGACGAGGGCCGCCAAGCCCCGCTGGGTGGATTTCATGATGCTTCTCCTTGCCAAGGAGGGACGACAACCGTTGTCGCCCCCGCCGAGCTGTCAACCAACAGCCCGGTTAGGATTTCATGTCCTGAATATGAGGATGCAAGGAGGGTCTGACAATTCTTGCAGTGCGGGCACACGACAGGGGCCGGACGATCACTCGTCCGACCCCTGAAGCCCTGGTTTCGCGCTCAGAACAGCGCGATCTTTGCCACCTTCGGGAAGATGTCGTCCAGCGCGGCCTCGTCCTCGGCGGTGGGCACCCAGCCGGCCGCCTCGGCGTTCTGCTGCACCTGCTCGGGGCGCGTGGCGCCGGCGATCACCGAGCCGACGCTGGGCCGCGAGGCCAGCCACGAGAAGGCCACCTGGATCTCGGTGAGCCCACGCTCGGCGGCGAAGTCACCGAAGGCCTTCATCTGGGCCAGGTCGAGGTTCTCGACCAGATGCTGGCGGGTCAGGGTGAGCCGGCTGCCCTCGGGTGCGGTCCCCGAGGAGTATTTGCCGGTCAGCAGGCCGTTGGCCAGCGGGAAGTAGGGCAGCACACCCAGCCCGAAGTGCTCGGCGGCCGGGGTGACCTCGAGTTCGGCGCGCCGGTCGAGCAGGTTGTAGTGGTTCTGGCTCGAGATGAAGCGTTCGGTGCCGGTCATCTGCGCGGTGAACTCGGCCTCGGCGATCTGCCAACCGGACATGTTCGAGTGGCCGATGTAGCGCACCTTCCCGGCGCGGACGAGGTCGTCGAGCGCGGCCAGGGTCTCTTCGACCGGGGTCAGCGGGTCGGGGGTGTGGTACTGGTACAGGTCGATGTATTCGGTGCCGAGCCGGCGCAGCGACGCCTCGGCGGCCCGGACGATGTAGCGCCGCGACCCGCGCGCCTCGAAGTCGGGGCCGTTGACACCCTTCATGTCCATGCCGAACTTGGTGGCGACCACCACGTCCTCGCGGCGCGACCCCAGCGCCTTGCCGAGCATGACCTCGGACAGGCCCGGTTCGTAGCCGTAGGAGTCGGCCGTGTCGAACAGGGTGATCCCGGCGTCCAGGGCGGCGTGGATGATCGTGTCGGCCCCCTCCTGGTGCTCGGTCGGGGTGCCGCGTCGTCCGAGGTTGTTCAACCCCAGCCCGACGGCGGAAACGGTCAGTCCGGAATGGCCAAGTCGGCGGTAGTCCATGGTAACCCTCTCAAGTGTCGTCTGCCCTCGATCCTAGGCTCCTCAGTGGAGCTGGTCGTGGCGGGCCACCTCCCGGTCATGCTTGGTCACCGGGCCCTCGAGGTGCGGGGCCCGCATCTCGGCCAGGTCCTCGCCGCGGCCTTCGCGGCGCAGCGCCTCGATGACCCACTCGATCACCTCGGCGGTGACCTGCGTGCGGGTCCACCACCATCCTGGAGGCGGGCAACATCGTCTTCGACAAGGTGCCGGCCACCAGCTTCGTCTCGTTCAGCATGCGCGTCGATCAGGCCCCCTTCGACAAGCGCGAGGTGCGCCAGGCCATCGCCTGGGCATTGGACCGCGACGCCCTGACCCAGGCGATCACCGACGTTGCCCGAACGATCCTGGGTCGCGACGCCAGCCAGACCTCGGTGGACGAACTGCGCCGCACGCTGGAGCTCGACGTCCCGCTGTGGCAGCGCTACCTGCGTTGCTCGGCAACTTCGTCACCGGCGACTGGAGCACCTCACTGACCCTGGACGTGCCGGTGCGCGACCTGGTGCTGCTGTGCCTGGGCTACGTCGCCCGGCACGTGCGGGGGCGAACTGCAGCCCCGGCCGCAGCCGGAGTGAGCCGGGGCTCAGGCCCCGGGCAGTGACAGGTCGTTCCAGTGGCCCGGCCGCTCGAGGGTGGCCATCCCCACCTCAACCCCGTCGGCATCCACCGAGGCGACGCTGACCAGCAGCGACAGGGTCGGGTAGCCGTGAATGCGGTTGTCGCGGATGATGGCCCGGTCATCGGTCGGGCCGATCGAGGTGGTCCGGGCCAGCACGTCCAGCCAGTCGCCCCACCACGGGGACTCGCCGTCGCCCTCGGTGGGGGCGGCGGCGAAGTCGTCGAGCCAGGCGCTGATCCGCGCCGTGGTGGGGTCGTCGACGTCGTCGTGGGCGACCATGTGGGTGCCCGGGGCCAGGTCGACCACCCGCGGTGAGCCGCCCTCCCAGGAGGTGACCCGCGCCGCCTCAGCGCTCACCCGGACGAGGTTGAACCCCAGCGTGGTCAGCGGGTCCGGCAACGGCCGTCCGGCGACCGCGTCGAGGACCAGCGATCCCCGCGAGGTGACCTCGGGGCCGCAGGCCCCACCGGCGCGGTTCAGCAGCACCGCCAGGGTGGTGTCGTCGGCTGCCAGCCAGGCGCCGCCGGCGAGTTCGTCCATGATGCCCCGCACCCCGGGGGCGTCGGGCCACCAGGTGTCCAGGGGACGCCAGGGGCGTGCGGGGTCCTCATCGCGGACGGCCAGCACCCGGACGGGGCCGGCGCCGGGTTCCGGGACGCGGACAACAACGGTGCACATGGGCAGGCAGGCTACCCCCTGCGGCTGGGGGTGGAAGAATCCAGCCATGGTCATCATCGTTGGTGTCACCGGTGGTATTGCCGCCTACAAGGCTGTCCACCTCGTCCGCCTGTTCATCGCCGACGGGCACGAGGTGCACGTCATTCCCACCGAGGAGGCGCTGCGTTTCGTGGGTCGCCCCACGTGGGAGGCGATCTCGCGCAACCCGGTCACCACCTCGGTGCACGACGACGTGCCACGGGTGCGCCACGTCGCGCTCGGGCAGCGGGCCGACCTGGTCGTGGTGGCCCCCGCGACGGCGAACACCATGGCGGCCATGGCAGCGGGCCTGGCCGACGACCTGCTCGGCACGACGCTGCTGGCCACCACCGCGCCGGTGCTGGTGGCCCCGGCGATGCACACCGAGATGTGGAACCACCCGGCCACCCGCGCAAACGTGGAGACGCTGCGCTCACGCGGGGTCAGGCTGGTGGGCCCCGACAGTGGCCCGCTCACCGGCGGCGACTCCGGCCCGGGACGCATGAGTGAGCCCGAAGAGATCCACCGGGCCGCGCTCGAGCTGCTGCGTAGTGCCCAGGACCTGGCCGGGCTCACCGTGGCGGTCTCGGCCGGCGGCACCCGCGAACCCATCGACCCGGTGCGCTACCTCGGCAACCGGTCGAGCGGGCGGCAGGGGGTCGCCCTGGCGGCGGCGGCCGCCGACCGCGGCGCCCGGGTGCTGCTGGCGGCGGCCAACATCGAGGCCGACGTGCTGCGCGCGGCCCAGCGCCCAGGGGTCGAGGTGTCCACCGCGGGGTCGGCGGCTGAACTGGCGACGCTGATGCGCGGGGCCGCCGAGGAGGCCGACATTGTGATCATGGCGGCGGCCGTGGCCGACTACCGGGTGGCCGAACTGTCCCAGGAGAAGATGACCAAGGAATCGGGACCGGCGCCGGTGTTGACCTTGGTCGAGAACGAGGACATCCTGGCCGGGCTGGCCGCCGACCGGCGCCCCGGCCAGACGATCGTCGGGTTCGCCGCCGAGACGGCCACCGGAGAGGAACTGCTCGCCCGCGGACGACGCAAGCGGAAGCGCAAGGGTGCCGACCTGCTGGCGATCAACGAGGTCGGCTGGACGAAGGGTTTCGAGACCGCCGACAACCGGTTGGTGGTGATCGGTGCCGACGGCCAGGTGGTCGCGGAGGCGTCCGGGTCGAAGCGTGAGGTGGCCGAGGTGCTGCTGGGGGCGATCGCCGAGCTGCACCACGGGGCCGGCGCGGGGGACGCTGGCTAGGCTGGGCGCATGTTGGCGGTCCAGTACACAGAACATGGTGGCCCCGAGGTCCTGCACCTGGTCACCGATGCCCCCGAACCCGAGGTCGGCCCCGGGGAGGTGCGGATCGCGGTCAAGGCGTCATCGGTAAACCCGGTCGACTGGAAGATCGTCGCCGGGCGCCCCGACATGCCGGTGGACTTCCCGGCCACCCCCGGACGAGACGCCGCCGGGGTGGTCGAGTCGATCGGTGAGGGCGTGGTCGGCTGGTCGGTCGGCGACGAGGTGGTCACCTACGGGCACGAGGGTCGCGGGGTGCGCAGCGGCGGCTGGGCCGAGCTGATGACCGTGCCCGCCGACGCGCTGGGCCCGAAGCCGGCCACCGTCACCTGGGACGAGGCCGGCACCCTGCCCTGCGCCGGGCTGACCGCCTACCAGGTCAACCGGCTGGCCGAGGTCGGCCCCGGCGACACCGTGCTGGTGCATGCCGCCGCCGGCGGGGTGGGCCACTTCGCGGTGCAGGTCGCCCGGGCGCTGGGTGCCTCTCGGGTGATCGGGACGGCCTCCGCACCGAACCATGACTTCCTGCGCGGCCTGGGCGCCGAGCCGGTGACCTATGGCGAGGGCCTGGTCGAGCGGGTGCGCGAACTGGCCCCGGAGGGTGTCGACGTGGTGATTGACCTGGTCGGTGGCGGAGTGGTCGAGCAGACTCTGGCGGTGCTGGCCGAGGGTGGCCGGCATGCCTCGATCGCCGACCGACAGATTGTTGACCATGGTGGCCGCTACCTGCAGGTGGCGGCCGACCGGGCCGACTTCACCGCACTGGGCGAGCTGATCGACGCGGGCCGGGTGGGGGTGGTGCTGGCCGCGGTCTTCGAGCTGGCCGAGGCCGACCGTGCCGTCGAGCAGAGCCAGACCCGCCACGTGCAGGGCAAGATCGCCATCCACGTCGCGGGCTGAGGCCCCGGTCAGGTTCACCGTTCGGCGTGCCAGGCCCGGGTCACCGCTGCGGTCGCCTCGTCCAGGTCAATCCCGGACGAGCGGGCCGCTGCGACGTAGGCCAGTGCCGCCCGGTGGACGGCATCGGGAACCGACTGGCCGGGGGCGACCCTCGTCCCCCGGCCCCGTGAGCTGACCACCAGGCCCTCGGCCTCGAGCGCCGCGTAGGCCTTGGCGACGGTGCCGGGGGCGACGTCGAGGTCACCGGCGAGCTGGCGGACCGAGGGCAGCCGGGTGTGCTCGGGCAGGGCGCCGGCCAGGATGTGGCCGCGCAGTTGCTGGCGCAGCTGCTCCGAGGTGGGGGTCGGGCTGTGCGGGTCAAGGTGCAGGCTGAGGCTCATCGTCGGGCCGCCGTCACGATCGCCGATGCCCACAGGAACAGCCCGATGATGATCGCGCACAGGCCGACGCCGAGCTCCAGGACTGCCAGTGCGTCCAGGACCGGCAGGTCCCAGGCGAACTGCTTGCCGGTCTCGTCGCTGAACGTCCCCTCGGTCACCGACGAGGTGGCGCTGCTGGCCATCACGCTCATGGCCCCGGTGTAGAGCAGGGCGCTGCCGGTGCCGACGGCCATCACCACCCGGGCCAGCCCGGCCCGCCATTCACGCGCGGCCTCGCGTTCCTGCGAGGTTCCCCGCAGTGGGTGCCGGGCGATCCTGGCCAGGGCCACGACGGTGGCCACCAGCAACACCAGGGCCAGGGCCAGGGCGGGCAGCCCGTAGTACCACCCGGGGTAAGGGGAGGCAGTGGCTGCCATGAACCCGGAGTCGACCGAGATGATGCGCTGGCGGCCCTGGTCGTCGGGGCTGCCACTGGCCCCGAAGAAGAGGATGGCCGTCACCATGACGACCACGGCGCCGGCCGGGGCGCCGTAGAGCCAGGCCGGTCCCAGCCGGTTCCAGCCCCGGGGCGCCAGTTCGGCTTCGCTGCTGGAGGCGGTGCCGCCGGTGCCCGGGGAGGCGATCAGCCCCACCAGGACGACCAGGGCCCCGACCCCGGGGGCAGCCATCTGGACCAGACCCAGCGCTGGGCCGAACACGGCCCCACCCAGGACGAACAGCGCCACACCGACCAGCACTCCCACGCCGAGCATGATCAACACATTGCCCCGCCGTGGGCCCACACTGCGCCCCCTGCTCATGCGGCTGACCAGCCACGCCGCCACCACACACGCCGCCACCGGCACCAGGATGCCGAGGACACTCACCGCCATGACCGCCTCCTTGCTCGTGACGCGAGACCTTCGTGTATCGCGTTCTTGATACAAAGAGGCTAGCGCACGTGTATCACGGACGCAATACACTCGAGTGAATCCCTGGCGTCGAGTCGGTGGGCTAGCGACCCGGCCGGCATGGTTCAGGCAGTCAGCGACTCGCCGTCGGTTCGCTCGCCGTCGGTCCGCTCGCGCAGGGCCCGGCGCACCCCGAGCGCGGCCCGTCGTCCGGCCCGGTTTGCCCCGATCGTGCTGGCCGAGGGTCCGTAGCCGACCAGCTGCACCCGCGGGTCGACCACGGCGGTGGTCTCGTCGTCGCCGAGCTGGATGCCGCCATACCTCGACCGCAAACCCAGCGGGGCCAGGTGGTCGATCGCGGCCCGGAAGCCGGTGGCCCACAGGATCACGTCGGCCGGCTCGAAGCTCGGACGACCGGGTTCGGGCTCGTCCCAGCTGACGCCATCGCGTTCGATGCGGCTGAACATGGGCTGGCGGGCGTCGTAGACCCCGAGCGCGGCCGCCGCCTGTTCTGTTCGCGCAGGAACAGGCCGGTGTAGCTGACCACCGAGCGGGTGGGCAGGCCTGCGCGGGCCCGTTCGGAGACCTCGGCCACGACCTGGGCGCCGAACTCGGGGGTGAAGTCGTGGTCGATCCAGACCGGTTCGCGGCGCGTGGCCCAGACCAGGTTCTCGGCGCCAACCCGTGGTGCCAGCAGGCCCAGGAACTGCACCGCGGAGGCGCCGCCGCCGACCACGACGGTGCGTCGTCCGTCGAAGAACTCGGGCCCGGGAAAGTCGTGGGTGTGCAGCTGCGTGCCGACGAACCCGGCGCGGCCCGGGTAGTGCGGTACGAACGGCCGCGTCCAGGTGCCGGTCGCGTTGACCAGGGTGCGGCTGCGCAGGGTCAGGGCGCGGCCGTCCACCCGGGCCTCGACCAGGAAGTCCCCACTGTCGTCAGCGGCGCGCCGGACCCGCTGCACCGCCGCGGGGCGCACCACCGGCAGGGAGTGGGCCTGCTCATAGTCACCGAAGTAGGCCGGCACCGCCACATTGGCCCGTTCCTCGGGCCCGGACGAGGGGCGCTCGGTGCCGGGCAGGTCGGCGACCCCGTGCACATCGGCCATCCGCAGCGCGTCCCAGCGGTGCTGCCAGGCACCGCCGGGAGCGTCGTTGGCATCGAGCACGAGGTGCTCAATGCCGAGCCGGGCCAGGTGGTGGGAGGCGGACAATCCTGCCTGGCCGGCCCCGATCACCAGGCTGTCGTGCACGCGGGTGGGGTCGAGGTCAGGCATCACAGGAGGTCCAACGCCGCGGCGGCGCCGGATAGTCCCTCCTGGGCGTCGGTGCGCTCGACCGGCAGGTGGGTGGCCCACCAGCGCATGACGTGCTCGAACCGCTCCACCCGGTGGCGGGGGCTGCCGCTGCGGGTCAGTTCGTGGTTCTCGCCGGGGAAGACCAGCAGTTGGGTCTCCACGCCCTGCCGTTTCAACGCCGAGTAGTAGCGCTGCGCCTGTTCGAGCGGGCAGCGGTAGTCCTCTTCGGAGTGCACCACCAGGGTGGGGGTCCTCACCTGTTCGACCACCGCCATGGGGCTCTGCGCTGCCCGCTGGGCCGGGTCGTCGCCGGTGTAGCCCTCGCTGAAGTACCAGCCGATGTCGCTGGTGCCGATGAAGGTCTCGGGGTCGAGGAAGCCCCGCTCGACGATGGCGGCGGTGAAGCGGTGGTCGTGGGCAATCAGCCAGGCGGTCAGGTACCCGCCGTAGGAGCCGCCCATCACCCCGACGCGTTCGGCGTCGAGGCTCGGGTGGGCCGCGAGGGTGGCGTCGAGGAAGTCGAGCACGTCGGTGGCATCGACGCTGCCCATGGCGTGGCGGATCGCTCGTCCGAACTGTTGGCCGTAGCCGGCCGAGCCGCGCGGGTTGCACTGCACCACCGCGTACCCGGCGGCGACGGCGACCTGCGCCTCGTCGAAGACGTGCACGCCGTACTGGGCGAAGGGCCCGCCGTGGATGTTCAGCAGCACCGGGTGCGGGCCGGGCCCCTCGGGCAGCCAAACCCAGCCGTGCACCGGGCTGCCGTCGCGGGCGGTGAACTCGTGCTCGCTCGGCTCGACCACCCCGGCGTCGGCGAGGGCGGCCCCGAAGGTGGTGATCACCCGGGCCCGGCCGTCCTCGACGACGGCGAGTTCGGCGGCCGAGGTGGGGGTCGCGACCACGGCGACGACCCGCGGGCCACCGGCCCCGTGCGAGAGCACCTCGATGTCGCCGCTGGTCAGCAGGTCGTGGCCGAGCGGGGTGACCCGCGCCAGTTGGACCCGCCCGCGGGTGCGGAACTGGGCGAGGATCCCGCCGCCGGCCCCCTCGCCGGGTTCGGTGAGGTGGCTGCCGACCTCGCCGAGGTCGATGGTCTCAGCGTCGGTGAGTCGGCGGGGTGCCTCACCCGGGGAGTCGACCAGGTAGAGCCCGGCGTTGCGGGCCAGGAAGTCACGCCCAGTCGGGCCCATCTCCTGGGCGACCAGGGCGTACCCGCCGGCGGTGGTGGTGATGGCACTGTGGATCGACAACCCGGCGCTCGCCGGCACGACCACGTGCGGCTGCTCGTCGGGGGCGGCCACGTCGAACTCGACCAGTGACCCCAGCAGGTCGTGTTCGCGGGTGTCGTGGCGGGCGGTGATGACCGCCACCCGGGTGCCGTCGTGGGTCCACGCCGGGCCGGTGTGGTGGTGGTCGCCGCTGCTCAGCCGGGTGGCCGGCGCGACCGCCGGTTCGGGGGTGGGCACCTCGACGCCGTCGAGCCCGTCGCCGGGCTGCGGGGCGCGGCGGTAGCTGGGTTCACCGTGCGGGTCGGGCACCTCGGCGACGAACAGGTGCGCGCGGCGGTCCCTCGTCCAGCCCAGCCCGTTGCCCAGGTAGGCCAGTTCCTCGATCAGCCGCGGGGACTCGTCGCGCGGGCCCAGGCCCTCGACCGAGCCGTAGCGGCCGTGCTCGGCGACCCGGCTGGTGAAGGCGATCCGGTCGCCGTCCGGCGAGAACGCGAACTGGTCGACACCGCCCTCGGCGGCGGTGGCCTGCACCGGTTCGCCGCCGGCGGGGTCGAGGACGAAGACCTGCGGCTTGTCACGGTCGTCGGCGCGCAGGAAGGCGAGCAGTCGTCCGTCCTTCGACAGTTGCGGGGCGGCGTCGGCGACGCCCCGGGTGAGCCGGGTGGCTCGTCCGTCGTCAAGGTTGATGCGCCACAGTTGGCCGACGGCCCGGTTCGCGGCCAGGTCGGGCCGCGACGAGGCGACGACCGCCCACTCGCCGCTGGGGTGCACGGCGGGCCGCGACAGGGCAATGAGGTGTTGGATGTCCTGGGGCTGCATGGGTCTCCTTCGTGGGCCGGCGAACCGAGACTATCGAGCGGTTTCGAACTAGATTGGGGCAATGAGCACCGAGGCCAGCGATTCCATCGACATCAAGCCCCGCAGCCGGGTCGTCACCGACGGCATCGAGGCCACCACCTCGCGCGGGATGTTGCGCGGGGTCGGCATGGGTGACCAGGACTGGGACAAGCCCCAGGTCGGCATCGCGTCGAGCTGGAACGAGATCACCCCCTGCAACCTGAGCCTCGACCGGCTCGCCCAGGCCGCGAAGGAAGGGGTGCATGCCGGCGGCGGGTACCCGCTGCAGTTCGGCACCATCTCGGTCTCCGACGGCATCTCGATGGGGCATGAGGGCATGCACTTCTCGCTGGTCTCACGTGAGGTGATCGCCGATTCGGTCGAAACGGTGGTGATGGCCGAACGGCTCGACGGCACCGTGCTGCTGGCCGGCTGCGACAAGTCGATCCCCGGCATGCTGATGGCCAGCGCCCGCCTCGACCTGTCGAGCGTGTTCCTCTACGCCGGGTCGATCGCGCCCGGGCACGTGAAGTTGAGCGACGGCACCGAGAAGGAGATCACCATCATCGACTCCTTCGAGGGGGTCGGGGCGTGCATGGCCGGGCGGATGAGCCGTGACGACCTGAAGCGCATCGAGTGTGCCTTCGCGCCCGGTGAGGGTGCCTGCGGTGGCATGTACACCGCCAACACGATGGCCTCGGTGGCCGAGGCGCTGGGGTTGAGCCTGCCCGGTTCGGCCGCCCCGCCCAGCGCCGACAGGCGCCGCGACAGTTTCGCGCACCGCTCGGGTGAGGCGGTGGTGAACCTGCTGCGCCAGGGCATCACCACCCGCGACATCCTGACCATCGAGGCGTTCGAGAACGCGATTGCGCTGGCGATGGCGCTGGGCGGGTCGACCAATGTGGTGCTGCACCTGTTGGCAATCGCCCATGAGGCCGATGTCGACCTCGACCTGCACGACTTCAACCGGATCGGTGACAAGGTGCCGCACCTGGCCGACATGAAGCCGTTCGGCAAGTACGTGATGAACGATGTCGACCGGCACGGTGGCATCCCGGTGATCATGAAGGCGATGCTCGACGAGGGGCTGCTGCACGGTGATGCCCTGACCGTCACCGGCAGGACGGTGGCCGAGAACCTGGCCGAGCTGGACCCCCAACCGATCGACGGTGAGGTGATCCACCGGATGGACAACCCCATCCATGCCACCGGCGGGTTGACCATCCTGCACGGCTCGTTGGCCCCGGAGGGCGCGGTGGTGAAGTCGGCCGGCTTCGACGCCGATGTCTTCGAGGGCCCGGCGCGGGTGTTCGAACGGGAACGCGGCGCCATGGACGCGCTGGAGGCGGGCCTGATCAAGAACGGTGACGTGGTGGTGATCCGCTACGAGGGCCCCAAGGGTGGCCCCGGCATGCGCGAGATGCTGGCGATCACGGCGGCGATCAAGGGCGCGGGCCTCGGCAAGGACGTGCTGCTGCTGACCGACGGCCGGTTCTCGGGGGGCACGACCGGGTTGTGCATCGGCCACATCGCCCCCGAGGCCGTCGACGCCGGGCCGATCGCGTTCATTCGTGACGGTGACCGGGTGCGCGTCGACATCGCCGGACGAACCCTTGACCTGCTGGTCGACGAGGCCGAGCTCGTGGCCCGCCGCGAGGGCTGGGCGCCGCTGCCGCCGCGCTACACCCGTGGGGTGCTCGCGAAGTACTCGCGGTTGGTGAACTCCGCCGCCCGGGGCGCGGTCACCGGCTGAGCACCCGGCCCACCGGACGAGCACGACCAGCGTCCACCGTAGGATTCCGCCGTGACCGACGAGCCGAGCCCCACCAGTGATCCACCCGACGAGCAGGACTACCGGGAGCTGATCCGCGAGTCGAACCTGGTGCTGCGCACCGGCAACCTGATGCTCGGCGCCGGCACCAGTTCGCTGCGGGTGCGCACCGCGATGCTGCGGGTCTCCCGTGCCCTGGGCATCGAGCACATGCAGGCCACCATCTCGTTCACCAACATCGTGGTGACCACGCACCAGCGGACCCTGTTCCGCACCCTGGTCGGCGAGGTCACCACCCCGGGGGTCAATGCCGACCGGATCCGCGCGATCCAGAAGTTCGCCCGTGGCCTGCCGGCGCGGGCCGATGCCACCGACGTGACGGCCCAACTCGACCGGATCGAGGCTCGTCCGCCGGTGCACCCGGCCTGGATGGTCACCCTGGCCGTCGGCCTGGCCTGCATCTCGGTGGGCTTCCTGGGTGGTGGTGGCTGGCGGGAGCTGCTGGCGGTCTTCGTCGCGGCCATGGCCTCGTACTCGTTGCACCGGCAGTTGTTGGCCCGCAAGTTGAACCTGTTCGGGTCGGTGGTGCTCTCGACGTTGACCGCCTCGCTGGTCTACCTGGCGGTGTCGTGGTTCAGCCATGGGATGGTGCTGGAGAGCACGCCTCGGATGGTGGCCGGGTTCATCGCGGCCAGCATCTTCCTGGTGCCGGGGTTCCCGCTGTTCACGGGGTCCCTCGACCTGGCCCGGCTCGACCTGCAGGCCGGCATCGGACGACTGACCTACGCCGCCCTGGTGATGCTGTCGATCGGGATCGGTGCGTGGGTGGTGGCCTCGGTGGCGGGGCTGGTGCCGACCCCTCCGCCACCGGTGGTGCTGGACCCCGTGTGGCTGTGGACCCTGCGGGTGCTGGCCAGTTTCGGGGCGGTGTTCGGCTGGGCGATCATGTTCAACTCGCCCTGGCCCGAGGCGGTGTGGTCGGGCATGATCGCGATCGTCGGCAGCATGGTGCGGCTGCTGCTGCTCGAGGCGGGCACCCTCGAGCACGTGGCCACTTTCGTGGGGGCGCTGGTGATGGGGGTGCTGTGCCATGCCGTCGGACGATGGTTCGGCCTGACCCGCCTGATCATGCTGGTGCCGGTGATGCTGGTGATGATCCCGGGGTCGCCGGCGCTGCAGGCGCTGCTGCATTTCAACTCCGGTGACCTGTTCTCGGCCCTCGGCAGCGGCATCTTCGTGGTGCTGCAGGTGATCGCGATGGTCTGCGGACTGGTCGCGTCCATGATGGTGCTCGACCCGGCCTGGGCGTTCACCCGTCGGGACTCGGCGATCCTGAAGCGCTGAGAGCCCTTCGTCCGCTCGTCTGCAGGCCCAGGGGCGCAGTTTGCCCCCGAACGGTGCACTTGCCGCCGTTCCGGAACAGGGGCAAGTGCACCGTAGTAGGGCAACTGGAGGTTGGGTGGACGAGAGCCTCAGGCCTCGGAGTCGTCCACCTTCAGCACCAGTTGGGTGCCGGGCGGCATCGAGGCCACCAGCTGCTGGCGGGCCAGCGCCGGGTGGTCGTCGAGCAGCTTGGCGCCGTTGGCGAGGGCACGCAGCGCCGCGGTGCGGGCACGCGCCTCCTCCAGCTGCTCGAGGGCTCGGGCGCGGGCGGTGGCGAGGTCGATCGCGATGCGACGCACTTCGACGGGCAGCACCACATCACGGACGACGACCTCGAAGACCTCCATGCCCAGGCCCGCCACACCCTGCCGGACGAGCGAGTGCAGGCGGGTGGTCAGGTCGGGCTCGGTGCGCAGCCGGTTGACCAGCACCGCGGCCTCGATCTCGCCGATGATGTCGCGCAGGCCGGTCTGCAGCGCCAGGTACAGCACGCCCTGGGGGTCCTCGTCACGCTGGACGAAGGCGACCGGGTCGACGACCTTCCACCGGGCGACAGCCGTGGCGCGCACCTGCAGCGCATCGGCGGTCCCGATGTCCTGCTGGGCCAGCACGGTGGTGCGCGACTTCATCGAGACCGGGATGACCTTGTCGTCCCAGTGGCGCTGGTGGCGCCCGGGGGTGAGCACGCCCCGGAACTGGCCGCGGCGCAGGAGCAGGGCATTTTCGCCCGGCATGACGGTGACGTGGAACGGGGTGATCTTCATGACAGCGACCTCCTTCGGCGCGGTCGGCCCAGATCTTGGGCAAACAGGGTTTGGGCGAACGGGGTGGGTTGAACGGCTGAACGAACGGCTTGGCACCCTGGGGGCGCCGCCCCGGGAGCCCACGTCGGCGGGTCCACCCGCCGGTGGCGGGAGGACACAAGGCCTCGATGGACTGGAATCCTGGGGCGACACCCGATGGAATGGGGAGTCGAACCCCGCACCTTTCGAGGGTGTATGCCATGCACTGACCTTTTGTCAGCGCGCCCTGTCCCCATTCGCAGGACCTTGCCCGGTACCCCGGCTCGGCTGCTGTGAGGACGTCGTCCATGGTGGCAGCCGGGCCTCACCGGCCGCCACCGATTTATTGGGCCCCCGCTCAGGCCTCGGCCCGCTTGGAGATCTGGCCCAGCAGCTCAGGTTGTCGTCCGGCGCTGAACCGCACGGCGAAGGCCCACAGGCCCCACATCACCAGCGCCCCGACCAGCGCTCCGCCCAGCCCGGCCAGGCTGGGCCACACCGGGTGGTCGAGGGTCAGCATGGCGATGGCGAGGAAGGGACCACAGGCCACCCCGAGCACCGGGAAGGCCACCAGTTGCGCGACGAACGCAGTGAAGGTGCCCGTGTTGGTGGCCATCAACGAGTCCTCGGACTGGGCCACCGGGTAGGGGGCGATGACCGACTGCAGCACGCCGAGCCCGATGCTGACGAACCACACGCCCAGGGTGATGCCGAGCACCGAGACCACCAGCTTCGGCTCGATCACCAGCGGCAACGCGACCGCCATCAGCGCCAGCACCGGGGTGTAGACCAGCAGCCGGGCGACCAGTTTGCCGAGCAGGTCGCTGCGGGCGTCGTCCCCGGCGGCCACGTTGACCCAGTGCGAACTACCGTCGTAGCCGTACATGTTGGTGTAGGTGAGCCCCAGGATCCAGGCCACCGCGGCGACGATGAAGCTCGCGGCCGGGAGGTCGCGCAGCAGGACGGCCGGCACCACGATTGCCGCCAGGCCGAACACGACCAGGATGATCACCCCGACCCGTTGGGTGGGGTCGCGGAACATCAGGATGATGTCCTTGGCCGCCACCCCGCGCACCCGCGGACGAAGCCGTGCCAGCACCGGCGCGAAGGGGAGCTTGAGGGCCCGGGTGGACCGGTCGGACCCGCCGCTGGCCGGTGGGCTGGTCATCACCCTGGTCAGCACGAGCGACCACAGCCACCCGACCAGGGCCACCAGCGCAAGCCCGCCGGCCAGTTCGACCAGTCCGCGCAGCCATCGTCCGTCGTGACCGGCCAGCAGCACCTCGGCGGAGAAGGAACTGGGCAGGAAGCGGGTCACCCGCGCGACCTGGGCCAGCACGTGTTCGGCGGCCGCGGCACCCTGGTGCACGGCGAACTGGCTGATCAGGTTCGGCAGCTGGGACAGCAGCACCACCACCAGCGGCACCGCCACCGCCAGCACGTCACGGATGCCACGTCGGCGCAGCCCGAGCCCCACCAGGGAGATCACCAGTCGGCTCACCATGGCGCAGGTGACAGTGAACAGCACCGCCCCGATCACCACCAGCGGCACGTCGACCGGGCGCGCGGCCAGGCCGATGACCAACCCGACCATGGTCAACACGGTGGCCAGTCCCCCGGGCCCGACCAGCGCCGCCGCCGCCAGGCCGGAGGCGAGTTGGCGTTTCGACAGCGGCAGCAGGGTGAGCTTGACCGGGTCCATCGCGGCGTCGGAGGCGGCGATCAGCATCGGCCCGAGGATCCACACCAGCAGCACCAGCGCCAATCCCAGGTGCACCACCAGCCCCTGCCAGGGGTCGGGCACCCAGCGCAGCGCGATACCCAGGACCAGGCCCGACACCCCGGCGGCGAGCCCCAGCAGCAGCCCGAAGACCGACCCGATGATGCGGGGGAGGTTGCCGGTGCGGAAACCGGCAATGATCAGCGAGACCTTGAGTCGGACGAAGTGCCCAACCATCCCAGCCTCCTCTCGATCTCGGCGCTGGGGGCGCCGACGAGCTGGATGAACCGGTCTTCCAGGTCGAGCCCGCCGCGCACCTGGTCCATGCCCCCGGCCGCGACGATCACCCCGGCGGCCATGATCGCCACGTGGCTGCACAGCTGCTGGACGGTTTGCATCACATGGCTGGACAGGATCACCGTGGCGCCCCGGTCGACCAGCCGGGTGAGCACCTCGCGGATGGTGCGGGCCGAGACCGGGTCGACCGACTCGAGCGGCTCGTCCAGGAACAGCACCCGCGGGTCGTGCAGCAGGGCCGCGGCCAGCGCGATCTTCTTGTGCATGCCGGCCGAATAGTCGATGACCAGCTTGTCGCCGTCGTCGCTGAGTTCGAGGACGGCGAGCAGGTCTTCGAGCCGTTCGCGGACCAGCTTCTCGTCCATGCCACGCAGCAGGCCGTTGTAGAGGAGCAGTTCGCGGCCCGAGAGCCGTTCGAACATGCGACGTTCGTCGGGCAGGATGCCGATGCCGGCCTTGGCGGCGACGGGGTTCGCCCACACGTCGATGCCGTCGACCAGGACGCTGCCCTGGTCGGGACGAAGCAGTCCGGTGGCCATCCTGATCAAGGTCGTCTTGCCGGCGCCGTTGGGGCCGACCACCCCGTAGAAGCTGCCCCTGGGGACGGCCAGTTGGGTTGGTTGCACCGCCACCTTCTTGCCGAAGGCCTTGGCCAGGCCGCGGACGAGCACCGCCGGTGCCTGCACGTTCGGGTCAGCCGGGGCCGGGGTGAGTGGGGGCTGCAGGGGATCCATGCCCCTGACTCTTCCAAACCCGCCGGGGCCCCACAACCAACATGTGGCCAATCCCTCGCGCCACCCGGCTACAGCTGCCCGGCTACTGACGCCCGGCTACTGGTCGGTGGCGGCCAGGGCGTGGCGGTACCACTGCTTGGCCAGCGCCAGCCGTGAGGTGGCCTGGTCCTCGGGGGCGCCGGCGACCAGGGTCAGCAGCACCCCGGCCACCCGGGCCCGCAGCGCGGCGGCATCGTGGCCGACCTCGAAGACCCGGGCAGCCTGCTCGACCCAGCGCTCGAGGCCCGCGTAGTGCTGGGGGGACAACGCCGGGAGCACCGCGGCGTGGGCCAGCACGCAGGCCAGGTCGTCGACCCGGTGGCCGGGGCCAGCGGAATCGACGTCGATCATGGTCAGCCGATCATCGTCGACGAACAGGTTCGCCTCGTACAGGTCGCCGTGGACCGGCACCCAGGGCCCCGCCAGGCGGGAGTCGACGAACGCGGTGATGCCGGCCTCGAGGGCGGCGATCTCGGCGGTGGCCGCGGGCAGGGTGGCTTCGGCGCCGCGGGCGTGCACGTCGAGGCGGGCGGTCCAGGCCTCGCGGGTGGGCAGGTCCATCACCTCGGCGGGCATCGCGTCGAGCAGGTCGACGATGCGTTGCGGGTCGAACCAGTCACCGCCGTGGGTCCAGCGGCTGAGCACCTGCGCCAACGGTTCACCGGCTGCCGAGTCGATCACCAGCACCCCGGGGGCCGGTTCGGCGACCACCTCGGGTGACAGCCCGGCGGCACCCAGCAGCCGGTGGCGACGGGCCTGGTCGGCACCCTTGCGGGGCAGCACGACCTTCACGTACAGGGCGCCGCGCTGGGTGCCGGCCCGCAGCACGGCGCGGCGCAGGGGTCGGTAGGCCAGCAGTTGCAGCTCAACCGAGTCGGCCGGCTGGTCGAGCCAGTCGGCGACCGAGGCGGGGGTGCAGGCCTGCGGCAGGGACGGCAGCCGCGGGTCGGCGGGGTGCTGCCAGAACCGCAGCGTCAGGTCGTCGTGGGTGATGGTGGAGACTTCGCCACTGACCTGGGCCGTGGTGGCGACCAGGTACTCGACCACCTCTCGTCCGTCGGGGGTGGTGATGGTGACGTGGAAGCCCGCCGAGGTGTCGTGCTGGGGGCGGTGGTGCACCTCGTCCAGTTCCACGAGCACCGCGTCGCCCCCGCCGGTCGGTGAACCGGTGAGGGCGGCGCGCACCCATTGCTCAGCTTCGGACGAGGAGAGCACCCGCAGGGCAGTCAGGGCTTCGTCCATGGGTCAGTCAGCCGACTCGACCGAGGGGGCCGAGGCCGGGGAGTCCGGGGAGTTGGGCGAGTTCGGGGAGTTGGGGGTCTTCGGCGAGTCCACCGACTTCGCCGACGGGGCCGAGTTGGGCGAGTTCGGGGTCTTCGGCGAGTCGACCGACTTCGCCGAGGGTGCCGAGGCGACCTTCTTGACCGGCTTGGCCGGGGACTTCGCCGACGGGGCCGAGTTGGTCGAGTTCGCCGAGGCCTGCTTGGTCGGCTTGACGCTGGTATTCGCTGTCTGCTCGGTGGTGGTGGTCGAGGCAGTGGTGGCCGGGGTGGCCGGCCGCTGGGTCTCGGTGGGGGTGGCGGTGACCGTGACGGTCTCGGTGGGGGCCGGGAAGTCCTCGGCCTGGGCGCTGAGCAGCCCGGCCACGGCGGTGATGCCGATGGCTCCCGAGATGGCCCAGACGGTGGTGCTCCTGGAGATCTTCATCGCTTCATACCTTTCGTCGTGCTGTCGATGGATTCATCAAACACAGCGGGGATGAGGCGATGAAGATCTGGGGATGAGAGAGCTCTCATCGGCCCCCGGCTCGGACAAAACCCCTTGTCGGAGCCCCAAGAGTCCTCAGTCGACGACGGCGGCGTTCGCGGCGGCGATGATCCGCAGGTTGTGCGGCAGCGCCCCGTCAGCAGCGACCGCCGACATGGTCAGGATGACCGTGTCGCGCAGCGGGTTGTTCACGAACTTGGTCGAGAAGTAGCCCTGCCAGCTGTAGGCGCCGGCCCCGCCCAGGTAGGCGGTCGAGCCGACCGGGGCGTTGACGTCCTGCTGGATGTCGAGCTGGTAGCCCCACTTGTTCTGGGTCAGCTGCCAGTTGGTCAGCCCGCCGATCTGGTTGCTGGTCATCAGTTCGACCGCGGCCGGGCTGAGCACCCGCACCCCGTCGAGCTCACCCTTGTTCAGCAGCATCTGGGCGAAGCGGTAGTAGTCGCCGATGGTGCCGTGCAGGCCCGCCGCACCACTGAAGTAGGTGTGGTGCGGGCTGTGCGCGCCCTCGGGGCCGAGCGTGAGCGGGCCGACCTGCACGTTCTTGCTGTGCACCTCGTCACGGCCGGGCCAGTAGACCTCGACCAGGCGGTGGCGCTGGTCGTCGGGAATGTAGAACCAGGTGTCGTTCATCTGCAGCGGGCCGAAGACGTGCTCGCGCAGGTACTCGTCGAAGTTCTGGCCCGAGACCACCTCGACCAGCCGGCACAGGGTGTCGACGCTGTTGTTGGAGTAGTCAAACATCTCACCGGGGTGGGCGATCAGCGGCATCGCGGCGAGCTTGTCGATGTTCTCCTCCAGGGTGATCGGCGGGTTGTTCATGTCGTCGCGCACCCCACCCTCGGCATAGAGCTTGGGGACGACCGCGTAGGCGGGGTGCGGGAAGGCACTGTCCCACCAGGTGTTGGTCATGCCGGCGGTCATCGTGAGCAGGTCGTGGATGGTGATCTCGCGCTTCGCGGGAACCAGCTCGTAGCTGCCGTCGTCGGCGAAGACCGCGACCTTCGGGTTGGCGAAGGCCGGGATGTAGTTCGAGATCGGGTCGGCCAGGGCGATGCGGCCCTGTTCCCACAGCTGCAGCACCGCCACGGCGCTGGGCACCTTGGACATTGACGCGAGCCGGAAGACCGCCTCATCGGTCATCGGCACCCCCTCGGCGGCCTTGCCGAACGACTTCAGGTAGCAGACCTTCCCGTGCCGGGCGACCAGGACGACCATGCCCTGGTAGGCGTTCTCGGACAGGTGCTGGGCGACGAGTTCGTCGATGCGGGCGAGTCGTTCGGCGGAGATGCCGATGGTGTGGGGGTCAACGATGGTCTGGGTCATCTGGATCGGTCCTGTCTCGGCGATGAGTGATGTGGACGAACAGCATCCTAGGGATGGAGAGTAATTGTCAAGACCTGTGGATCGGCGTGTCACGCGACGTGTTGTTGGCCTCCTGATTCTTCGGGTCGTTCGACGAGCTTGCCCTTCTCGAAGGTGGCGCCGGCACGGACCAGGGCGACGAGGTGGGGTGCGTTCACCGCGCGCCAGCGTCGTTGCGCTGACTCGATGAGCTTGAACGCCATCGCGATGCCCGCCGCACGCGAGCCGGGTCCCTTGGTGACGCGCTGCCGGAGCCGGACGGTGGCGAAGGTGGACTCGATGGGGTTGGTCGTGCGCAGGTGGATCCAGTGCTCGGCCGGGAAGTCGTAGAACGCGAGCAGGACGTCGAGGTCATCGGTGACCTTCGCGGTCGCCTTGGGCCACTTCGCGCCGTAGGCGGTGCTGAACGCCTTCTCCGCGGCCAGGGCGTGCTCGCGATCCTGCGCGTTGTAGATCTCGGCGAGGGCGGCCTTGGCGTCCTTGTGCACCGACTTGGGCAGCGCGGCGAGCACGTTGCCGATCTTGTGCCACCAGCAGCGCTGCTCGGCGGTGACGGGAAAGACGTCGCGCAGCGCGCGCCAGAACCCCAGGGCGCCGTCGCCGACGGCAAGGACGGGGGCGCGCATGCCGCGGCGCTTGCACGAGCGCAGCAGGTCGGCCCAGGACTCGGTGGACTCGCGGTGCCCGTCCTCGAGCGCGACGAGCTCCTTGGTGCCATCGGCGCGGACCCCGACCATGACCAGCAGGCACACCTTGTCCTGGGTGAGGCGGACCTTGAGGTGGATCCCGTCGACCCACACGTAGACGTAGTCGGTGCCGGCCAGCGACCGCTGGCTGAACGTCTTGGCCTCGTCCTGCCACTGCTCGGTGAGCCGGGTGATCGTCTTGGCCGACAGGCCGGCGGAGGAGCCGAGGAACTGCTCCAGCGCCGGAGCGAAGTCCGAGCTCGACAATCCGTGAAGGTACAGCAGCGGCAGCACCTCGGCCAGCTGCGGGGACTTGCGCGCCCACGCCGGCAGGATCGCCGAGGTGAACCGCTTCCGCTCACCCGTGGCCTCATCGGTCCGCCGGTCGTTGATCCGCGGCTGGCGCACCGGCACCGCACCCGCGGCGGTGCTCACCTCCCGCGGTTGGTGGTAGCCGTTGCGGACCACCAGCCGGTGTCCGTGCTCGTCGACCTCGTCGGCGAAACGCTCGACGTAGGCAGCGACCTCGGCCTGCAGCGCCGCCGCGAGCATCTGCCTCGCGCCGTCACGGACGATCTGATCGAGCAGCGACCCACCACCCGTGGCCGCGTCGACGCTGGACTCGATGTCCTCCTGGACTACCTTGAGCATGGGCGTACCTTCCCGAGCCGGCGCGCCAACGCCGACCCTGATCAGAACTTGCATGGGCTTCAGATCTTGCTCGGGAGGTACGCCACTTTCACGTCACCCCGCCGAGGGCCATCCACAGGTTCTGATCATTGCTCAGGGATGGATCACCCGTAGTGACAGAGCGTTCACGGGACGAGCCGGCGCTGCTCGTCCGCCCTGGGGCGAACCGCCGCCGGTGAGCGAACGCCCAGTACAGCTGCACGCTTTCGTCCGAGTAGTGAGCGACCCGACTAGCGTGGGTGGCGTGATCGAATTCGGAACCGGCGGGTGGCGCGCCATCATCGCCGACGGCTTCACCCGCGCCAACGTCCGGCTGCTGGGCCAGGGCCTGGCCAACCGCATGGTCGCCGAGCAGGTCGCCGGGCGCGGCATCGTGATCGGCTATGACCGGCGCTTCCTCTCGCGTGAGTCGGCGTGGTGGCTCGCCGAGGTCTTCGTGGGAAACCAGATTCCGGTGACCTTGATCGACCGGGCCGCCCCGACCCCGATGATCATGTACACGGTGCGCAGCATCGACACCGCCTACGGCATCGCGGTGACCGCCTCGCACAACCCGGCCTTGTACAACGGCGTCAAGGTCTTCACCGCCGGCGGACGAGACGCTGACGCCGAGGTCACCTCGTCGCTGCAGGCCCAGGTCAATGCGCTCACCGACGACGACGTGGTCGCGGTGCCCAGCCATGAGATCGTCGGCCACGAGCTGGTGACCGTCCAGAAGTCCATGAACTGGTACATCGACTCGATCCTCGACCAGGTCGACACCGAGACCATCCGCCATGCGCACCTGAGGGTCGTCCTCGACCCCATGTTCGGGGTCTCGCAGACCTGCCTGCAGACGATCCTGATGACGGCACGCTGTGACGTCGAGGTGATCAACAGCCGCCACGACACCCTGTTCGGTGGGCGGCTGCCCTCCCCCAACCTGGACACCCTCCACGAACTGCAGGCCAAGGTGCGCGATTCCGGCGCCGACCTGGGCATCGGCACCGACGGTGACGCCGACCGGCTGGGCATCATCGACGACCGCGGCAACTACCTGTCGGCCAACCAGGTCCTGGTGCTGCTGTACCGCTACCTGCTGGTCGACAAGGGCTGGCAGGGCCCGGTGGTGCGCAACTTGGCCACCACCCACCTGCTCGACCGGGTCGCCGCCCGCCACGGTGAGGTCTGCTACGAGGTGCCGGTCGGTTTCAAGCACATCAGTTCAGCGATGGCTGCCCACGACGCGATCATCGGCGGGGAGTCCTCGGGCGGGTTGACCGTGCGCGGCCACATCGCCGGCAAGGACGGTGTCTACGCCGCCTCGCTGCTGGTCGAGATGCTGGCCGCCAGCAAGCGCCACCTCAGCGAGCACTGGGCCGACATCGTCGCCGAGTACGGCTCGCTCGAGATGGTCGAGACGGCATGGGAGTTCACCCCGGTCCGGCGCCAGGCCCTGATGGAGCAACTGTTCGACCGTCGCGAACTGCCATCGTTCGACCGTGAGGTCAGCGAGACGTCCTACCCGGACGGGTTGAAGGTGCGTTTCGGGGACGACGCGTGGCTGGTCGTCCGCTTCTCGGGCACCGAGCCGGTGCTGCGCATCTTCGCCGAGGCACCCACCGAGGCCGAGGCCCACGCACTGGTCAACACCATGGTGGGGTTCCTCGGCCTGGGCCGGTGAACCGCCCAGGACACATCGTCACAACGTTGCGTCGGGTTCACCGCCGGGACTGAAAGGGCGCTGTTAAGCTCTCAGCGTTCGGCCCCAGCAGTGGCCGAGGCCCCGCGGCAACGACGCCGCGTGACCAGTCTCGTGAGGTGTGCCCATGCTCGTCCCCCTGGAGTTGGCGTTGTCGGCCAACAGCGTGACCATCGTGATCGTCATCGCCGCCCTGGCGGCCATCGCCGTGGCGATGTCGCTGGTTTATCGAGGCGAGGTGCTGCGCGCCGCCGACGGCACCGAGAACATGAAGTCGATCGCGCTGGCCGTGCAGGAAGGTGCTTCGGCCTACCTCGGACGACAGTTCCGCACCCTGGGCATCTTCGCCGTGATCGCGTTCCTGGGGTTGCTCGCGCTGCCGATCCACGGGGACGGCAACCCCTGGGTGCTGCGCATCGCCCGCTCGGTCGCGTTCCTGGGCGGGGCCGGGTTCTCGGCGCTGATCGGCTACCTGGGCATGTGGCTGGCAGTGCGCGCCAACGTCAGGGTTGCGGCCGCCGCCCGTGACACCGGCCGCGAACCGGCCATGAAGATCGCCTTCCGCACCGGTGCGGCCGTCGGGATGGCGACCATCGGGCTGGGGCTGCTGGGCGCAGCCCTGGTCGTCCTCGCCTTCGGTGGCAGTGCACCGGTGATCCTGGAGGGCTTCGGCTTCGGTGCCGCGCTGCTGGCGATGTTCATGCGCGTCGGCGGCGGCATCTTCACCAAGGCCGCCGACGTGGGCGCCGACCTGGTCGGCAAGGTCGAGCAGAACATTCCCGAAGACGACCCGCGCAATGCCGCGACCATCGCCGACAACGTGGGTGACAACGTCGGTGACTGCGCCGGCATGGCCGCCGACCTGTTCGAGTCGTACGCGGTGACGCTGGTCGCCGCGCTGATCCTGGGCCGGGCGGCCTTCGGCGAGCACGGGCTGGTGTTCCCGCTGATCATTCCCGCCATCGGTGTGCTGACCGCGCTGGCCGGGGTCTACCTGATGCGCCCGAAGGCCTCGGAGAACGGGTTGACCACCATCAATCGCGCCTTCTACGCCTCGGCGGCCATTTCGCTGGTGCTCTCGGGGGTCGCGTCGTTCACCTACCTGCCCTCGTCGTTCGCCGAGCTGGGCATGACCGACTTCAGCGGCCCGGTGGACGACCCCCGGCTGGTGACCTTCGGCGCGGTGGCCATCGGTATCGCGCTGGCCGCGGTGATCCTGGCGCTGACCGGCTACTACACCGGCACCGAGCACAAGCCCGTGCAGGGTGTCGGCAAGACCTCGCTGACCGGTGCGGCCACCGTGGTGCTGTCGGGCATCGCGCTCGGCCTGGAATCGGCGGTGTTCACCGCGCTGCTGATCGCACTGGCCGTGCTGGGCGCCTTCTCGCTCGGGGGTGCGGGCGTGGTCGGGTTGTTCGCGATCGCGCTGGCCGGCTGCGGGCTGCTGACCACCGTCGGCGTGATCGTCGCCATGGACACCTTCGGCCCGGTCTCGGACAACGCCCAGGGCATCGCCGAGATGTCGGGTGACGTCGATGGTGATGGGGCGCAGATCCTGACCGAGCTCGACGCGGTCGGCAACACGACCAAGGCGATCACCAAGGGCATCGCCATCGCGACCGCGGTGCTGGCCGCCACCGCCCTGTTCGGGGCCTTCACCGACTCGGTCGCCGGTGTCCTGCAGGATCGCTACGCCGACTTCGAGCTGCAGTCGGTGGTGTTCTCCCCGGCGGTGCTGGTCGGGCTGTTGGTCGGTGCCGCAGTGGTCTTCCTGTTCTCGGGCCAGGCCATTCGTGCGGTCGGACGAGCAGCCGGCGCGGTCGTCGTCGAGGTGCGTCGCCAGTTCCGCGAGATCCCCGGGATCATGGAGGGCACCGGTCGTCCGGAGTACAGCAAGGTGGTCGACATCTGCACCCGCGACTCGCTGCGGGAGCTGTCGACCCCCGGCCTGCTGGCCATCACCGCCCCCATCGTGGTCGGCTTCAGCCTCGGTGCGCCGGCGCTGGCCGGGTTCCTCGCCGGCGCCATCGCCGCGGGCACCCTGATGGCGGTCTTCCTGGCCAACTCGGGTGGTTCGTGGGACAACGCCAAGAAGCTCGTCGAGGACGGCCACCACGGCGGCAAGGGCTCGCCCGCCCATGAGGCGACCGTGATCGGTGACACCGTCGGTGACCCGTTCAAGGACACCGCCGGCCCGGCCATCAACCCGCTGCTGAAGGTGATGAACCTGGTCGCGCTGCTGATCGCCCCGGCGGCGGTCGGCATGTCGGCCCTGGGCGAGTCACCCAACCTGCTGCGCTACCTGATCGCCGGGGTGGCCCTGGTGATCGCGGTGGTCATGATCATCTTCAGCTCGCGGACCGGTTCGACCGTGCTGGCCGAGGACGAGCCGAACCCCGGCCTGGACGGACTGCCCGGCAACCCCGAGTGGGAGGCCACCCGCCACGCCGCCGACCGCACCGGCCCCCTGGCCGAGATCGAGGCCGAGGTGGAGGCAGCCACGGAGAAGTCGCACGCCGAGGTCGACCAGGCCTGACGCCTAGGCTTGGGGCATGCGTGCACTGAGCCTCACCGAGACCCTCAAGGCCACCGACATGGTGGTCACCGACCTGCCCACCCCTGAGCCCGGGCCCGGAGAGGTGCGTATCAAGGTGGCCGCGGTCGGCCTCAACCCCGTCGACTACAAGGTGGCCGGTGGCAAGTCCCCCGGTGACGTGCTCGGGCTCGACATCGCCGGCACCGTCGACGTACTCGGCGAAGGCGTCGACGGTTTCGCGCTCGGTGATCGGGTGGCCCTGCACAACGACCTCGGACGACCCGGTGGCCTGGCCGAGTTCGTGGTGGTGGCCGCCGACGTGCTCGCCCGCGTGCCCGACGGCGTCACGTTCGTGGCGGCCGCGGCGCTGCCCTGCGCGGGCATGACCGCCTACCAAAGCGTGAACCGCCGCCTGCACGCCGGTGCCGGCGACACCGTGCTGGTCACCGCCGCCGCGGGTGGTGTCGGTGGGTTCGCGGTGCAGCTCGCCCACCTGGCCGGGGCCCGCGTGATCGGGACAGCGTCCGGGGCGAACCGCGAGGTGGTGCTGGCCCTGGGCGCGGACGAGGTCATCGACTACCGCACCGAAGACATCCCCACCCGCGTCCGCGAACTCACCGGTGGCGTCGGCGTCAACGGCGCCATCGACACGATCAGCAGCGACTCGGCGACGCAGAACCTGTCCCTGCTCACCTTCGGCGGCGGGCTGGTGGCGATCCAGGGCCGCCCCGACTGGGACGTCGTGCCCCCGTTCACCACCGCACCCTCAGTGCACGAGATCTCCCTGGGCGCTGCCCACCAGCACGGCGACGCCCGGGCGCGCGCCGAGCTGCGGCTGATGCTCGAGGAACTGCTGGCCCTGGTCGATGCCGGACGACTCGACCCGCGGGTGGTCGAGGTGGTGCCGTTCGAGCAGGCTCCCCGTGCCTACGGCGTGCTGGCCGATGGGCATGTCGCCGGCAAGCTCGTGGTCGAGCTGTAGTCGGTGACACGCCGCGGTAGGTGACGATCGACCAGATTGTCGTCCGCGTCTACAACGCCACTCGACGTCTGCAGTGCCAGCCTGAGTCTGCACGTCGTACAGACGGGCAGACTCAGGCCCGCGCTGCAGACGCGAACCCGGGCTGCAGACGCACCGGTCAGGCCAGCTCGCCGGCAACCCCGAGTGACCGGGCCGAGGTCGATGGGGCCTATCGGGGTGATCCGGACACAAACCAAACCATTGACCCGTGCTTCCCCTCTCCACTAGCCTCACGCCATGGGGGACGGCGGCTACTCACGCAAGAGTCTGTGGGGTGATCACACCAACCATTACGACGCCAAAGGCAACAAGATCGGCGAGTCCCGCGACAGCATCTGGGGCAGCCACACGAACACGTTTGACGCCGCGGGGAACAAGATCGGCGAGTCCCGCGACAGCATCTGGGGCGACCACACCAACCACTACGACTCCAGCGGGACCAAGATCGGCGAGTCCCGCGACAGCATCTGGGGCAGCCACACCAACCACTACGACTCCAGCGGGACCAAGATCGGCGAGTCCCGCGACAGCATCTGGGGCGATCACACCAATCACTCGGGTGACTGGCATGTCGGCCATCACGGCGGCGCGGCCAGCCCGGACTCACCAGAACGGTTTGGCTCCGCCGGCGCGTTGGCGGGCGGTGCGCCCAGTGGGAAGCTCCTCGAGGGGCCGAAGTCGCGGTGGGGGCTTGTCGCCTTGCACCTCATCATGCTCCTCGGCGGCAGCGCCGCAAACCTGGTCGTCATCCTCGCCCTCGCGATCCTTGTGGGCAGTTGGCCGAACAACCTCAGGAACGCCCTCACCTACCAGGGGATGTTCGGCGTCGGCCTGGCCGCGTCGTGGTTCGTGGCCTGCCTCATCCTCATCGTGGTCGGCCAAATCCTGTTCAGCAGGGATGGCAAACGCGTCCTCAGTTGGGCCTACCGGGGGCTGATCGGGGGTGCCGTCACGCTGGTGGTGATCGGTTCGTTGGGCTGGGCCGACGGCTGGGGTTCGGTGCTGCCGTCGACGGGCATGGTCGTGGGTTATATCGCCGGGGCGCTGCGGGACCGGGCCGACCACCGCTGACCAGCCAAGGCCACATCGACGAAGCCTGCGCAGGCTCCATCGTCCGGTGGTTGACTGGCCCCAGGGTCGGGCACCGAGCCGGGCGTGATCCGATCCCAAGCGGAGGGGATCCATCATGGCCAGATCATTCGTCCCCAGAACCTGCGTCAGGGCCGCCGTCGGCCTGATCTCAGCCGGGCTGCTGCTGTTCGCCGGCTGTTCTGCCGACTCGTCCTCGGACGCGCCGAGCACCACTGCCGACACGACCGTCGGCGTGGGGACCACCACGTCTGCGTCGACGGCCACCACCGCCACCACGACCGAGGACAGCGAGCCCGAGACCACCACCCAGACGACCGAACGCACCATCGTGCTGCAGAATCGCGATCGACATCGGGTGACCGACGCCGCCAGCGCCGTCGTGCACTGCGAGGGCCGCGCCGAGGTGACGATCGTCGCCTCTGACCTGACCGTGGCCATCACCGGCACCTGCGATGACGTCGACGTCGAGGGCTCCGGCAACACCATCACCATGGAGGCCTCCGAGGACCTGGACATCGACGGCAACAACACCACCGTCAGCGCCACCACCGTGGACTACGTCGACATCGACGGCAATGACAACACCGCCACGCTCGAGGGCATCAACCGGGAACTCGACATCGAGGGCAACAACAACACCGTCACCTTCACCACCGGCAATCCAGAGGTCGATGACGACGGCCGGGGGAACAGGATCATCCAGGGGTGACGCGGCCTCAGGTCCAGATGCCGCCGGGGGCGAAGACCTCCTCAACCAGGCTGTCGAACCAGCCGATCTCGCGGGCCACGTCGAGCACGGTGTAGCGCGAGCGGTAGTACATCGCCCGGGGGAAGGTCTCGCGCACGGCCTGCGCCGTCAGCCCGATGTCCTCCGGGCGGGCGGGCGCGCCGGCCTCGGCCAGCATGCGCTGCAACTCGGACGCGGACAGCAGCTGCCCCTCGAGTCGTGCGCTGGTCTGCGGCCAGCTGTCGACCAGTCGGCCCAGGCGTTGCCGCAGGCCATCGGCGTCGACGTACTTCTCCTTGGTCTCGTTGAGGCCCTTGTCGACCAGCGGGCCCGACATGGTCGCGCGGATGTGGTCGGCCACCTCGTCCCACGAGGGCCAGCGGGCAGCCACCTCGTCGAGGTCGAGCCCGGCCACGTCACGCTGCAGGAACTTCTCGTAGAAGGCGGTCATCGCCAGGGTGCCGATCGCCACCTTGAAGCCGTGGCTCAGTGGCGGGTCGAGCTCGGCACCGACGTGGTCGAGTTCCCACAGGTGGCTGAAGTAGTGCTCGGCGCCCGAGGCCGGCCGGGTGCCGCGGGCGACCTGCATGGCCAGGCCCGACAGCACCAGTCCCCGGCACAGCCCGTCATAGGCCTCCGGCACCCCGGCCGCCAGTTCGGCCGGGCGCGACAGTGCCTCCTGCACCCCGCCCTGCACCAGTTCCCAGGCCAGCGGGTCGATCGGGTCGACACCGGTGACGTCGGCGAGGATCCAGTCGGCCCCGGCGGGGATCTTGGCCGACAGGTCGCCGTAGCCGGAGGCCGCCATCGGGGCCGGTGCCGCAGCCGCCACGTCCAGGTCGAAGATGACCACCGTCGGTGCCGGGCAGGGCATGGTGATCTTCAGCCCGCCGCGGGTCATCGGGGCCCCGAAGCCGGTGTAGCCGTCCATCGAGGCGGCGGTGCCCACCACGGCGTAGGGACGCTCGAGTTCACCGGAGGCGAGCTTGACCAGGTCGTTCAGGGTGCCCGAACCGATCGCGATGCCCACCGCACCCTGCTCACGCAGCCGTTCACGGATCTGTTCGGCGTGCTCATAGGCGGCGTAGAGGGTCGGTGTGCCGGGGAAGACCATGGGTTCGACCAGGGCGGCGCCGGCCTCCCGCAGCGACTGCTCGACCTGGGCGCCGGCGGCCTGCCAGGTGCGTTCGTCGGCGACCAGCAGCCCGGGGCTGGCCTGCTGCAGCAGAAGTGCGTTGAGAATCTGGCCTGATCGAGGCAGAACCCCTCGTCCGACTTCGACGACCTTGGTCGTCTCGGCGTGCTGGAGGCCCTTGCTGACGGCGTCATTCATGACTGGTTCCTCTCCTTCGCCGGCACTCAGCCGGCGAGGTGGTCGTGGACGGCGTGCTGGACGTCCTTGAGGGCGGGGTACAGCTGGGCGTACTGCGCCACCCAGAAGCGGTATTCGTCGTGGCGCTCGGGGTCGGGGCGGTAGACGTGCGCCTCGTGCACCATCGCCGCGGCCGCCTCGGGCAGGTCGGCGAAGCGGCCGGCGGCCACCGCGCCCATCATCGCCGAGCCGAGGCTGGGGCCGTCCTGCACCTCGGTGATGACGATCTCGACCCCGGTGACGTCGGCGTGCATCTGCATCCATGGCGGGCTCGACAGCGCCCCGCCGCAGGCGATGATCGACTGGGCTTGCAGCCCGTGCTCGCGCAGGGTGCGCAGGTTCATCTCCAGGCCGTAGCAGGTGGCCTCCTGGATGGCCCGGTAGAGGTGCTCGCGGCGGTGGTGCAGGCCCAGGCCGGTGAAGGTGCCGCGTGCCTTGGCGTCGCTGTAGGGGCTGCGGTTGCCCTGGAAGTACTCGGTGACCAGCAGGCCGTCGGAGCCCGGCGGGATGTCCTTGGAGGCCTCGTTCAGCACGTCCCAGGCCGACGGTCCCCCGTTGCGGTGCCCCTCGAGCAGGTCCTGGGCCGACATCTGCAGGAACCAGCGCATCACCGAACCGGTGGCCGACTGCGACGCCTCGACCGTGTACTGGCCCGGCAGCACCGCATCGGTGTGGGCGCCGACCAGCCCGGGGGCGAAGATCGGGGTGGCACTTTGGGCCAGCAGCGGGTTGCTGGAGCCGGTGATCAGCGCCATCCGGCCGGGGGCCAGCACGTCCATGCCGATCATGCCGGCCTCGGCGTCGATGGTGCCGACCGCGACGGGGATGCCGGACGGCAGCCCGAGTTCGGCGGCGGCCGCGGCGCTGAGGCCACCGAGTTCTTCACCCAGCGGACGAACCTGGCTGGGCATCTTGTCCATCAGGCCCTCGGCCCCGACGGCCTGGTAGTAGTCGAGCGGGAAACCGCCGTGGTCATTGTTGTGGTGCATCTTCAGCGACGCCGAGGTGATGTTGATGACGGCCTCACCGGTGAGTTTCAGGCCCATCCAGTCGGGGGCATCCAGCAACCAGACGCTGTCGGCCCAGACCTGGGGCTCGTTCTCCTTGACCCAGACCGCCTTGTACAGGAACCACTCGGCCGAGGGGGCATCGGCGCCACCACCGTTGTAGAGCCGGGCCCAGTGGTCGACCTCGGCGCCCCGCTGGGCCTGCTCGCTGGCACGCACGTCGGCCCACATGATGCCCGCACGCAAGGGGCGAAGGTCCTCGTCGAGTGCCACCAGTGAGGCGGAGTGGGCGTCGTAGCCGATCCCGGCGATCTGTGCCGGGTCGATGCCGGCCTTCTCGACGGCGCCGCGCACCGAGCGGACCAGTGCGGCCCACCACTCGTCGACGTCCTGCTCGACCCACCCGGGGTGTGGGTAGGAGGACTGGAGTGGCGAGTCCTCGAAGGCGAGCGGCCTGCCCGTGTCGTCGTAGATGCCCACCCGGCAGCCGCCGGTGCCAAGGTCGATCCCCATGAATACGCTGCTCATTGCCGGGCCTCCGTAACGTCATTGTTGCTGTCCATTGTGCATTCTTGGCGGCCGGAGAATGTCGTTGGGTCGAGATCTTCAACCTGTCCTCCGTCTCATGCGCGATCGGGTGCGACCGCCTCGGCCTGCTGGGCAGGTTCGTCTGACGGGCTGCCCCCGGCACCGGCCAACCAGTTCGCGCACGTTTCATGCCGCTGGTCCCTACTGCAGTGTCCGCGGACTGCATGAAGTTGGCGCGAACTGGAGGCCTGATGATCTGCCAAGGAGGATTCCTGCCACGACCTGCGTCACCGCAGCCCCCACAGCGTCTCCGCCAGCACCGGGTGCAGACCCGCCAGCGGCGGCTGCAGCTCATAGGCGTAGGCCTTCAGGTCTGCATTCACCAGACCGTGCTGCCAGCAGCGGAACATGGCCTCCCACCACACCAGCACCGAAATGGCCAGACGTGCTCGGGTCTGCGACGGCACCGTCTGGTCACCCGACAGCAACCCGTCAAACAGACCGAGGTCGGTGAGGCACTCCATCTCGAGCTCGCTCCACATGTGCACGGGCGAGTCCTCCTCGGCCGCCTCGCCGACCATCGCGGCCAGGCTGCGGTAGCGGCCTCGGCTGGCCGCCCACGCTTCCAGAACACGGACGACGCCAGCCAGGTACGGGTCGGTCTCGGCGTCTGCGAAGCGGGTACCGACCCATCTCGACTTGTCCTGCGGCAGGGGTGCATGCACCTCGTCCCACAGACCGACGAGTCCGTGGCCCCAGTTGGCCAGTTGGGCGTTGGTGGTCGTCAGGCCCTGCGCCAGCCGCTGGGCCTCCCAGGTCACCTTGAGCAGCCGTTCGACACCAGCGGCCAGCAGGGTGAACGGCACCGCGGGGTTCTCCGGTTCCCAGTCGTCACCGACGAGGTGGTTGAGGCCCTGGGCCAGATATGCGCGCGGCTCGTTCAGGGCGATCGCACGCCCGATGGCCTTCACCACATGGGGTGGGGTCGTCATCGTCGGTGCCTCCTGTCCGCGCCGGCTGAAACCATGGGGGCGGGCTCCTCGTCCGCGCCCGCCCACCCGATCCACGGCCGACCCACCGACCAGTCCAGTGCGACCGTCTCACCGGCGCCCTGGGAAGTCAGGTGCCACCCGCGGCACACATTGCACTGGTAGCAGCGGCACTCGCGCCGGCCCGACCCGACCCCACGCTCACCCGCGGTCTTGCGTGCGTTGCTTGCCTGGTGCAGCGCAATCACGGCTTCACGGTGATCGCGGAAGCGGCGCTTGCCCGTCACCGGGCAGTGGTCCCTGTCCCAGGGCCTGACCCGTCGCGTCATCATCGTCAGCCCAGCTGGTAGAGGACCGACTCGTGGTCGAAGTCGGGTCGCAGTTCCATGACCAGGTCGCTGGGATCCTTGACAGCGAAGGCCATCTTGAACTTGGCCTCGCGACCGTTCAGCAGCTTGGTCGAGGGACGCTCACCCAGCTGCTCGGAGTCGTAGATGGTCGGCGCCTCCTCATTGGCCGACTGCAGCGTGGCGTAGAACATGCCCGGGTCCCACGGCGTGCCGGAGTTGTTGACCAGGGTGATCTCGAAGACGACGTACTTGTCGTAGCCCTCCTCCTGCGACCACTCGCCGGGCTTGAAGTCAGCCGGCTTGCTGACGGTCACGGCCAGCCCGTCCTCCCAGGTGTAGGAGGCGCCGAAGGCCTTGACCGGGTCGTCGGTCGGGGTCGGGGACGACTCCGCCTCGGTGGTGGCCGGGGCCGGATCGGTCGTGGCCGCATCGGTGGCGGCCGGGGCGCTGCTGGCAGGGCGGTTGTTCCCGCTCGGTTCAGCGGTCGACGGGCCGGCGGCGACGCCGGTGCAGCCGGCGAACAGGACGGCGACCGACAGGGTCGCACCCAGGTGGATGAGGTTCTTCACGGCGATTTCTCCTTGCTCGTGTGCGGTGGAATGCGTTGGAACCAGCATGGGGCCGCACAGTCCTTATGCCCACCCGATTTCCTGATAAGCCCCCTTATCATCTACCCCCCTAGTCCCAATCCCACGAACCCGTAGACTCATCACATCACCCCGAAAGGAGACCCGATGCCCCCCACGCTCTCGCTCGCCGAAGTCGCACGCCTCGCCGACGTCCAGCGACCCGTCGTGAGCATGTGGCGCCGCCGCCCCAAGGCTGGCCTGGGTTTCCCCTCCCCGCTTCCTGACGGACGCTTCGACGCGCTCGAGGTCGTCGACTGGCTCGAGGCCACCAAGCGGGGCAACAATCCCGATGCCCGCGGTGACCTCGCGATCGGCACTACGCTCAGCTCCACGGCCGACCCCGAGCTGCTGGCCATCCTGCGGCTGCTGGTCGCCACCCGCGCCCTGCTCAACGAGCCCCTCGCCGGCCTCGACCCCGACGACCTGCTCGACGAGGCCGAGGAGCTCGACCCCGACGACGAGTTCTTCTTCACCGAGCTCGACGCCCTGGACCAGCCAGCATTCGAAGACCGCGCCACCCAGGCCGACGCCCTGGCCGACGCGGCGTGGCATCCACGCAACGCCTACGAACAACTCAACGACGCGCTCAGCCGCTCGTCCGCGACCCACGACCCCCGCCTCGCCTCCGAGCTGGTCGACCTGCTCGCCGCCACCGCGACTGCGTTGCTGGGGCCACGGGCCACGATTGTCGACGTGCTCGGCTCGTGCACCGACGTCACGATCGCCATGGTCGCCAACGAAGACCTGCCCACCCCCGACGTCACGATCGCGTCCGGGGCGGCTGCCCGCACGACCCTGCTGCGCTACCGCGTCCACGGCGTCACCCCTCGTCTGGTCGAGCTGGGCGGTGACTGGGCCCTGCACGCCGGCAACCTAGTCCTGGCCCGCCTGCCCGACCACGCCGATTCAGCCTTCGACCTGCTCGACGAGGTGGCGCTGCAGTTGCCGTCGGGCAGTCACGCGCTGCTGGTCGGGCCCGCCCAACTGCTCACCGATCCGCTCACCCCGGCCCTTGTCGGACGACGCGACGCGCACCTGCGCAGCGGTCTGCTGCGCGCCGCAGTCCGACTGCCCCAGGGCCTCACTCGGGGAGGCACCCGGGAGCACCTCGCTCTGTGGTTGCTCTCCCCCACGGACGAGCAGCTGCCGCTGTGGGCCGGTGATGTTTCGGGGCGCGAGTTCTCCGCGGCGCTGCGCCAGAACCTGCTGGACGACCTGCTCGCCGCCACGGCCGGCAACAGCCGTGCCCGCGCCTTCCTCACCCTGGAACGCGCGGACCGCGGCCAGGTGCTGGCCCGCGGCACCTCCCTGGCCGAATCGCCCAACGCCCGCCCGCAGGAGTCCACTCACTCCCCCGCCGACGACTCGGCACGGATCCAGGCGCTGCGGACGATGTTGAACACGAAGCTGCCCGACGTCTTCCCACACGAGCCGGTGGCCGTGGCCCCGAGCACCGGGTACACGATGCGGCTGGGCGATGCCGTGGGGCAGAAGGCGGTGACGATCCAGCCCGGCACCCGCCTGGTCGACCTGCCCTCGGGCAGCATCCGTGTGTGGGACGTGGCCGCGATGACCACCGGCACGCGGCGCACCGTCGACCTGCTGGCACTGACCCAGGCCCACCCCGGCCTGCACCTCACCGAACCAGGTGATGTCGTCTTCACCAGCTCAGGCACACCGCGGGCCATCGTTGACGTCGACGGCGGCTCGGTGGTGGCCTACCCCGCCAGGGCGCTGCGCGTGGTCTCCGAGAGACTGGTGCCCAGCGCCATCGCCGGGGCCATCAATGCCGTCGCCACCGGCAACAGCAAGTGGCGCACCTGGGAGTTGCCGGTCAGCAACATCGACCGGGCCCAGGCCGACACGATCATGCAGCACCTGCAGGACTGGGAAACCCAGCTGGAACAGCGGCAGACTCAGCTGCACGAGCTCCGCCGCCTGGTCACCCGCTCGGTCCTGTCCGGCGCAATCACCCTGACCAGCACCACTGAAGAGAAAGGCCATTGATGGCACGCATGAAGAAGGCCGAGTCGCTGGCGCCGACCACACCCAAGGAGCTCAAGGACACCTTGTGGAAGGCCGCCGACAAGCTGCGAGGCTCGATGGATGCCTCGCAGTACAAGGACGTCGTGCTCGGCCTGGTCTTCCTGAAGTACGTGTCGGACGCCTTCACCGAACGCCGCGAGGCCATCGCCGACGAGTTGCGCGCCGAGGGCTACGACGACGACCAGATCGAGGACACCCTGGAGGACCCTGACGAGTACACCGGCGCAGGTGTCTTCTGGGTCGACCTGGATGCCCGATGGCAGTCACTGGTGGCCTACGCCAAGGTCACCGGCACGAGCCACAAGACCATCGGCGAGCGCATCAATGACGCCATGGACATGCTGATGACCGCCAACCCCAGCCTGACCGGCACGCTGCCGCGGTTGTTCAATCGCGCCAATGTCGACCAGTTGCGGCTGGCCGAACTGCTCGACCTGCTGAACTCGGTGCAGTTCACCGGTCAGGGCGCCTCGAAGGCGCGTGACCTGCTCGGTGAGGTGTACGAGTACTTCCTGGCCAAGTTCGCCTCCGCCGAGGGGCGCCGCGGCGGGGAGTACTACACCCCGGCCAGCGTCGTGCGCGTAATTGTCGAGATGCTGCAGCCCAAGCAGGGGCGGGTCTACGACCCCTGCTGCGGGTCGGGCGGCATGTTCGTGCAGGCCGAGAAGTTCCTGGCCGCCCACCACGAGGACCCGTCGAACCTGTCCGTCTACGGGCAGGAACTCAACGAGTCGACGTGGCGGATGGCCAAGATGAACCTCGCCATCCACGGGCTCAACGGCAACCTCGGGCCGAAGTGGGGCGACACCTTCGCGCTGGACTATCACTCCGGCGTCCAGATGGACTACGTGATGGCGAACCCGCCGTTCAACATCAAGGACTGGAACCGCCGCGAGGAGGATGCCCGCTGGGTCTACGGCACCCCGCCGGCCAACAACGCCAACTTCGCGTGGCTGCAGCACATCGTCGCCAAGCTCGGCCCCCAGGGCACTGCGGGAGTGGTGCTCGCGAACGGCTCGATGACCTCCAACAGTGGTGGCGAGGGCGAGATCAGGGCCCAACTGGTCGAGAACGACCTGGTTGCCTGCATGATCGCGCTGCCCGAGAAGCTGTTCCGCTCGACCGGGATTCCGGTCTGTCTGTGGTTCTTCGCCAGGGACAAGTCCGCCGGTCGGGGTGGGACGATCGATCGTCGCGGTGAGGTGCTGTTCATCGATGCCCGCGACCTGGGGCACATGGTCACCCGCGCTGAGAAAGCCTTCTCGGACGCCGACATTCACCGCATCGCCGACACCTTCCACGCCTGGCGTGGGATGGAGCGGCTGCCGCTGGGCACCACCGACGTCACCGAGACCGGCGAGAACGGGGCGGACGAGGACGTCGAGCTGCCCGACGAGTACGCCGATGTGCCCGGCTTCTGCCGGTCAGTGGGCCTGGCCGAGATCAAGGTCGCGGGGTATGCGCTGACGCCCGGGCGGTACGTCGGGCTGGCCGAGGCCGAGGTTGATGCCGAGCCGTTGGACGACAAGATCGCGAGGTTGACGGCTGAGTTGGAGGAGCAATTCCGGGAGTCGGACCGGTTGGCTGGTGTTGTGCGGGAACAGTTGGGGAGGCTGTGATGAGGCTGGACCAGGCATGCACCCACATCGTCGACTGCGAACACAAGTCCGCGCCAATTTCACCGGGCGGTGGCTATTACGCAGTGGGGACCCCTGCAATGGCCGGGAATCGAATCAACCTCAATGACTCGCGCGAGATTTCCAGGGAAACCTTCAAGCTTTGGACACGACGGCTGCTCCCGCAGGAAGGTGATCTGCTCCTCGCCAGAGAGGCACCCGTCGGCCCCGTAGTCATACTACCGAGCACCGGCAATATTGCACCGGGCCAACGCACCGTCCTGCTGCGGCCAGACACCACTCGGGCGCTGCCTCGGTTCCTGTACTACGCCCTGATCGCACCGACCTTGCAGCGCCTGATAGCTGATCTCTCACTGGGATCCACGGTGGCGCATCTGAATGTCTCGGATGTGCGCGCTCTCGAGGTTTGGCTACCACCACTCCCCGAGCAGCAAGCCATCGCCGAGGTCCTCGGAGCCCTGGACGACAAGATCGCCGCGAACACTGCGCTCGCCAATACTGCAGATGCCCTCGTCCGTGCTTGGTACGAGAAGTTCGCTCACTCTCACGGCAAGCACCCTCTGCGAACCCTCTGTTCCAATGTGCGAGAGCCGATTGACCCTGCCGATGCACAAGGGGTTTATGTTGGCCTCGAGCATCTCCCCCGGCGCCACATGTGGCTTCACGAGCAAGGTGACGCCTCCGAGGTCACCAGCGGGAAGTCTTCTTTCCAATCCGGGGATGTGCTCTTCGGGAAGCTGCGCCCCTACTTCCACAAAGTCGCGTCAGCCCCCTCCAGCGGTGTGTGCTCAACAGACATCCTTGTACTGCGCGCCACAGCACCAGCTCTTCAGGGTTTGGTCCTTGCAGCGGCCAGTTCGGACAAGACGGTGGCAGCAGCCAGCGCCAAATCAGCGGGGACAAAGATGCCACGCACCAGCTGGAATGACATTGGAGATTCCGAGGTGCCATGGCCAGGAGAGCGGGAGGCACTTGAGTTCTCCGGGCGCGTGATGGCGACTCGCAGCATGGTTGAGGCAGCCCTGCGCGAATCCCAGTCCCTCGCCGAACTCCGGGACGCCCTGCTGCCCGCCCTCATGGACGGCACCCTCCAGGTCAAGGACGCCGTCCGACACGCAGAGGCAGCGCTGTAGCGACTAGTTACATCCGTATGCAATAGTTTCTCTCAGCACTGGATTCCGAAAGGCTTGGACATGGATGACACCTCGCGCCTGATCCTCGACCGAGTCGGCGCCATCGCGCCCTCACTGGACGAGGCGATGGCGTCGGCGATCCTCCAAGCCGAGACCCGGGCCCGCGGCCTCGACCATGCGCGGTTCCCCCACTACCGTCCGCTCAGCATTCGGCAGGACGTCCGACTTACCCTGGAAGCGCAGGGCGGGGCATGAACACACCCAACGAGCTTGTCGGCGATCGCATTCGAGCCTTGTGCGAACTGCAGGCGATTTCCCGCAAGAGCCTTGCTGACGACCTGCAGATCAGTCCAGCCACACTGTCGAAGATCGAGAGTGGTTCCCAGCGGTTCCCCCAGGATCTGGCGCACGAGCTGAGTGTCCGCTTCGGGCTGCCACTGGGGTTCTTCTCAGCACATGACGCGATCTCGGAAGCCGTCACCCCGACATTCCGAAAGCGCGCTCGGGCACGCGTGATCGACGAGAAGCGCATCGTCCGTCTTGCCCGCGAAGCAACGAGAGTCTTCAGCAGCGCCTCCGAGCAGTCCGGCTACCGTGAATTCGTCTTCCCCACCGACCCGAACCTTCTGGAAGACGAAGAGCAGTGTGCCGTCGAGATCCGCCGCGCGGGAGGTCTGGACTCGGTGGAACCAGTGCCGAACGTCACCCGATTGTTGGAGCGTCAGGGCATCGGCGTCGTAGCCGCTCTGACACCCGCAGGCGACTCGCCGAGTGACCACACCGGCATCACCCTTCCCTCGCGTCACAACTCGCGACCGCTGATCGCTCTGGTCGATCCGACTGCAGGGGCAGTGGCCCGATTCACCTTGGCGCACGAGGCCGCTCACCACATCTGGGACAAGGACCTCGCGACTCCCCTCACCAGCACCAGGGACCCCAGGGAGCTCAGGGCCCACCGCTTTGCTGGCGCTCTGCTGCTACCGAGGTCTGTGATGGTGAAGCGCGTGACCGAGGGCACCACGTTGCGCGGTCTCCTGCCGCTGAAGGCTGACTATGGCGTAAGCGTTGGTGCCATCATCAAACGAGCCAGCGCGCTGCATCTCATCAGTCAGCATCGGGAGCGCAGCCTGCAGATCCAGCTCTCTTCACTGGGATGGCGCGACCAACACGTTGAACCTGTTGAGGTTGCGGTCGAGCGGCCACTGCTGCTGAAACAGGTGCTGGCGCGGGTCACTCCACTCGATGCCCTCAGCCTCGCTCGCTACACATGCCTGGCCCCGGAACTCGTCCAGCAATGGGTGGGGACCCCACCCGGCCACACCGCGCCCGACCAGCCGATTGGTGAGGTCATCGACCTGGCCTCACGGCGACGAGGCCACGCAGGGGGCAACCCTGCCAGCACGCTGGAGGAGAGGCTCTGATGATCACCGAGTCGCAGTGGGAAGCCAGCATGCTGGACTGGCTGGGCGACTACGCCCTGATCAACGCCAACACAATCAACCCTCCTGGTCAGTGCCACCTATGAGCGATCACTCCGATCCTCGCCGCAGCAGGTCCTGAGAGGAATCCGCATGCGAATCACACACATCACTGCTCACAATTGGCGAAACTTCAAGAACATCGACTTCGACCTGGACGACAGACTGTTCGTGGTCGGCCCCAACGCCTCAGGAAAGTCCAATCTGCTCGACCTCATGAGGTTCTTGACCGACCTGTGCCGGCCCGGCGGTGGGCTCGCTGCGGCTCTCGCAGCCCGTGGGGGACTCTCGAAGGCACGCAGCCTCTTCAGCCGCAACCACAAGCACGGTCGCCTGGTCATCGAGGTCCATCTCGTTGACGCAGCTCACTCTTGGAAGTACCGACTTGCCGTGGGCAGCGAGACGCGGGGGCACCATCGTCCGTTGGTCCAGGAGGAGGTGGTGGAGCGCAACGGTGAAACCCTGCTACAGCGGCCCAACCGCGACGACGAGAGCGACCCGGAACGGTTGACCCAGACACACCTTGAGCAGATCGCAGCCAATCAGGCCTTCCGCGCCGTCGCGGACCATCTCGCCAAGACCACCTACTTCCATCTGGTTCCCCAGGTTATTCGTCATCCCCAGCAAAGCAGCACCTCGACCGATGCCTCGTTCGGCAGCTCGATGATCGCTGACATGAACGCCACCCCACAGAGAACTCGTGATGCGTGGCTTCGTCGAATCCAGGGGGCCCTCACCGCGGCGGTCCCGGGGTTTGAGTCACTCAGCCTCGAAGTGGACCCCGCGGGCAAGCCCCATCTGGTCGCCGGCTACCGCAACTGGCGACAAGCCCCCGCGCGCCAGGACGAGACCGATTTCTCTGATGGCACCTTGCGCTTGATAGGCCTCTTGTGGACCATCGTGAGCGCTCCCGCCAATGGTGGAGTTCTCCTGCTCGAGGAACCCGAGCTCTCCCTGAACTCGGCCGTGGTCAGGGTACTCCCCACACTTCTGGCACTGGCGCAGCGCGACGCCAACATGCAGGTGATCATCACGACGCATTCACCCGAACTGCTCGACGATGAAGGAGTCGCCGCCGAGGAGGTTCTGGTTCTGCAGGTCACGGATGACGGTACCCGAGCGACTCCGCTCGACCGCATTCCCGACGCCGGTGACCAACTGGCTGCGGAACTGCCGCTGTCGGACGTGGTGGAGCAGCTCATCGCTCCGGAGAGCCTGACGGGTTTGCTCTCTGCAGTGAGGCGTTGACGTGCACATCGTTGTCGAGGGCACCTCGGACGAGGAGACCATCAGGGCCGTCGTTCGAACTGCTGGACGAGAAGTCACACGGGTCCATGTCACCCACGGCTCAGCGACGCTCGACGCACGACTCATCAAGTATTGGCGAGCTGCGGAGCGAACTCCCTGGGTGGTCCTTCGTGATACTGACGCCGCGTGTCCCGTGGACCTCCGGAAGGCCCTGCTCGAAACACTCCCCCACCACAATCCGCTGTTCTGCCTGAGGCTCGCCCATTCGATGACCGAGGCATGGCTGTTGGCAGACCCCACCAACCTGGCCAGCTTCCTGAAGGTACCTGTCAGTCAGGTACCCGAGGACCCCGAGGCCCTGCCCCATGCGAAACACGCCCTGTTGGGCCTGTGCCTCAAGAGCCGCGATCGGGCGCTCCGCCGTGACATGGCCCGCTCGGCCACCACGATCGGGCCGCTGTACCCCCTGCGCCTCAATGAGTTCGCCGAGCAGCACTGGGATGTCGCTGCGGCCTGCGAGAACTCACCTTCTCTGCGGCGGGCGGTGGCCGCCATTCGGGAGCTACCGCAGGAGCAGGAGAGATCATGATCACCGAGTCGCAGTGGGAAGCCAGCATGCTGGACTGGCTGGGCGAACTGGCCTGGCAGGTGGGCAAGGGCCAGGACATTGACGAGCAGCGCTCGTCCGCCGGTGACCTGGTCCTCCACGACGACCTGCTCCAAGCCCTTCGGCACCTCAACCCCTCGGTGCCCGACCAGTACCTGCAGCAGGCCAAGGCAGAGATTCTGCAGCCTCGTTCGCAGGACCCGATGGCCGAGAACAAGACCTTCCACGACCACCTCACCAAGGGCTTTCGTGGGCTGACCTACACCGACACCACGGGCCTCGAACAGACCCCCACCCTGCGGCTGCTCTCCGACAAGCCCACGGACAACACCTTCCGCGCCGTGCAGCAGGTTCGCATCCGTGACAACCAGTCCAGCCGGCGTTTCGACGTGCTGCTCTACGTCAACGGGCTCCCCCTGGCCCTGGTGGAGTTGAAGCAGGCCGGCGCCCTCAACGCGACCATCGCCAAGGCGCATGCGCAGCTGGCGACCTACCTGCACGAGTTCCCGTTGGCCTTCCGCACCCTTGTGACGACGGTGATCAGCGACGGGCTCAGCGCCCAGTACGGCACCCCGTTCACCCCGCTGAACCACTACTCGCCGTGGAGGGTGGACGACGAGGGGCTCCCGATCGACACCGACGCCGAGAACACCGAACTCGAGTTGCTCACCTTCGGGCTGTTCGACCAACAGCGCTTCCTCGACCTGGTGCTGAACTTCACCGCCTTCGACGCCGACGAGCAGGGCCTGACCAAGCGCATCGCCAAGCCCCACCAGTACTTCGCGGTCCGCAAGGCGGTGGACCGCACCCTGACTGCGGTCAACTCCAACGGCAAGGCCGGTGTCGTCTGGCACACCCAGGGCTCAGGCAAGTCGATGGAGATGGAGCTCTACGCCAACCTGGTGATCACCCAGCCGGCGATGCTGAACCCGACCATCGTGGTCATCACCGACCGCAACGAACTCGACGGCCAGCTCTATGAGACCTTCAAGCGCTCGACCCTACTGCCCGAACAGCCGATCCAGGTGCGCAAGCGCAGCCAGCTGCGCGACGAGTTGAGCAATCGCAACAGCGGCGGCATCTACTTCACCACCCTGCAGAAGTTCAGCCGCGACAAGGACGAACGCGACGCCGGCCTGGACCACCCGCTGTTGAGCGATCGCCGCAACATCATCGTCATCGTGGACGAGGCGCACCGCAGCCACTACGACGACCTCGATGGCTATGCCCGCCACCTCAAGGACGCGCTGCCGAACGCCACCCTGATCGCGTTCACCGGCACCCCCATCAGCGAGGACGAACGCAACACCCGCCAGGTCTTCGGCGACTACATCGACATCTACGACCTGAGCCGGGCGGTGGCCGACGGCGCGACGGTTCCGGTGTATTTCGAGCCCCGGCTGATCCAGGTCAAGCTCGCCGCCGGCGTCACGGCTGAGGACCTCGACGCGTTGGCCGACGAACAGACCCGCGGCCTGGATGACGCCGAACGCAACCGGGTCGAGCAGTCGGTGGCGGTCATCAATGCCATCTATGGTGCCCCCGACCGTCTGGCCGCCCTGGCCAAGGACATCGTCGAGCAGTGGGAGATTCGTCGCGCGGCGATGGCCGAGGCGCTCCAGCCCACCGATCCGGACGATGATCGCGAGCCGCACGGCAAGGCCATGATCGTGTGCTCCACGCGGCTGATCGCCGCGAACCTGTATGCCGAGATCGTGAAGCTGCGACCGCAGTGGCATTCGTCCGACATCGACAAGGGCGCGATCAAGGTCGTCTATTCGGGCACCCCGGCTGACCCGCCTCCGCTGCGCGACCATGTGCGTCGCGACTCGGAGAACGCGGTGATCAAGAACCGGCTGCGCGACGTCAACGACGAGCTGGAACTGGTGATCGTCAAGGACATGATGCTCACCGGCTACGACTCACCGCCGCTGCACACGCTGTTCCTGGATCGTCCGCTGAAGGGGGCACTGCTGATGCAGGCCCTGGCCCGGGTGAACCGGACCTTCCGCGGCAAGCAGGACGGGCTGATGATCGCCTACGCACCGCTGGCGGAGAACCTGCGCGAGGCGCTGCAGGAGTACAGCCCCAGCGACCAGGTCGGCAAGCCGCTGGGCAGGGACATCGACTCGGCGGTGGAGGTGGCCCGCTCGCTGGTGGAGGCACTGCGGGAGATGCTGAGCGGTTTCGACTGGCGCACCATCTTGGAGGGTTCGGCGCCGGATCGTGCGCGTCATGCCATCGGTGGTGCGGTGAACTACCTGCGTTCACCGCGCACGCCGGGCAACCAGGTCGAGGAGGGCCAGTTGACGCTGGCCGATCGCTACCGGCAACTGTCGTCGAAGCTCGGACGGATGTGGGCGCTGGCCTCAGGGACCGAGTCGATGGCTGACTTGCGCAACGAGGTGCGGTTCTACGAGGAAGTCCGCGTGTGGATGGCGAAGTTCGACGCCAAGGAACGCGAAGCCACCGGCCAGCCGATTCCGGACGAGATCGTACGGGTGCTGAAGGGTGCGGTGGCCGAGGCGACCTCGGCCGGGGAGATCACTGACATCTACGACGCGGCCGGGATTTCGCGGCCGGACATCCGCCATCTGTCGCGCAAGGCATTCGACGAGGCGGCGGTGGCGAAGAGTTCGCACTTGGCGATCGAGGCACTGCGGGACCTGCTGGTGCAGGAGGCCGAGCAGCTGACTCGGAACAACCTGGTGAGGCAGAAGGCGTTCAGCGACCGGATCAACGAGTTGATGCTGCGCTACACCAACCAGCAGCTGACTGCCGCCGAGGTGATCCATGAGCTGTGGGAGATGGCCCAGGAGGTGGCGCAAGAGGCAGGCCGTGGGGAACGGTTCGACCCGCCGCTCAGCCATGACGAGTTGGCCTTCTACGACGCGGTCAGCCAGAACGACTCGGCGTTGATGGAGCAGGGCGAGGACATGCTGGCGCGGATTGCTCGGGAGTTGGTCGCGGTGATGCGGCGCGACACCCGGACCGACTGGACGCGGCGGGCGGATGTGCAGGCGAAGCTGCGTGCCGTGGTGAAGCGGTTGCTGCGGAAGTACGGGTACCCGCCGGACAAGTCGGCTGCGGCGGTGGTGCTGGTGTTGGAACAGATGGAGGTTCTGGCGCCGGAGTATGCGGGGGACCTGAGGGCTGAGTAATGGGAAAGAACCCCCGGCCTGTCATTGGCTTCCAGAAGCTCACCTGTCGCCGCTGTAGCGCCGAGCGTATCCGGGGTCAGGTATGCATCAGCTGTGGAATGAAGCCAGATCCCCGGGAGGTCGACGAGCACACCGCGGCACGCAGAAAGCTTGTCGCCCCACTCCTCACAACCCTCGAGCAGCGCAACATGGAAAGCGGCGCACTACCCACTCCACATGACGCTGAGGACCTCAGGAGGATTATCCTCAACACAGTCAATGACTTCAGACAAGGGGTCGCAGCAATTGGCCAGAGCACACCTTCAGTCACCGCACTCGAGGAAGCAATCAGTCGATTCCATTCCAGAGACACGGCCCTTGGGAGCATTGAGCGTCGACGCCCTCAACTAGACCTGCATGATGCCGCGCAGGTGACCCGGATTGAACTTCACCAGTTCGCTTGCCACCAACTGACCGCCCTGCAGGTTGCGACTCCGCTCGAAGCTCAGCGCCACGCCTCAGCAGCTCAAGAAAGACTCGACACTGCCCTGGCAGCAGTTCATCGACTGACCGAACACGAAGAGATGGTGGGCGCCATCAGTGATCAGACCGTGCAGGACAGTGCACGATCCATGTTTCGAGTCCTGCTCGAGGAGTACGGCGACATTTCGAGTCTGCTGAATGGCTCTGACGATGAAGTTCGCCGGCTCGTCGACCGGACACCCCAGCCGGGGGTTGGCTTACAGTTCGCTCTTGGTCGACTGGCTGCGCGGCTTTTCGGCGACGCTGAACTATTTTCGAATAACTTTGTGCAGACATACCGCGCACTAACTACCGACCGAACTCTGCTCCAGAAATGTGTCTCCGAATCTGCCCGCCTGCAGGCTGACGTCTCGGAGAAGCTCATCACGAGCCAGCTCGAGTCATACAGCTTCAGCAGACTCGCAGCGAACGCTTTGTCCCAAAGACATCTATTCAGCAGCGCTCTAAGCTTGAACGAAATACTTGTCGAGTCCTCTGGTTCCGTGATTGTGCGCCTTCTGCTGCTAGCATGCGGAATCAAGTCGACAACTTACGACAAACTTCTCACGCAGAATGCGACCGAGCATCTGCGTGCCGCGCGAAACAGCGCTACACTCGCTGCTTGCTTGGCTGGTCTGGACGAACACCTGCGCATCGCACGAGCCCATCACCAGGTACAGTTCGAGGGCGACGCCTTGATCGCGACGGCCAGAGGGATCTCCAAGGCGTATTCGGTCGAGGGGATCGTCGATCAGCGGATGTTGGCGATCACCATCACCAACTCCGGCATGTTGGCCGTGCAACAAGCCCTTTCCGAACTCGGTGTTGACGTTGATCAGAATCTATTGATGGAACATATGGGAATTGGTCTGGACACCCAAGTGGAAGTGGCGCTTGGGCTTTTCTCTGGCACGACTTGCACAGCCAGCTTCAGCGGCGACTTGCTGCATCTCAACGTACGGGGAGGGGCCTCCGTGAGTCTGCTCGCACTCATGGGGGGCGTTTCCAGGGTGATCAATGACTCAGCAGACCGCTTCGAGCTAGACTATGCCAGCGACGACTCCACAGAAGTCTTCCTGTTGCGCGGCCCACTGGGGGGCTTCCGAGCTTTCGAAGCCGCAACCAACCCATTCGAGCGAGAGGTTTTGCTAGTGGAGAGCACGCTAGGCATCACCATGAAAGGCGGGCCCATCTTGACGCAGAATCAAGTGCGTCACTTTGCCGCTCTGTACGCTCTTAAGACTATGGGACAAACCCAAAAGGAGATTTCGGTCCTTGAGGCTGGCCGTCGATTTCGCATCCTGCGGGGTCTCGGGGAACTCGCCAAGGACGAGGTTCTCATCGAAACTCTTCGCCAGTGTTCTCGCTGGCTAGGGCAAGGTGACAACACCCGAGAGCTGTGTTCGCTACTAGACGGCTTCATTGATTCGGATTCAGCGTTCGACCTTCCTTGAGTCAGTGACCGTTACGCAGACCAAAGACGTCAGCGCCCCATGGAACGTGCAGAACTCCGTCGCCACCTCGGTGACGCCCAGGAGCGAGTAGCCATCCGAAGGCCAAGCCGCTTCGTCCAGTAAGGATGCTCCTTGGTCAGGTTGTCGTAGATCGGCTTGAACTGAACCCGGCCGAAGGTCGTCCTGATCAGCATGACCTCGAAGGCGATCGTCTCGATGAACTCAACGGCCTTCGTGTACCCGACCAGACCTCGCGCACCGGTCACCCGACAGAAGTCGATGAGCTCGTTCTCCTCGACGCCCAGCACTTCGCAGCCACCGATGTAGATCACCTTGCGCTGGGCCCGACGGCCGATCATCTTGCCCAGTTCACGAAGTGAAATGAGTTCCTTCCCGAGGGCGATCTCTCCTTCGGCGCCGTGAAAGGCGAACATCCCCATGGTGTACTTGGCTGCCGCCTTGTCCTCGGGGTCGAGCCATCGGTCGATGTAGTACTGCAACTCTTCGCGGGTGGCCACGTCGCGATGGGCGATGGAGGCCAGGCCGAACGATTCCAAGCACCGGAGCGCAGGCTCGATCGTCTCGCGAGACTCGAATCCCTCACCCCACGCCCCCTCGAGGCAGAGAATCCCGTCCTTGGGTGCTACGCCGACGGGAGGCAACCGTTCCGGTTTCGTCGGAGCCTTCTTTGAAGCGGTGGACTTCGCCACGACTGCAGCCATGAAACTCCCCTTGATCAAGTAGACGTCGCTGTCTGTCGGGTTGGAACTCTAGCGGCTCTTCGCAGAAGAGGGTGGGTAGTGTGTGTCTGGGGTTGACCCGGTGACGAGGTTTGGGTGGTCGCTTGGGTCTCGGCGTGGCGGGTGTGGGTGGGGGCCCTTGGTCGCTTGGATGAAGGTGTCTAATCACCACCCGAGAACCAAGGGCCCTGATGCGAAACGTTACCCCACCACGGCTGGACATGTTCTGCCGACTCGACCGACTCGGCCTGAGCGTGGTCGACCAGGTCATCGAGCCCGATCATGCGGTGCTGGTCTGTGTCCCGACCACACCGGCCTCGCCGTGCCCGCAGTGCACCGGGCGTGGGGCCAGGCATGACACGGTGGTCCGCCGGCTGGCGCATGTCCCGTTCGGGTGGAAGCCCACCGTCTTGGAGGTCCGGGTGCCCCGTTACCGTTGCGCCGGCTGTGGCAGGGTGTGGCGCCATGACCTGCGGGCTGCTGCCCCCACCCGGGGCAAGCTGTCCCGCGACGCGGTGACGTTGGCGGTCAAACACATCGTGGTGGACCGGCTCTCGATCGCCCGGACCGCGGCGATCCTGGGGGTCGCCTGGCCACCTGCAGTGATGCTGTCCTGGCCGCGGCCGATGAGTGGTTGTTCAACGACCCGACCAGACTGGACGGGATCACCACCCTGGGTGTTGATGAGCACGTGTGGCGGCACACCCGCCGTGGTGACAAATACGTCACCCTGGTCATCGACCTGACCCCGACAAGGACAAGGACCGGTCCCTCACGGCTGTTGGCCGTGGTCGAGGGCCGCTCGGAGAAGGCGTTCAAGACGTGGCTGCAGGACCAACCAGCCGACTTCATCCAGACCGTGGAAGTGGTCGCGATGGATGGCTTCATGGGCTACAAGAACGCCGCCACCACCACCATCGCGGACGTGGTCACCGTCATGGACCCCTACCACGTGGTCGCGTTGGCCGGGCAGAAGCTGGACTTGTGCCGTCAACGCGTCCAACACCAGACACTGGGCCACCGCGGCCGCTCCGGTGACCCCCTCTACGGCATCCGCCGGGTCGCCCGGACCCGGGCAGCGCTGCTCACCACCAAACAATGGATCCGGCTGCTGAAGGTCCTCGACGAACCCTCCCATGGAGCCTCCGAGGTCACCTGGGAGGCCTACCAGATGGTGATCGACGCCTACCAGCACCCAGACCCCACCCAGGGCAAGAAGATCATGACCACCACCATCGACACCATCAAGACCGGGGTCCCCGACGAGCTGCCCGAGCTACGCACCCTGGGCCGAACCATGAACCGACGCCGCGACGACATCCTGGCCTACTTCGACCACCCAGCCACCTCAAACGGCCCCACCGAAGCCATCAACGGCCTACTGGAACACCTACGCGGAACAGCCCGAGGCTTCCGCAACCTCCTCAACTACATCTACCGCTGCCTACTCGACGCCGGCGGCTTCAGACCCCTCATCCACTCTCTTCTGTGAAGAGCCACTCTAGCGGGGCTTGTTGGCCCGGCTCACTCCAGCAACTGTGAGTTCAGCAACAACCCCAGCAGGGCAACGTTCACGAACACCACCGACCGTCCCAGCTTCTGCTTCATCAGAATGCCGCGGTCGGCCAGTTCGGTGAGCCACCGAGAGGCCGTCGCACGTTGCGCCAGCCCGGCGTTCACGACATCGTCGATGCGGATGTAGGGCTGGGTGAACAGCAGCCGGGTGAGGTCCGCGACGGGTTGCCTGGGCAGCTCGGCCCGAATCCGCGCCTCGGTGCTCGTCCGCAACTGCGCGACGGCCTCGATCAGCTCCAGCGTCCATCTCGCGGTGCGCTCGACCCCCTCAAGCATGAAGAGGATCCAGGTTTCCCAGTCGTCGCGTTCGGTGACCCCGCGCAGCGCACCGTAGTAGTCGTCCTTGTGGCGCAGAATGTGCCCGGACAGGTAGAGCACCGGCATGCGCAACAGCCCAGTCTCCGCCAGGAAGAGCAGGTTGACGATGCGGCCCGTTCGTCCATTGCCGTCGAAGAACGGATGGATGGCCTCGAACTGGTAGTGCTGCAGCGCCATGGCCACCAGCGGATCCATCCCATGGTCTGCATTCAGGAAGCGCTCCCAGGCAGACAAGTGGTCCAGCAGGACGTCCTCACCCTCCGGCGGCGTGTACACGCGCCTGCCCGTGACCGGGTTGCCGATGTAGGTCCCTGGCTGGTTTCGCACCACCACCGGCCGACCGTGGATGTGGCTGCAGATGTCGACGGCTGTCTGGGTGGTGAGCGGGCGGCTCTTGAGCGCCTCGAACCCTGCCATCAGCGCCCCGCGGTAGCGCAGTGCCTACTTGATGGGAGCGGTCAAGACCTCGCCAAGCGCCCCATTGGCCGCACGGAACAGCTCATCGTTGGTCGTCACGATGTTCTCGATCTCGCTGGATGCCTGGGCCTCCAGCAGTGGGATCGTGTTTGACATTTCACTCAGACGTGTACGAATCGAGGCTCAATTTGTACATATCCGGACGAAATGTTCACGCCGTGCACACGTCAGACTTCTTCAGGACCGGCCTCCCTGGTAGTCCCTCGCGCCCTCATCTCGGCCTTGAATCGATGGAACTCGGACCTCAGCTCCGCCAGACGCCGGCCATCCTCGAGCCGCCAGAACTGCCACCCGTTCGTCTGGTGTCCGAGGATGACCTGCGCAGCACCCGAGGGGTACTCGCGAACCTCCCCTTCCACCAGCAGCGCTCCGGCCTTGGTGACCGTGGCGGTCCGGGAACGATCTCCTCCTGCGTGAGCACCGTGCCCGGCGCCAACTGACCGATCGCCACCATCTCCCTCAACTCGATGTAGTTGTCGGCGGCATCCTGCCTCCTGAGGGACGGCAACACGTCATGCCCCTCGGGCGCGGGCCAGGTGCGCAGCAGTGCCTCAACACCGGCCAGCGTCCGAGCATTGATGGCTTGCTCATCCCACTGCTCCGAGTCACGCAGCGGACGGTTCATCAACAACACGTCATGGCGTTCCAGTGCCGCACGTTTGCCGGACGGCCCAGACCACGGGCCATTGGACACCGAGGTGTTCAGGGTCTGCGTGAGCAGTGTGAGGTTGCCGAGGCGGTGGACATGGGCATCACGCCCGACCTCCTGCAGCAGGTCCTCAACCGGCCAGTGCGACCGCCAGGCCTGGGGAAGCACGTGCTCGATATGCATGCGGTCGCGCTCCACGCGGCTCCCAGTGGGTGAGGCACCCTCAAGGTTGTAGCCGCGTGCATCGTCCTCGATCGCTTCGAGAATCATGCGCAGTCGAGATCGTGAGTGGGCCTGATAGGCAGCAACGCGCGGCGCAGCACCCAGCTCTCCACCCACCGAAGCGCCTCGTCCGCCAGATGGCCGGGCACATGGTTGGCCGGATCGTACAGCCACAGCAGGATGGGCTTGACCGCCTCGTATCCTGCTGCTTGCGTGCGGTAGGCGAACAGCGCGGGGGGTATCGACGTCACCGGTCCGGTTCGCGGCTCGCTCGACCCAGCCCCGGTACTGGGTGGCCTGTTGTTCGATCGAGCCGACGATCTCGTGCATCGATCTGGTGGTCTCATAGCCGCTCCACTGCTTGAACCGGGTGAACGTCGCCTGCGAGCCCACCTCCTCACCAAGCTGGGCGACCAACCAGTGGTTCAGGAAGACCTCGATGCGTGACACCGAGTACCTACCCAAGCTCAGCTGACTCGTCCAGAACTTGGTCTCGAAGTGCTTCCAGATCTGGGTGTAGACGCGATGGACGTCATCGCCCTCGGCCTCAAGCCGTTCGAACACAGCATTCTTGACGAGGTCAGCCTGGTCGAGCGGCGTGCCCCGGGCATTGAGCGTCTCGAAGATGGCCTGGGAGTTCTCGTCCTTCCCAAGGGTGATGACGACGAACTCCAGCCCCGAGGTCAGCGCACTGGTCAGCCCGGCGGCGCAGTCCTCAGCATGGGTACTGTCGTCCTCATCCAGCCAGTCCCGGACCCGCTCCCCGAAGTACTGATGCGCCTTCGGGATCCGGTGCTCATAGGGGAGTTCCTCGTAGTCCAAGGGTTGTTCGGCGAGCATGACAAGCTGGAATGGTTCACGGTCCTCGTTCAGGTGCGTGACCTTCAACTGGTCGATCCCCACGAAGCCGAACCTGGCTTCGTTGTGGGTGAGCGCCTCCAGCGTTGCCTTCTGCACCTCGAAACCGCGCAGTTCGAACTCCGCAGCCGCTGCGTTCATCAACAGCTGCAGTGTCGTGAGCCGCTGCTGTCCATCAACCAGCGAGAACGTCTCGGCCGTGCCCAGCTGGCTACCCGTCTGCTGCGTGACGACGGCCCCCAGGAAGTGTCCGGCCTCCGGCTGGCCGTTCGTGCGGTACTCCGCGCGGCGAACGTCCTCCCACAACGGCGCCCACTGGCGCTCCTCGTCCCACACGTAGGGCCGCTGGAACAGTGGCACACGCAGGTACTGCGGCAGCGCAAACAACTGCATCGGTGTCTTGACGCTGGTCTCCATGGACACACACTAGGACCACGGCGCTCCTTCGCACCTCCCCGGGGAACCCCGCGCAACCGCTTCAGGCCACCCCCGGCGGCAGGCTCCGAATCGTCCGGGCGTAGCGTCGAAACAGGCGACCCTCACCCGGGGGCCACAGTTGAAAGCTGATCAACATGAAGATCAAGCAGGCCGCCGACGACTTCCTCTCATGCCGGCGCATCGCCGTCACCGGAGTCTCCCGAAACCCCAAAGGCCATGGCAGCAACACTGTCTACACCCGCCTGCGTGAGCGCGGGTTCGAAACCTTCGCCGTCAACCCCAATGCCGAGACCGTCGAGGGCGACACGGCCTACCCCAACCTGGCTGCAATCCCCGGCGGGGTCGAGGCCGTGGTCATCGGCACCAGTCCCGAGCACGCCGATGCCACCGTCCACGAAGCAGCCGACCTGGGCATCCGACACGTGTGGATGCACCGGTCAGTCGACGCCGGCAGCGTCTCCCCCGAGGCAGCCGCCTGGGGACGCGAGCACGGCCTGACCATCATCGAGGGCGGCTGCCCGCTCATGTTCGGCGAGGCATCCGACGGCGCCCACAAGGCGATGTGCTGGGTGGGAAAGTTGACCGGAAAGGTGCCACGAACGGTTCAGTAGAGACTTCGCGCGCGGGTGCCGCCGACTCCCAGCGAGACCCCCAGACGGGCGCCGTCACCTGCGAGGGCGCCCACACCGCTGGGCGGCAGTCGTAGTGTTGGGTCATGAAGGCAATCACGTATTCGCAGTACGGCGGCCCCGAGGTCCTGACCCTGGCGGACGTCGCCGAACCGAAGGTGGGGCCGGCCGAGATCCGGATCGCGGTGAAGTCCGCGGCCGTCAACCCGGTCGACTGGAAAATCATGGCCGGCTACCTCGACGGACTGCTCCACGTCGACTTCCCGGTCATCCCCGGCTGGGACGTCGCCGGGGTCGTCGAGGCCGTCGGTCTGGACGCCGGTGAATTCCAGGTCGGCGACGAGGTGCTCGCCTACGGCCGCAAGGACTGGGTGCAGGGCGGCTCGTTCGCCGAAAAGATCACCGTGCCGGTGCGCACCGCGGCGAAGAAGCCGGCCTCCGTGTCCTGGGACGAGGCCGCCGCGCTGCCCCTGGCCGGGCTGACCGCCTTCCAGACGCTGAAGCGGCTGGGCGTCGGCGAGGGCGACACCGTGCTGGTGCATGGCGCCGCCGGCGGGGTCGGCGCCCTCGCAGTGCAGCTCGCGAAGGCGTTCGGCGCCTCGCGGGTCATCGGCACCGCCTCGCAGAAGAACCACGACTACCTGCGCGAACTGGGTGCCGAACCGGTGGCCTACGGCGCCGGGCTGGTGCAACGGGTGCGCGACCTCGTCCCCGACGGGGTCGACGTCGTCGCCGACTACGCCGGCGGGGTCGAGGCGGACACCGTCGCCGTGCTGGCCACCGGCGGACGCCACGGTTCGATCGTCGACGACAGCGTCGCCGAGCTGGGCGGGCTGTACATGTGGGTCCGCCCCGACGCCAACGATCTCGCCGACCTGGCCAGGCTCGTGGAGCACGACTTGGTCAAGGTCACCATCGCCCACACGTTCCCCCTCGACCAGGCCGCCCGGGCGTTCACCACCAACATGGAGGGCCACGGCCGCGGCAAGATCGTCATCCGGGTCACCGACTGATCCCCACCCGTTCCTGCCACCAGCCGTTTTTCCTGCCCGCAGCCCGACACCACCCAGCTGATCCCCACCCAGCCCGACACCAGACTGTCGGGCTGGCCCCACCCCCATTGGCCTGCCTGCGGGATACTGGACCCACGCGCCCCACGGAAGGCTGGAACCATGAGCACACAGGTCCTTCCCAGCACCCCCACCTCGGTCCCCACCCCGGCGGCCCGCCGGCCGTGGCGCCAGCAGGTCTTCCACGACGCCGGCTACCTGCTCGGCAACTGGTTCATGATGCTGCCCGCCTTCATCGTCATCATCACCCTGGTCACCCTGGGCATCGGCACCGCGATCATCTGGGTCGGGCTGCCGATCATGGTCGGCGGCATCCTGACCGCGCGCGGGGTCGCCACGGCCGAGCGCCGCTGGGTGGCCTCGGTCACCAACCGCCCAACCCTGCCCAGCCCCTACCTGCCCGCCGCCCCCGGCGCGAGCGGAATGCGCAAGCTGCTTCGTCCGCTGAGCGACCCGCAGTCGTGGCTCGACGTGCTGTGGACGATCATCGGGTTCGTCATCAGCACCATCGGCTTCTGCATCGCGCTGACCTGGATCATCGGCGGGCTGGCCACCGTCGGCGGCCCGGTCGCCACGATCATCACCGAGTCGATCTTCCGCGACGAGCAGACCGGCCTGGGCGAACTGCTCGGCATCCCCTTCCCGCTGGGGTTCGACATCGCCACCCAGTTCCTGGCCGGGCTGGTCTTCCTGCTCACCGCCCCCTTCGTGCTGCGCGGCTGGGCGAAGGTGCAGACCGGGTTGTCCGACCTGATGCTGAACTCCCGCGCCGATGCCCAGGCCCAGATCGCCAGCCTCACCGAGTCGCGGGCGGCGGTACGCCAGGCCGAGTCCGATGCCCTGCGCCGGCTCGAACGCGACATCCACGACGGCCCGCAGCAGCGGCTCGTCCGGCTCAACATGGACCTGGCGCGCGCCAAGCGGCAGGCCGCCACCGACCCCGCCAAGGCCGAACAGCTGATCGGTGACGCGATGGCCGCCACCCAGGAGACGCTGGCCGAACTGCGCCAACTCTCCCGCGGCATCGCCCCGCCGGTGCTGGTCGATCGTGGCCTCGAGGCCGCCATCACCGAGGCGGCCGCCCGCTCGATCGTCCCGGTCACGGTCTACGCAGACCTGCCCGAGCGGCTGCCCGACCACGTCGAGACCGCCGCCTACTTCGCGGTCTCCGAGGCGCTGGCGAACGTGAACAAGCACTCCCAGGCCTTCGGCGCCGACGTGTTCATCGGGGTCCAGGACCAGTGGCTGTTCGCGACCGTCACCGACGACGGCGTCGGCGGCGCCAGCCTGGCCAAGGGCCACGGCCTGGCCGGGCTCGCCGAACGGCTCAAGGGCGTCGACGGTATCCTCACCGTGACCTCACCCGAGGGCGGACCGACCACCATCGAAGCGGTGATTCCTTGCGCATCCTGATCGCGGACGACTCAGTCCTGCTGCGTGAAGGCCTGACCCTGATCCTGGGCGACGGCGGGCACGAGGTCATCGCCGGTGTCGACAACGGCGACGACCTCGTCCACCGTGCCCTGGCCAGGAAGCCCGACCTGGTCATCAGCGACATCCGCATGCCCCCGTCCCACACGGACGAGGGGCTTCGCGCTGCCATGACGATCCGCGAACAGTGGCCCAGCGCCCCGATCCTGCTGCTGAGCCAGTACGTGGTGCTGAGTTACGCCACCGAACTGCTGGCCTCGGGTTCCGGCGCGATCGGCTACCTGCTGAAGGAGCGGGTCAGTGACATCGACGAGTTCCTCGACGCGGTCGAACGGGTCGCCCACGGTGGCATGGTGCTCGACCCCGAGGTGGTCGCCCAGGTGATGGGCCGCGGACGAGCCGCCGACCCGCTGGCCGCGCTGACCCCCCGCGAACGTGAGGTGCTCGAGCTGATGGCCGAGGGCCACACCAACGCCGGCATCGCGAAGCGGCTGGTGGTCACCGAGGGCGCTGTCGAGAAGCACACCCAGCGGATCTTCGCCAAGCTCGACCTGGGCACCGACGCCGAGGTCCACCGCCGGGTCACCGCGGTCCTGACACTCCTGGGCTGACGATGCGTTCAGTGGGTCCATGCGAGTGGGTGTCTACATTGACGCATACAACCTGTACTACGGCGGTCGCTCCGTGTGTGGTCGAGGGAAACCGGGCTGGCGTTGGCTGGACGTCCGGCGTCTCGTGGCGTCGGTGATCCAATCGCAGGCATCCTGGAAGGGAGCCACGGTTGAGAAGGTCGTCTACTGCACCGCCCGGGTCGACGCAGTCACGAACCCATCCGCGCATGCTGATCAGGACGTCTACCTGAAGGCACTGTTGGCGTCTGGGGCTGTGGATCACATTGAGTACGGCAACTACGTCGCCCGCACGAAGACAGGTCTCCTCGCACTCAACGACCCGGTGACCCGTCGCCCCCAGATCCACACTTCCCAATGGCCGGTCATGGTTCGAGACAGCACGGGTGAGCCCGTGAAGGAGGCTCAGTTCATGGTGCAGTACCTTCATCTGGAGGAGAAGGGCAGCGACGTGAATGTGGCCGCGCACCTCCTGCTGGACGTGTTGTCCACGTCAGTGGACGCAGCTGTGGTGGTCTCCAACGACAGCGACTTGGCATTTCCCATCCGTGAAGTCCGTCAGCATGTACCCCTCGGCTTGATCAACCCACGCGACTCATACACGGCCGGGGATCTCACGGGCTCGAAGACCGACGGCGTCGGAGGGCACTGGTGGTGGAAGCTCACGAAGACTTCCTACCTGTCGAACCAGTTGCCAGATCCTGCGGGCAAATACACCAAACCAGAAGACTGGTGACCATGGGTTCGGTAGCACCGCACCCACCTTCGACATCGGTCGCGTGCTTGAGCTATCCTTGGAGTACTTACTCACCCGGCCCCTCGTGGGTCGGGTCTTTTGTTTCCCCTACTACCGGCCGGCCTGGGCGTCCAGCACCCCACCGGCCGCCCGCACACAGCCGTCGATTACCTCGGCCGGGTCGTCCCCGGCGACGAAGCGGGCGAACCCGGCCTGGACGATGCCGGTCACGATCAGGTCGAGCAGGGCCGGCTGTGGCGACCCGGTCGCCGCGACCGCCGAGGACAGCATCCGGGCCAGTTCCTCGTGCATCCCGGCCAGCTCGCGGCGGGCCTGGGCGGCGATGCCGTCGGCCATCCGCATCAGCCACGCCTCTCCCCCGGGGCCGCCGAGCTCGAGGTTCGTCCGTACGTAGGCGACCACCTGGTCGCGGGGGCTGTCCTCGGCGGCCAGCGCATCGGCGACCGCACCGGTCCAGCGGGGCAGGTGCTGGTTGAGCACCAGCACCTTCAGGTCGTCGACCGAGTCGACATAGCGGTAGAGGCTGTTGCGCGAGATGCCGACCGCCCCGGTGACACCACCGGCAGTCAGCGCCTCCCCCGAACGCAGGATCGCCGCCGCCGCATCGATGAGCGCATTGAGCATTCGCTCGCGGTGCTCATGCAACGTGGGGGCAGCGATCCGGGGCATGGGACTGAACTCTACTCAGGCCGGGCCGGCGCCGGTCCGGGGGCGGCCCGCGACCCGGCGCCAGGCAGTGGCCAGGTGGTCCACGGCCGCGCTCTGGCCGAGCCCCAGCGCCTGCATGCCGCTGGCGAACTCCTCGGCCAGTCGGGCGGCCTGCGCGGGGACGTCGGGGCCCAGGTCACGCTGGGCGACCACGGTGCCGTTGCGTCCTGCAGTGCGGACGAAGCCGCTGTGCTCGAGCTCACGGTAGGCGCGGGCCACGGTGTTGGGGGCGATGCCCAGGTCGGCGGCCAGTCGCCGCACCGAGGGGAGCTTGGCGCCCGTTGGCAGCGCACCGCTGGTCATCTGGGCCACCAGCTGGCTCTTGAGTTGTTCGTAGGGCGGCTGGGCGGCAGAAGGGTCGACGCGCAGCATCATGCCGCTGCCCCCGCGCCGGTGCCGCCGGTGCCGTCGGCCAGGCCTCGCCACAGCTGCCGTGAGGGGTTCGGCACGCTGCGCCCGTCGAGGTAGGGGATCAGCAGCACCGCCCACAGCACCAGCCCGACCACCAGGGCGGAACCACCGACCCAGACCAGGGCGCTGCCGTTGTCCTCGTTCATGGCCAGGGTGGCGATCACCAGCAGTGAGACCAGCGGCCCCCCGAGACCGGCGACGACCCCAACGTCCTGCAGGTCACGCAGCGCCTGCGCGCGCATGGCGTCATCCCAATTCAGTTCCAGGTTGCCGTGGGCGCGCTGGGGCTGGTCCATCAGCGTATTGATACATTGAATGTACTGACACAAAAGGCTGCAAGCGGTTCCCCGAGAACGGTCGACAATCTAGAGTTCCGACCATGGCGAAGCCCTCCCCCGAACAGGCCCGTAACCAGGCCGGGCAGGCCCTCGAAGCCGGCCAAGATGCCGCGCATGCCGTCAGCCAGTCACCCGCCTACCGCGCGCTGGTGAAAGTCGGCCTGACCAGCTACGGCATCGTCCACCTGCTGGTCGCCTGGCTCGCGCTGACACTGGCGACCACCCGGTCCAGCGACGACGAGACCAGCAACAGCGGTGCGCTGCGGCTGCTGGCCGAGGCCCCGATGGGACGTATCCTGCTGGCCGTCGTGTCGCTCGGACTGGCGACACTGGTGGTCTGGCAGGTCGTGCTGGTGTTGATCGGCCACCGCGAGTTCGAGGGCCTCAAGCGCTGGCGCAAGCGCGGGTCGTCCTTGATGCGGGCGGTCATCTTCGGGTCGCTGGCGGTGGCCGCGGGGCGATTGGTCGCCGGCCCCGACACCGACGAGGGCGAGGAAACCCAGGAATCATTGAGCCGCGCACTGATGGAGTTGCCGCTGGGCCAGGTGCTCGTCGGCATCGTCGGCCTGGCGATCATCGGCTACGGCGTCTACCAGGTGGTCAAGGGGGTGCGGGGTTCGTTCAACGATGACCTCGAGCGAGACCTGACCGGGGTCGGACGATGGGTCGCCGCGTTGGGCTTCTTCGCGAAGGGGGTCGCCTATGCGATTGTCGGGGGACTGTTCCTGACGGCCGCGATCAGGTTCGACCCCGAGCAGGCCGGCGGCATGGACCAGGCGCTGCAGACGCTGCTGGACCAGCCGTTCGGGTCGGTGCTACTCGGCATCGTCGCCGTCGGCCTCGCCGTCTACGGCCTGTACTGCTTCTACTGGGCCCGGCACCCCAAGAAGGGCTGAGGCCGCCGCGGCGGTGGTGCCCTGGGCGGTGCGCTTCAGGGCCTTCGCCGGAGCGGTCTTCAGGAACGGGTCCCAGATGACACCGGAAGTGGCTGTCGGGCCGGAGGCCGGCGACTTGGGCTTCGGGGCCGGCTTGTCACCAGCACCCGGGGTGGCCGGGCGCACACCCTCACCCATCGCCTCGATCAGGGCCTGACGAATCTGCCCGCCCTTGCCCTCGGTGAACTTCCGGATCTCCGCCATGGGGCAAGGATAGGCGACACCGGGTGCTTCGACCATCGTCGGCACCACCGGTTGACTAGGCTCACTCGCAGCCGACCCAGGAGGAACCATGTCGCATGCCAGCACCGGTGGACTGCCCCTGCCCCGCGGGGCCGCGAAGGTGGCCGACCTGATCGAACGCGGGGCGACCATCCCGAACCCGTGGACCGTCGACATCGACGACGACGTGGACGTGAACCTGATCGGCTCCAATGTCACCATCCACCCGGGCACCCGCATCCGTGGTGCGCGGACCGTGATTTCGCCCGGTTGCGTGCTGGGCGCCGAGGGCCCAGTAACCCTGGAGAACTGCCAGTTGGGGCCGAAGGTCCGCCTCGAGGCCGGCTACTTCAGTGGCGCGGTCTTCCTCGAGGGCGCCTCGATGGGGCTGGGTGCCCACGTTCGTCCGGGGACATTGCTGGAGGAGCACGCCAGCGGCGCCCACACGGTGGGGTTGAAGCAGACGATCTTGTTCCCCTATGCGACGCTCGGCAGCTTGATCAACTTCTGCGACGCGATGCTGACCGGCGGCACCGGGCCCAAGGACCACTCAGAGGTCGGGTCGAGCTATATCCATTTCAACTTCACCCCGGACGGGGACAAGACGACCGCCTCACTGTTCGGTGACGTGCCGCGCGGGGTGCTGGTCGACCAGCCGCCGATCTTCCTGGGTGGGCAGGGCGGTGCGGTCGGGCCGGTGCGGACCGGCTTCGGCGTGGTCGTCGGCGCCGGGGCCGTGCTGCGCGACGACATCGACGAGGACGGGGTGCTGGTGCTGCCCGACCAGGTCGCGGGGCTGCGTCGTCCGAACCGTCGGCACCGCTACCGCCGGCTCAACCTGCTGCTGGAGAAGAACCTGGGCTACATCGCCTCACTGGTCGCCCTGGAGAACTGGTACACGCAGGTGCGCAGCCTGTTCTTTGCGAAGCAGGGGTTCGGGGCCGAGGTGCTGGCCGGCGCGCTCGGGGTGCTGGAATCGGGCCGGGACGAGCGGGTCAAGCGGGTCAAGGCACTGGTCGCGAAGATCGACCCCGAGGACGACGCCCGCCGTGAGCTGGTCGAGAATGCCGACGCGCTGGTGGCCGGGGCTGGGTCGCTCAGCGCGCCGGGGCCGGGTGAGGTGGTGGAGTACCTGGCCGCCCAGGCCGAGCAGGGAGCGGGCTACCTGGCCGCGATCGGTTCCCTGGACGAGTCGCAGAAGGCCGCGGTCACCGCCTGGCTGAGCGAGGTCATCGACCAGGTCTGCCGCAGAGCGGCGGGCGCTGCCCCACTGTTGGGGCTGTTCACCGGCTCGTCCGACTGAGCGATCGGGTGGCCCGCCCCCCGGTCCCCGGCCCGCGGTCCCCAACCCCGGTCCCCAACCCCGGCCCGCAACCCCGCGGATGCGCAGGTTTCTGCCCGGAATCCGCGCTGCCAGAGATGGCACGAGGACGAAACCTGCGCAAGCGCTGGGTGGCGGGGTGCAAGGGGGCAGCGCCACCAGGGACCGAGGGCCTCGACACGAATCCCACCATAACGATTGACGATAACAACGAAAGTCGTTATGTTGGTTGTGGGCCCATTCATCCGTCCCTCCATGCGAAGGATTCCCGCCATGTCCGAGAACAGCACCCCCGAGAGCGCCCGCTTCGAGAACCCCTCCGAACGGCCCGCCTCGGACGAACCCATCCCCCAGGACCCCGGCTCCGACAAGACCGGCTCGTCCGGCAAGCCCAACCCCATCACCCGGGCGATAAGCGCACCGCTGTCGACCACCGACGTCCTGATCACGCGCATCATCTTGGTGTTGGTCATGGTCGGTGCCGCAGCGATCATCGTCAGCGCCCTGTGGCCCACCGACACCGTTGACTACGTCACCGCCGCCCCGTCCGTGGCCGCGGTGGCCACTCCGGACGGCACTGCCGCCAACGTCACGCTCGCCCATCAGGCCGAATGGGTCTGGACGATCTCCTCCCCGACCATCGGCCAGCGTTTGCTCGTGGCCGCACCCACCATCCTGCGATCAGCCCTGGTCGGCGTCGGCGCCTGGCTGCTGCTCGGGATCACCACGCGCATCCACCGCGGTGAGGCCTTCGCCGAGGCCACCATCAGCCGGCTGCGTGCGCTGGCGATCATGATCATGTTCGGTGGCCTGATCGTGCCCTTCCTCGAACTCGGCACCCGGTTCGCGCTCAGCGCCCAACTGCAGGAATCGCCCGAGGTCACGCTGCTGTTCAGCCCCACGGTGTTCTGGCCGGTCCTGGTCGGCATGCTGCTGCTGTTGCTCACCCAGGTGTTCGTCAAGGGCCAGGCGATGGGTGACGACTTGGAAGGCCTGGTCTGATGCCCGTCGACGATCCCCACCGCGTCCGTTGTCGGCTCGACGAGTTGCTGGCTGACCGTGACCTGACGCTCACCGCCCTGGCCGAGCAGGTTGGTGTGAGCGTGGTCAACCTCAGCATCCTGAAGAACAACCGCGCCAAGGCGGTGCGCTTCTCAACCCTCACCGCCATCTGCGACGCCCTCGACTGCTCGATCGGAGACCTGTTCGAGGTCATCCCGGCGTAGCCCCACACCCCTGCCACCCGAGTTTGCGCAGGTTTCGCCTTCGTCCCATCTCTGGCAGCGACGATTCCAGGCAGAAACCTGCGCATCCGCGGTGGGTGGGGGGTGGTGCCGCCGGACGAGCGGTGGATACCCGCCCGGCCAACACCGGACCCGCCCGGCCAACACCGCCCCGCCACGCCAACCGCCAACCGCCGGACCCGAGGGTCAGTACCCGCGGCTGGTGTCCTCGGCCGAACCCTCACCGGACAGCTCGGCCAGGAACTCCTGGCCCGTCATCGGGCGCGAGAACATCGGGTAGTCGAACTTGATGGCGTTCTCGTGCTCCTCGGGGCTGGTGGCCGCGACGCAGTCGGTCATGGTGATTACGTCGTAGCCCTTCTCATAGGCCGAGCGCATGGTCGACTCGACGCAGCAGTTGGTCAGGAAGCCGCCGATGGCCACCCGGTCGATGCCCTTGCTGCGCAGGATGAAGTCCAGATTGGTGCTGCCGAAGGTGTCCAGCCCACGCTTGCCCTCGACGACGATGTCACCTTCCTGCGGGGCGAGCTCATCACTGATCTGGCTACCCCATTCACCCTTGACGAAGGCGTTGGAGTCGACGACGCCCTTGAGGATGCCGTAGGGGTGGCTGGTGATCTCGTGGTAGCCGGGAGCGAAGCTGATCGGGATGTGGATGATCGTCGCACCGGCGGCCCGGGCCTGTTCGACGACCTGCTTGGAGTTCTCCAGCATGTTGGTCTGGTCCATGGTGGGCTTGACGGCCTCGTGCAGCACGCCGCCGGGGGTGGTGAAGTCGTTCTGGTACTCGACCAGCAGAACGGCAGTGTTCTTCGAGCTCATGGTGTGTCCTTTTCCGGATCGTGGGAGTGGCTCTGGGTCAAGGCTTACCCGAATCCGCGCCGCGGGCAAGGGGGCAGCGCACTCCCTCGTCCCCCGCCCGACGAGTCAGTCCGTCGAGCCAGTGGGTCAACTCAGTCGGACGAGCCGGCTCCGCGGGTGACCAGGCCCACCTCGACCAGCGCGTCAGCGATCGCGTCGGAGGTGGCCTGGGAGCTGGTCCGCCCGTCCGGCACGCGGGCCGAGGACAGGTAGGAACCCGGCCCGATGTGCTTGAACGGGCCGATCATGCGCTCGACCAGTCGTCCCTCGTTGCGGGCATTCACCCAGGTCGAGCGACGTGCCCAGCGGCGCCGCTTGGGGAACACGACCGGGGCCATCCAGCGGCACTGCCAGTCCTTCTCGCCGTACAGGTGGATGATCTTCTGGGCGCGCTCGAGCCCGGGGTCTGCGGTGTAGATGCCGCCGAGGTTCAGCAGGGTCAGCCGCGCACCCGCCGAGCCCAGGTACCAGGCAGCGCCGGAGGCGATCTGGGCGCCACCGCTCCAGCCGATCAGGACGAGCTTGTCGATGCCGGGCAGGAACCCCTCGCGGGTCAGGTGGGTCCAGGTGGTCTGGGCGATGCCGGCCGAGTAGACCGGGCCGTAGCGGGCGTCGGCCGAGACGAGCACCTGGAAGATGTTGCGCAGGTTGATGAAGGTCACCGAGAGCCAGCCCCAGCGCTTCGAGCGCTTGCGCTTGACCACCCACCGCCAGAACGGGGACGAGCGGCGGTCGTCGACCAGGTCCCGGTTCTCCATGGCGTAGGGGTAGAGGCCCTCGACCAGGGTGATCTCGGGGAAGGTCTGCTGCAGCCGCTTCAGGATGGGCCGCTCCGCCCGGGCGACGTAGTCGTCGTCATAGGCGGCGATGCCCGAGAAGTAGACGATGAACACCCGCGGCGCCCGGTCGGCGTCGGGGGCGGTGGCCAGCGCCGCCTGGAACTCCTCGGCCGCAACCCGGGTCTGGCGGGCGCCGCGGCGCGCGTACCAGGACAGGGTTTCCAGCGGCGAGCTGATCCAGGCGATGACGGCGACCGCCACCACCAGGACGACCAGGGCCTCGATGATCGCGATCATTCGCCTCCCCCCTCGAGTGGGCCTGGGGCCGGGTCGGGGCTGGGCTGGTTGCCGCGGTGGTGGGCGCCCAGCATCGAATGGACCTCGTCGGAGTCGCGGGTGGGCGGGGCGTGCTGGCGCACCAGCGGCAGCGGGGTGGAGGCCTCGAGCAGTTCACGGGTGCTGGTGCGCAGCGGACGACGCATCACCCCGCGCCACAGCGCGCGCCGCACCCACTGCACCACCGGGTTCAGCAACATCTTGACCAGAGTGGCTGCGAGCCAGGCGACGACCACCACGCCCAGTACCCCCCAGTCGCTGTAGTGGTCGGGCAGCAGGTAGTTCATCAGCCCCCACAGCGTCAGCAGTTGCCAGGCCCACAGCACCCGCAGCACCAGCGGCCCCAGGTAGGGCGTGATCGCCAGCACCGCGAACCACAGCGGGGCCGTCGACAACAACACCACCCGGACGACCGAGCCCACGTCGGGCACGTCACTGAGCGCCACCCAGGCCGCCAACCACAGCACCAGGCCCTGGAAGGCCAGAGCGACCAGGCTCTGCAGGCTGGCCAGTGCCCAGGCGGCCACCACCCACAGCCCGCGGACCCGGTTGATGGCGAGGAACCCGGCATTGCCCAACAGCCCCGACAGCGCCGCGACGACGGCGATGGCGACAGCCACCTGCCAGCGTTGGTCGGTGGCCCCGATCACCTCTGCCGGGGCCCGCAGGGTCATCACGTCACCGGCCGTGGTGAACACGAGCCGGATGAACTCCCAGAGCGGGCCCATGTTGTTCCTCTCGGTGGGACCTCGCCTTCATCCTAGGCCGCCGTGTGCCCCTTTCACCCAGCAGCGTGCATCGACCAGGACCATTCCCCGCCCAGGGGCCATTGTCGGCCGGTCGATGCACACTGCTGGGCTGACCGCATCGCGACCCGCACCGGGGGGCCTCCACCGGCGTGAATAGACTCGGAAAGGTTGCCGCCCGTGTCCGGGGCGGCCCTCACCAAGGAGTCCTCCCCATGCCAGTTCTTCGGTCCCGCACCACCACCCATGGCCGCAACATGGCCGGCGCTCGCGCGCTGTGGCGTGCCACCGGCACCGAGGAGTCGGACTTCGGCAAGCCGATCATCGCGATCGCCAACTCGTTCACCCAGTTCGTGCCCGGCCACGTGCATCTCAAGGACATGGGCCAGCTGGTCGCCGGTGCCGTCAAGGAAGCCGGTGGGGTCGCCAAGGAGTTCAACACCATCGCCGTCGACGACGGCATTGCCATGGGCCATTCCGGCATGCTCTACTCGCTGCCCAGCCGTGAGGTGATCGCCGACGCCATCGAGTACATGGTCAACGCCCACCAGGCCGACGCGCTGGTCTGCATCAGCAACTGCGACAAGATCACCCCGGGCCACCTGCTGGCCGCGCTGCGGTTGAACATCCCCGTCGTCTTCGTCTCCGGCGGCCCGATGGAGGCCGGCACCGCGATGATCAACTCCGAGACCGGCACCGCCAGCACCCGGCTCGACCTGATCGACGCCATGGTAAAGGCCGTGGACGATTCGGTCTCCGACGCCGAGATCACCACCATCGAGCAGTCGGCCTGCCCCACCTGTGGCTCCTGCTCGGGCATGTTCACCGCCAACTCGATGAACTGCCTAACCGAGGTGCTCGGGCTGTCGCTGCCGGGCAACGGCTCGACCCTGGCCACCGCCGCCAAGCGCCGCGACCTGTTCCTGGACGCCGGGCGCCTGGTCGTCGAGCTGGCCCACCGCTGGTACGACGAGGACGACGCGTCGGTGCTGCCCCGCTCGATCGCGACCAAGGCCGCCTTCGAGAACGCCATGCGCATCGACATCGCCATGGGCGGGTCGACCAACACCGTGCTGCACCTGCTCGCCGCCGCCCAGGAGGCTGGCGTCGACTTCACCCAGACCGACATCGACCGGCTCAGCCGGGTCACCCCCTGCATCTGCAAGGTCGCCCCGAACACGCACAACTACTACATGGAGGACGTCCACCGCGCCGGCGGCATCCCGGCCATCATGGGTGAGCTGTACCGCGCCGGCATGCTCGACGAAGACGTGCACGCGGTCCACTCCCCCAGCCTCGAGCAGTGGATGGCCGACTGGGACCTGCGCAGCGGCACCTCCTCCGATGCTGCCAAGGACCTCTGGTACGCCGCGCCCGGTGGGGTCCGCACCACCGAGGCATTCTCGTCCACCAACCGCTGGGAGAGCCTGGACACCGACGCGGAGAACGGCTGCATCCGGTCGGTCGAGCACGCCTACACCCTCGAGGGTGGTCTGGCGGTGCTGCACGGCAACCTCGCCGAGGACGGGGCGATCGTCAAGACCGCCGGGGTGCCCGAGCACCAGTGGCAGTTCCGTGGCCCGGCGAAGGTCGCCGAGAGCCAGGACGAGGCCGTCGAGATGATCCTGGACGGCAAGGTCGTCGAGGGTGACGTGGTGGTCGTGCGCTACGAGGGCCCGAAGGGTGGCCCGGGCATGCAGGAGATGCTGTACCCGACCAGCTACCTGAAGGGTGTCGGGCTCGGCCCCAAGTGTGCGCTGATCACCGACGGCCGCTTCTCGGGTGGTTCCTCGGGCCTGTCCCTGGGCCACATCTCGCCCGAGGCGGCGGCCGGTGGCACCATCGGCCTGGTCGAGGACGGCGACCTGATCGAGATCGACATCCCGAACCGCTCGATCGTCCTGGACGTGCCCGAGGACGTGCTGGCCCAGCGTCGCGCTGCCGCCGATGAGGCCGGCTGGAAGCCGAAGTCGCGTGAGCGTGAGGTCTCGGCCGCACTGAAGATCTTCGCGAAGTTCGCCCAGTCCGCCGACAAGGGTGCCGCCCGCTTGGTCGACTGACCGCCTGAGAGACCCGGCCCACCCGGGCGGGGTACCCGGCCCACCCCAGCGCCCGGGTTAGGCTGCCCCATGGCTTCCTTCCTCCGCCGCTGGACCCTCGCCCTGTTGGCAGCCGCCATCACCGTGGTGCTGCTGCCCGTCACCGCGCGGGCGAACGACCCGGAACCGAACAACACGCTCGCCACGGCCACCCCCATCACGGTCGGCCTGGCCGGGCGCACCGGTGCGTTGTCCAGCAGCAGTGACGTCGACTTCTACACCTTCGTGGCGCCCCACACCGGCACCTACACGGTGGAGTTGTTCAACACGTCCCCGGCCCTGGACGGTGCCTGCCTCGTCGGCTACAACGCCTCCGGGACGAGGACCGGTGAGAGCTGTGTAGGCTCCGGGCTGACGGTGGCCCGCCTCGAGATCACCACCCAGGCCGGCCAGCGCACCTCGGTGCGGGCGGCCCACACCCTGGGTCGCACCGGAAACTACAGCATCCGGGTGCTGCCGCCGCCGGCCCAGATGACCTGGACGCCCGACTGGGAGCCGAACAACTCCTTCGCGACCGCCTCCCCGCTGGCGCCGTGGCGCTGGAGCATCCAGTCCCTGCACAGCCTGCCCGGGGCCCACGCGCACGAGGGCCCCGACGTGGACGTCGTCCGGGTGGGCACCACCGCCGGGCGCAGCTACACCGTCTCGACCGCCAACCTGGCGGCCGGCCTCGGACGAAACCTCGCGCTGCGGCTGTACTCGTCCAACGGCACCCTGCTGGCCAGCAGCACCGACTGCGCCCAGGGCAGCGCCAACCCGTGCAACGAGTTGACCGTGAATGCCCCGGGCACCCTGCTGTACGTGCTGGTCACCTCGACGGCGACCACCTCGGCGGGCCAGTACTGGGTGTGCGCCCGCCCGACCGGGTCGGCGTGCAGCTTCGGGCAGGTCGACCAGTTCGGTGACCTCAACTCCGACGGCACCCCCGACGTGCTGGCCGTGCACACCGACGGGACGCTGCGGATGTACGCGACCCTCGGCCCGAGCATCTCGTCGGCGATGGTCGTGGGCCAGGGGTGGGGCAGTTTCCGCTGGGTCTCCCTGGTGCCTGACCTGGACGGCGACGGCCGCACCGACCTGGTCGGGCTGCGCGATGACGGCGCCATGTTCGCCTACCGCGGCATCGGGCAGGGCCGCTTCGGCAGCGCCGTGCAGGTCGGCCGCGGCTGGGGGTCGATGTCACTGATGACGGTGCTGCGCGACATCACCGGCGACGGACGCCCCGACCTGGTCGCCCGCGCCGCCGACGGACGCCTGATCCGCTACTCGTTCTCGTCGGCGGGGGTGCTCGGCAATGCCAGCGTCATCGGGCGCAACTGGAACGGCATCCGGTTGACCACCACGGTCGACGACTTCAGCGGTGACCAGGTGCCCGACCTGCTGGCCATCACCACTGGTGGCGACCTGATTCGCTATGCCTTCAGCAACCGCGGGCTGATCACCAGCGCCGCGAAGGTCGGCCAGAACTGGCACTCGATGGGGCCGGTGACCTCCCCGGGTGACATCAACAACGACCAACGCCGTGACCTGGTCTCGCTGCGCAGCGATGGCACCCTGTGGGCCTACTGGAACCACGGTTCCACCTGGGGTGGGCCGGCCCAGCTCGGCAGTGGCCTGGTGGGGATCCGGCTGCTCGCCTGAGGTTCGTCCCCAACCCGGACGAGGCGCTAGCGGCGGGGCGGTGGACCGCCGCGGCGGCGCCGTTCCTCGGCCTGGCGCTGGCGCAACCAGGCCATCCGCTGTTCGGCGGTGAGCCCGGGTGGGGGCATCATCCGCGGGCCGCCAATGCCGCCCGGGCCCCCGATGCCACCGGGGCCGGCGAGGCCACGGGCCTGCGGCCGGGGCAGCGGGTCGCGCCGCTCCAGCATCACCGGCGGCGGCACCAGTTCCGGCGGCACCTGCCCGGGCGGGTACAACGGCTGAGGTTCGGGGCGCTCGGCCCGACGCCGCGCGGCCGTGGCCGCCAGCAGGGTCGGGATGGCGGTGCCCAGCATGGGCCAGAACGGCCACCAGTAGATGAATGAGCCGGTGCCGATGACCGTGGCCAACCAGATCAGGTTGAACAGCATGGCCAGCCCGATCCAGCCCATCCAGGCACCGCGGGCGGCCCGGCGGCCCTCCTCCCGGCGGTCGGCGGGGTTGCTGCGGTGCGTCGAGGGCAGGAAGCGCCGCTTGGGCACCAGCAGGTCATTGATCAGCGGGGGGAACTCACCCAGGGTGCGGGCCTTCAGGGCCTGGTCGAGGCGCTGCTCGTACTCCTCGTGGTCGAGGCGGCCGTCGCTGTAGGCCTCGGCCAGCACCTCGAAGGTGTGGTGGCGGTCGGCATCACTGGCCCGGTACTCGGCGTTGTCGGGGTCCCGGGGGTCCGCGGCGAACCCGTCCCAGCCCGTCGCCGTGGCGCTCGGGGGCTTGTCGGGTTCGTCGCCTGCCATCCCACACCTCCTGTGGCGCCCATCGTACTCGGGCACGGACCGGGGCCGTCCCTGGTCTGGACTAGCATTTTCACCGAGAGGGGACCCATGGCAATCCTGCACCGCAGCACCACCCTGGCCGCCGCCAACGTCGCGGCCTTCGCCTGCTGCCTGGGCGTCGTGACCGCCCTGCCGGCCTGGGCCGGCGCCACCCGCGTAGTCGCCAACGTCGATGCCGCGCACCGCCAGGCACCCCACATCGTCCTCTCGCAGATCAAGCGCACCTTCACACGGGACTGGTGGTTGAGCCTGGCCGCCGCCGTGCTGGGCGTCCTCGGTGCGGCGTCCTTCCTGTCGGTGGGGGCCTACCTGTCGGGCACCACCCGCATCGTGGGCCTGGCCGTGCTGGCGGTGGTCTACCTGCTGGGGGCGGTGCTGCTGGCCAACTACGTGCGCGCCGCCGGCACCCTGCCGATGCCGGCGACCCGCGCCCAGGTGATGACCGAGACGATGCGCCGCATCCTCGAATACCCCGGACGAGCCGTCGGCTCGACCCTGCTGATGCTGCTGTGTGCACCACTGTGGTTGGTCGCCCCGCTGGCGATCGCCTTCGGCATCATCCTGCCGATCGGGCTGGCCCACCTGGTCTGGCGCCGGATCGAGGTGGGTGTCGGCGACGACGACGAACTGTGGAACGACGCCCGCGAGGACTCGGCCGGGGCCGGGGAAGACTTCTGAGGCGACTCCGCCCGTGGATACCTCAGTTCAACGCCTTGCCCCGCGTCCAACTGAGGCAATGATGCCCAGCGTCGCAAACGTGGCTTCGGCGGCGGGTCGTCCGGTCGTGGGCCGACCTCTGGAACCCGCGGTCGGACCCCTAGGATGAGGGCAACCGAACCGGAGGAAGAATGCAGATCCCAGCTGAGATGGCCAACGTCACCACCTTGTGCTTCGACGTCGACGGGACCCTGACCGACGCCGACCACCAGGTCAGCCAGGCCAGCCTCGAGGCCCTGCGGAAACTGGACGCCGCCGGTCTCACCTTGATCATCGTCTCGGGTCGCCACCCCTACGCCTGCGCCAAGGCGCTGCACGACGCCGGCCTGCACGGCTGGACGAGCGCGGCCAACGGTGCGCTGAACGCCGACATCGCCACCGGTGAGGTGTTGCGCCGCGACCCGGTGCCCGCCGACCTGGCCGCCCAGGTGATCGAGTTGTGCCGCACCGAGCAGGTGCCGCTGGCCGCCTTCCGCGACGAGGACATCCTGTGGCAGGCCGGCGCCGAGGGCGATGAGTGGCTGCTGCACTTCCTGCCGTCGGCCAATGAGGGCATCGTGCCGATCCCGACCGACCTGCGCGAGGTCGACCCGGCCACCATCCTGAAGCTGATGCCGGGCACCAACGCCGAGCGGATGGCCGAGTTCTTCCCCCTCGTGCGCGAGCTGACCGAGAACGCCACCCTCTCGCTGGACGAGGCCTGCGAGGTCACCGGCCCCCATTCCGACAAGGAGGACGGCGTCCGGTTCCTGCTCGAGCACCTCAACATCGACCCGGCCACCGTCGCCGGCGCCGGTGACGGCGGCAACGACGTGCGCTGGCTGTCGAGCATCGGCTGGCCGATGGCGATGGAGAACGCCCGTCCCGAGGTCAAGGAGGTCGCCACCATGGTGCTGCCCCACCACCTGGAGGAGGGTGTGGCGCAGTTCGTGGATGCCTTCCTGGCCGCCCGCGGCTGACCTGCACCGGGCCATGACCAGCCAGCTCGCCACCAACGTCGCCGCCATCGAGCAGCGGATTGCTGCTGCCGCTGCGCGGGCGGGTCGTGATGCCGCCGAGGTGAGGCTGCTGCCGGTCAGCAAGACCAAACCGCCGGCCGACATCCTCGCGGTGCGCGAGCTGGGCTACCGGCGCTTCGGTGAGAACAAGGTGCAGGAGGCGCAGTCCAAGGCCGAGGAACTGGCCGACACCGACATCGAGTGGGCGGTGATCGGGCACCTGCAGACCAACAAGGCCCGCTTCGTGGCCCAGTTCGCCTCCGAGTTCCAGGCCCTGTCGTCGCTGAAGGTGGCGGCCGAACTCGACAAGCGGCTGCAGGCCGAGGGACGACGCCTCGAAGTACTGGTGCAGGTCAACTCGTCCGATGAACCGCAGAAGTACGGCCTGCCGCCCGACGAGGTGCTGGCCTTCACCCGGGAACTGTCGGCCTTCGACGCGTTGGACGTGCGGGGCCTGATGACCCTGGCGCTGTTCACCGACGACCAGGCCCGCATCCGGGCGTGTTTCGAGGTCATGCAGCAGGTCCAGCGTGAGCTGCGCGACGCCGACGGCGGTGGCTGGGACGAGCTGTCCATGGGCATGTCGGGCGACTTCGAGCTGGCCATCGAACATGGCGCCACCTGCGTGCGGGTCGGGCAGGCCATCTTCGGTTCCCGGCTCGACCCCAATGCCTACTGGCCGGGGGCCGCGCCGCGCTGAGGGACGAACCTGTCAGCGCCACCGGCTAGATTGCCCCCATGGAGACCCCACCCAGGACAGCGACCGGCACCTTCACCCTCGAGATGTCACCCCCGGGCACTGCGGTCGACGGGGCCGTCGACCGGTTCGGCCTGACCAAGACCTGGCGGGGGGACATCGCGGGCAGCGGCACCGGCGTGATGCTCACCGGGGGTGACCCGGCGACCGGGCTGGCCGGCTATGTCGCCATCGAGGTCGTCCGCGGCACCCTGGCCGGGCGCCCTGGCAGCTTCCTGCTGCAGCAGTTCGGCGACCTCGACCTGGGCGAGGAGACCCTGTACTACCAGGTCGTCAACGGCTCGGGCACCGACCAACTGGTCGGGTTGAAGGGGCGGATGGACCTGGAGATCGACGACCAGGGCGTCCACCACTACGAGCTGACCTACACGATCCCCCGCTGAGCGGGCTGACCATGACCGAGATCAGGACGGCCCGGGTGTACGAGGGCCTACCACCCGGCTGGCACCCGGTCCTCGTGGACAGGCTGTGGCCACGCGGCGTGTCCAAGGAACAGTTGGCGGGGGTCACCTGGCTCAAGCGGGTCGGGCCATCCGATGAACTGCGGCAGTGGTTCGGCCACGACCCCGCACGTTTCGAGGAGTTCGCCGAGCGCTACCGGGCCGAACTCGTCGGCGACAATGCGCACGCCTTCGCCGAGCTGCTGGACGAGGTGCGCGGCTTCGAACAGGTGGTGCTGCTGTACTCGGCCCACGACGCCGACCACAACCAGGCCGTTGTGCTGGCCGGGATGCTCCGCAAGGAACTGGATTGAACCAGTGATCGGACCATTCGGATGAGCATGCTGATCGCCACCTGGGCCGCTGCAGTTGTGGCGCTTGTGTCGGCTGCACTTTCCCTCTGGCTTTGGTGGTGGCAGAGGCCGATCGTGAGATGGCACCACTCCCGCCAACAGCCAGATGGGTATCAGGATCCCGGAGACCCGGGGGGCCACTCGGTGCTACACGGCACCATCAGCTTGATGAACGTCGGGGACGGAGACGCTTACGATGTGGAGCTAACAGCCGAAGACTGCTGGGCCTACCTGCGTGCATCGAACCTCACCTCCGAAACCCCATTGGCATGGAACCCTCGAGTTGCCCGAGTTCGACCAGGAGAGAAGCTGACGATCTCCCTGTTCAATGCTGAGTACCTCTCACGGATCCGCATTGAATGGACGTCACCACCTGCCAGGCACGACAAGAGATTCGCACAAGAGATCGTGATTGGTGATTACGGCGATACCCTGCCCAACAGGATGGAACCCAGACCCGCTCACAAAGTCCCCCGCTGCAGACCCCTTCACGGTGTGGAGTTCGTCCAAGACCCAAAGTCACGCAAGAAGGCGGAGCAGCAGCACATTGCGGACGCTAGCCAACCCACTGCTGTCGATGACGAGCCAGTGTTTGACCCGGACACATCTGAGAGTGAAAACAGCAACCATGATCAAGACGTATCGCCGCGATGAGGCGGGGGTGCTGTTCTACCGCAAGGCGTGGAAGGACGGCAGCCTGCTGATCATCCATGAGGGCAAGGTGGGCACCAAGGGCAAGACCTCCCACCTGGGCACCCGTGGCAAGCCGGTCTTCCGCCAGCAGCTGCCCACCATGGCCGAGCGGGTGAAGCAGTTCCGTGAGCAGGCGAGCGCCGACGGGTTTACCGAAATCGACGAGGGCGACCTGGGCTGGGTGGTGCTGCAGGTCTGGACCCACAGCACCGACCTCAGCCACCCCGAGGACGCCCAGCTGTTCGACGAGGGCCAGCAGGCACTGGACAACCACCTCGGCTGGGTGGGGGTTGGCCACCTGGATGGCCATGACCTGGGCGGCGCCACGGAGCACGGCGAGGGCACCGTGCTGAACCTGTTCGGCCGGGTGGTCGACACCACCCTCGGCGTCAAGGCCGTGCGGGCCTTCGCCCGCACCTTCGACCTGGGCGACCGGTTCGCCATCGGTGCCCGCGAGCCCGGCGAGGGCAGCGACTACGTGTTCGCCTTCTCGCCCCGCAAGAAGGTCAAGACCTTCGACCTGCTCGGCTGACGCACTCGTCCGGGTCAGGTCCAGGCCAGGACGTCCATCCTTGTCGGCCAGGCTGAACAGGTAGCGGTGGATGGAGAGTTCGGCCACGACCCAGGTTGAGCACCCGCGATTTATTCCAGTCATCCGGATTTCTCACGCGCTGGACCACCCCTTCCGCTGGTCGCGCCGCCTCACGTAGCGTCATCGCCACGTCCCACGTGACCGCGCCTCGGCACGGGACCACCGGAAGGGTTCACGCCATGATGCAGGTCTCCCAGTCGCAGAACGCGACGCTGACCCTGTCCTCGGCGAGCATCAGGCTCGCCGTGAAGATGCGCCACGCCCTCTGTTGCCGCCCCTGAGCGGGCCCACCCTGCGCTGACCACCTCGAGGTCCCCGGCCAACCGGGGACCAGTCGTCCGCGCCACCGGAGAACGCTGAGCGCCCCCTGCGCGCCAGCCTGCCCCACGCACCGGCCTGCGCCGCCGACCCCACTCCCGTGGCACCGACGCACGCTCGTCCGGGGGGCGAACCACAACCACCACACCCAGATGGAGATTGCCATGTCCAACCTGTTCCTCGTCGAGATCGTCCCCACCGCCTCCCAGCGCGACGCCCTGGCCCTGCTCACCGACCTCGACAGCCGCGCCCGCGCCCACGACGCCCAGCTGATCGAGGCCCAGGTCACCGCCGACCAGTCCCGACTGTTCGCGATCATCGAGGCCGACACCACCGACACCGTCGCCGCCCTGCTCGAGGGCCTCGACGCCGAGGTCGCCGCCGACCCCGCCCTCGTCCGCCTGGTCGGTGCCGAGCTGGACGACATCAAGGCCGCCCGCCCCGAGGCGGGCTACCTGGTCGAGTGGGACATCCCCAGCCACATCGACATGGACACCTATCTCACCCGCAAGGCCGAGAAGACCCCGCTGTACGCGAACGTGCCCGAGGTCGACTTCCTGCGCACCTACGTGCGCGAGGACATGGCGAAGTGCCTGTGCTTCTACAACGGCCCGGACGAAGCCGCTGTCGAGCGTGCTCGCGCCGCCGTCAGCACCCCCATCGACCGGTTGCACCAGCTCGCCCAGATCCAGCTCGCCGAGGAGCCCGCATGAGCACCCTGACCGCCCCCGCACCCGCACTCATCCCACCCGCCCTGGGCGACGTCCTGCGCCAGCTGGCGGCCGATGCCCGCGAGGTCGACACCGCCGGTGTGCCCGTCGCACCGAAGCTGCGTGACCTCGGTGAGGCAGGCCTGCTCGACCAGGGCATCGACGACCTGCTCGCCGGTCGAGCCGACGCGAGCGACCTGCGCGCCAGCGTGGCGACCATCGCCGCACTCGCCGGGGAGTGCCTCTCGACCGGTTTCTCCGCCTGGGCGCACCGCGTCGTGGTCGACTACCTGGCCCGCGGCACCCACAGCCCTGCGACCGCCGAGCTGCTCAGCGCGCTGCGCCACGGCGAGGTGGCCGGGGCCACCGGCATGGCCCAGGCCCTGAAGTCGCTGGCCGGCCTCGGCGAACTCGGCATCACCGCCACCCCCACCGGGGACGGCGGCTGGGTGCTCGACGGCCAGGTCACCTGGATCAGCAACCAGGTGCCCGGCGCGGTGCTCGTGCTGCCGGCCGCCACCCCCGACGGCAACGGGCTGGTGGTCTGGGTGCGCCACGGTGACGACGGGCTGGCCCCTCGGCACATCGAGGGCCTGCTGGCACTCGATGCCACCGCGTCGGGGTCCCTGCGCCTCGAAGCGGTCAAGGTGGGTTCCGAGCAGGTGCTCAGCACTGACCTGGCCGGCTTCGTCCGCGAGGTGAAGCCCACCTTCCTGGTGCTGCAGACCGCGTTCGCGGCCGGGCTCATCGAGCGTTCGTGGGCCGAGGTCGAACCGGCCCTCGACCGCCCCGAGAACTCCGTGTTCGGCGCCCAGGCACGCGACCTGGGCGAGCGGATCAGCGAGTTCCGGGCCCGCCTGCAGCGGCTCGCCGCCGACGTCAGCTCCGCCCCGGTGCGGGACTACCTGCAGCTGCGCCTCGACGCCAGCCACCTCGCCCAGGAGGCCACCCGCCTCGAGCTGACCCTGGCCGGCGGACGAGGCTACCTGGTCAACTCCGGCGCCAACCGGCGGTTCCGCGAGGCCGCCTTCCTGCCCGTGCAATCACCTTCGGAAGGACACCTGCGGTGGGAACTGTCCTCGCTCGCCTGAGGGGCGTCACCGCCGGCTATGCCGGTCGTGCGGTGCTCCACGACCTGTCCCTCGACATCGTCCGGGGGCGGCAGTTGGCCGTCCTCGGTCCGTCCGGGGCTGGCAAGTCGACCCTGCTGAAGCTGCTGACCCGTGAACTGGTCCCGTTGTCGGGCAGCGTCAGCTTCGAGGGTGACGCCCGCCCCCGCGAGGGGGTGGTGGGCCAGAACCCCGACCTGTTCGAGTGGCTGACCATCCGCGAGAACATCGGACTGGGGCTGCGCCTGCGCGCCAACCGTGATCTGGTCGAGGGTGGGGCGGGAGAGGTCGACCGGCTGATCGCGCTGCTGCAGCTGGGCGATGTCGTCGAGCGCTACCCGGACGAGGTCAGCGGCGGTCAGGCCCAGCGCACCGCGCTGGCCCGCGCGCTGGCCATCTCCCCGGGGCTGCTGGTGCTCGACGAGCCCTTCAGCGCGCTCGACCCGGCCACCCGCCACGAACTGCAGCAGTGGCTGCGCAGCACCGCCGTGGCCGAGCAGCTGACCAGTGTGCTGGTCACCCACGATCTCGACGAGGCGCTGGTGGTGGCCGACGACATCGTGCTGGTCAGCCGTGACGGGCGCATCCTGCACGGGTGGACGAACCACTTCCCCGCCGCCGATGCCACCGCCGCGCAGACCCACCGGCTGCGCGCGCAGCTGCGGCGCGGCTACGACGCCGACCCCGAGTTCGAACCCGATGACTCGGAGTTCTCGGGCTACGCACTGCCCTCGGGAGCACGCCATGGCTGAACTCAACCGTCGTTCCCTGCTGCGTACCGCGGGCCGCATCGGCACCGCTGCGGGGCTGACCGCCCTCGCCGGACGAGGGGCCTGGCTCGCTGCCGAACCCTTTGCCGGGCGTGAGGCGGCCGTGCTCGACCGCGAACTGCGGATCGGCTACCTGCCCATCACCGACGCCTCGGCGCTGCTGGTGGCCCACGAACAGGGCCTGCTGCAGGCCGCCGGGTTGCCGTCGGCCACACCGGTGCTGTTCCGCTCCTGGGATGCGCTCGCCCAGGCGTTGTCGGTCGGCGCGGTCGACGCCGTGCACCTGCTGATGCCGCTGGCACTGCAGTTGCGGCTGGGCAAGAAGGTGCCGCTCAAGGTGGTCTCGTGGGGACACACCAATGGGTCGACGCTGACCGTCGCCAACACCATCACCAACACCGAACAACTCTCGGGCACCCGGCTGGCGATGCCGGCCTGGTGGTCGATCCACTCGGTGCTCAGCCAACGGCTGCTGCGTGAGGCCGGGCTGCGGCCGGTGATCGGTGAGCCGGCTCGTCCGGGCACCGTCGAACTGGTGCTCATGGCACCGGCCGAAATGGTCGCTGCCCTGGCCAGCGGCAGCATCAGCGGGTTCGCCGTGGCCGACCCGTTCAGCGCGGTCGCCGAGAACCAGAAGATCGGGCATGTGCACCGCTTCCTCGGTGACCTGTGGGCCGACCACGCCTGCTGCGCCATCACCGTCCGGCAAGACCTGGTCGACCAGCACCCGCAGGCGGTCCAGGCGCTCACCGATGCCGTGGTCGCGGCCCAGTCGTGGCTGGGTGACCATCGCGGCGAGGCCGGGGCGCTGCTTACCGGGGCGGGGTTCCTGCCCCAGCCCGAGCCGGCCGTCACGAAGGTGTTCACCCGCACCCAGCAGCCCTACGCCGAGGTGATCAAGCACGCCGACTGGGCTCCCGAACGACTCGGGTTCAGCGCCTGGCCCCATGCCAGCTACACGACCGCATTGGTCGAGCAGCTGCGCACCACCACCATCGACGGCGACACCAGCTTCCTGCCGGCCCAGGCCGCCGATGCCCACACCGACCTGGTCGACGACCGGTTCGTCACCACGTCGCTGCAGCGGGTCGGCGCCACCATCGCCGCCCGTCAGGAGTTGATCGCACCATGAGCGCACTGTCCTTCGACCGCGCCGTCCCCACCACCACCGGTCCCCGCACCGGGGGTCGGACGAGGCTGCGGCTGCCCGACTGGACCCTGCCCCTGCTGGGCATCGGTGCCGCCATCGGGGTTTGGTGGCTGCTGACCGACGTGCTGTTCGCGTCCCGTCCCTTGGTGGCCGGGTTCTCACCGACCCTCACCTGGACCGGGCTGGTCGAACTGTGGCGCTCGGGCTCACTGCTGGACGCGGCCGCCTCGTCGGTGTTCCGGCTGCTCGCCGGGCTCGGGGTGGCGTTCGTGTTCGGGGTGGTCGGCGGCATCGCCGTCGGCAGCCTCGGCTGGCTCGACCGGGCCACCCGGCCGGTGCAACTGTTCCTGCGGATGGTCTCGCCGCTGTCGTGGGCACCGGTCGCGGTCATCGCGTTCGGGGTCGGCGGCCTGCCCGTCGTGGCACTGGTCGCCGCCGCCGCGGTGTGGCCGATCCTGACAGCCACCGCCGACGGGGTCCGCGCCGTGCGCCCGGCCCACCGCCAGGTGGCCCGCGCGCTGGGGGCCACCGGCCCCGAGGTGGTACGCCACGTGGTGCTGCCGGCGATTCGTCCGAATGTGCTGGCCGGGCTCAGGCTCGCGATGGGCATGGGCTGGGTGGTGCTGGTGCCGGCAGAGATGCTCGGCGTGACCTCGGGACTGGGCTATGCGGTGCTGAACGCCAAGGACCAGCTGGCCTACCACCACATCACCGCGCTCATCCTGGTGATCGGCACCATCGGCTTCGCCCTCGACGTGGTGGCCAGGTGGGCCTTCGCGTCCCCCCGGGAGCGCCGCGACGAACGCGCAGGACGGTTCACCCGCTGAGGGCAGGTCAGCGGCGGCGGCGGGTGGCGAGTTCGGCCACGACCAGGTGGACCACCCGGCTGCCGATGTCACGCACCTGAGCCGGGACAACCCCGACCACCAGCGGACGAGCGGCTCAGCGCACCGCCCCGGGATGCTGGGCGGCGAAGGCCACCGCGGCACTCAGCACAGGCTCGACCTCTCGTCCGACCTCGGTCATGCGGTAGCGCACCTGGGTCGGCGGGCCGGGGTCGACGTCCCGGACGAAGAAGCCGCGCTCGGTGAGCTCCTTGAGCCGGGTCGACAGCACGGCGTCGCTGACGCCGGGCACCCGCCGCTTGAACTCGCTGAACCGCTCGGCCCCGGCCAGGGCAGCCTGCAGCACCGCACCGGCCCAGGCGCGTCCGAGCACGCCCATGACGTCCTCGATGACCGAGCACTGCGGGGTCTCGGGGTCGGCCTGGGGCTGCTCGTGCGCCTGCTGGGCAGTCATCGGGTCCTCCTGCGAAGTGGCGGGAATTGAATGCTCAACTATGATGTTCATAGTATCTGACAGATCAATAGTAACTCTTGCGAAGGAAGTCCCAGCATGTCCTCGATGCAGTTCGGCTTGTTCACCATCGGCGACCTCACCACCGACCCACTGACCGGTCACACCCCCAGCGAGCACGAGCGGTTGAAGGCGACCATCGAGATCGCCACGCTCGCCGACGAACTGGGCTTCGACGTCTTCGCCACCGGTGAGCACCACAACCCGCCGTTCATCGCCCCGGCCAGCCCCCCGGTGCTGCTGGCCAGCATCGGCGCCCAGACCAAGAACCTGATCCTGTCGACGGCCACCACGCTGATCACCACCAACGACCCCGTGCGCCTGGCCGAGGACTACGCCTACCTGCAGCACCTGGTCGACGGCCGGATGGACCTGACCCTGGGCCGTGGCAACACCGGCCCTGTCTACCCGTGGTTCGGCAAGGACATCCGCGAGGGCATCGCGCTGGCGATCGAGAACTACAACCTGCTGCACCGGCTGTGGCGCGAGGAGAACCTGGAATGGGAAGGGCGCTTCCGCACCCCCCTGCAGCAGTTCACCTCGGTCCCCCGCCCGCTGGACGGGGTGGCGCCCTTCGTGTGGCACGGCTCGATCCGCTCGCCCGAGATCGCCGAGCAGGCCGCCTACTACGGTGACGGCTTCTTCCACAACCACATCTTCTGGCCGGCCAGCCACACCCAGCGCATGGTCGACCTGTACCGCCGCCGCTTCGAGCACTACGGCCACGGCACCTACGACCAGGCGATCGTCGGTCTGGGCGGGCAGGTGTTCATGCGCAAGAACTCGCAGGACGCGGTGCGCGAGTTCCGGCCGTACTTCGACAACGCCCCGGTCTACGGCGGCGGCCCGAGCCTGGAGGACTTCGCCTCGCAGACGCCGCTGACCGTCGGTTCGCCCCAGCAGGTGATCGAGCGCACGCTGGGCTTCCGCGACTACGTCGGCGACTACCAGCGCCAGCTGTGGCTGATCGACCACGCCGGCCTGCCGCAGAAGGAAGTCCTGAAGCAGATCGAGATCCTGGGCACCGAGGTCGTGCCGGTGCTGCGCACCGAGTTCGACAAGCTGCGCAAGCCGGGTGTGCCCGATGCCCCCACCCACGCCGCCCGGGTGGCCGCCGCCGGTGGACCGGTGGACGAGCACCGCGCCCCGGCCGTCGACCGCTGGACCGGCACCCGCGCCGAGGACCACAATGAGGGCGCCAGCGACCTCGACGACCCCGTCATCTCCGAGGAGAAGTGATGTCACCCACCACCAGGGCCACCACCCGCATCGTCGTGCTGCAGGCCGGCCTGCGCAACCCCTCGACCACCCGCATGCTGGCCGAAGAGTTCGTCCGTGAAACCCGGGCCGCCTTCGCCGCGGCCGGGCGCGATGTGGACGTGCGGATGATCGACATCCGCGACCACGCGCACGGCATCGCCGACACCTTCCTGGCCGGGTTCTCGAACCCCGACCTGCAGGAGGCGCTGGATGCCACCGCCTCGGCCGACGGCCTGGTCGTGGTGACCCCGACCTTCTCGGCCTCCTACTCGGGGCTGTTCAAGAGCTTCATCGACATCATCGAGCCCGAGTCGCTGGTCGACAAGCCGGTCGTCCTGGCCGCCACCGGCGGCACCGAACGGCACTCGCTGATGATCGACCACGCCCTTCGTCCGCTGTTCAGCTACCTGGGCGCCGACGCGCTGCGCACCGGGGTCTTCGCCGCCACCCAGGACTTCGGCAGCGGCGAGGGCAGCCGGGTCGCGAAGCGGGTGCGCCGTGCGGCCGGGGAACTGGTCGCCCGCCTGGCCCCCGCCGGGCAGGCGTCCCCGGCGGCGCAGAGCCCCTCGTCCGCCGCCCCGAAGGGCTTCGGGGACGACCTGGTCGACTTCGAGGACCTGATGGGCAGTCTGGGGGTCGGACGATGAGCTCGGCGCCCAAGAAGATCGGTTTCCTGTCCTTCGGGCACTGGATGGACCACCCCGATTCGCAGGTCCGTTCGGCTCAGGACTCGCTGCTGCAGTCGATCGACCTGGCCGTCGCCGTCGAGGAGCTGGGCGCCGATGGCGCCTACTTCCGGGTGCACCACTTCGCCCAGCAGCTCGGCACCCCGGCCCCGCTGCTGGCGGCGGTCGGCGCCCGCACCAGCCGGATCGAGATCGGCACCGGCGTGGTCGACATGCGCTACTCGAACCCGCTCGGGTTCGCCGAGGACATCGCCGCCGCCGACCTGATCTCGGGCGGGCGGATTCAACTCGGCGTCTCGCGGGGGTCGCCCGAGCAGGTCATCGACGGCTGGCGCTACTTCGGTTTCGAGCCCGACGAGGGCGAGACCGATGCCGACATGGCGCGGCGCCACACCAGCGGATTCCTGCGGGCGATCGAGGGCGAGCGGTTCGCCGAGCCGAACCCGCGCCCGATGTTCCCCAACCCGCCCGGCCTGCTGCGGGTCGAGCCGCATGCGCCGGGTCTGCGCCAGCGCATCTGGTGGGGCGCCGGGTCGGACGCGACCGCCCGCTGGACTGCCAGCGAGGGCATGAACCTGATGTCGTCGACCCTGAAGGACGACGAGACCGGCGAACCGTTCCACGTGCAGCAGCGCAGGCAGATCGAGGCATTTCGGGACGAGTGGGCCGAGCACGACCACGGCTTCGAGCCCCGGGTCTCGGTCTCGCGGTCGATCTTCGCGATCACCAGCGAGCAGGACCGGCGCTACTTCCTGGGTGGCGGCGATCGTCGCGACCAGTTCGGCAGCATCGCCGGCGTGCGCTCGGTCTTCGGCCGCACCTACGCCGACGAACCCGACGCCCTGGTCGAGCAGTTGCGCGAGGACGAGGCCATTGCCGCGGCCGACACCCTGCTGCTGACCGTGCCGACCCAGTTGGGGGTGGAGTACAACGCGCATCTGATCGAGTCGGTGTTGACCCACGTGGCTCCGGAGCTCGGCTGGCGCTGAGCTAGGTTTGCCCGGTGACGAGAGTTCTGGTGCTGGGTGGCACGGCGTGGTTGGGTGCGCGCATCGCAGCTGGGTGGGCGGCCAGCGGCGCCGAGGTGTTCTGTCTGGCCCGCGGCGAGTCCGGGGCTGCCCCCGAGGGCTGCACCCTGGTGCGAGCCGATCGCCACGACCCTTCGTCCTACGACGGGCTGGTCGGCGAATGGGACGAAGTCGTCGAGCTCTCCTACGAGCCTGAGTTCGTGGGCCCGGCGCTGGCGGCCCTCGCGCCGAGGGCTGCGCACTGGACGCTGGTCTCGACGGTGTCGGTCTACGCCGGTATCGACCGGCCTGGGGCCGACGAGTCGGCCGCACTGGTGCGGCCGCGTGACCTGACGCAGTACCCCGATGCCAAGGTCGCCGCCGAAGTCACGACGGCCGAGCACGTCGGTGATCGGCTGTTGCTGGCGCGCCCCGGCCTCATCGTCGGCCCCGGGGACACCTCTGACCGATTTGGCTACTGGACGGCACGGCTCTCGCGTGGCGGGGCCGCCCTGGCCCCCGTGACAGCTGGGCGGCATGTGCAGGTGATCGATGTGGACGACCTGGCCGGGTGGTTGGTCGCCGCTGGCGCACGTGGCCTGGTCGGAACCGTGAATGCGGTCGGCCCCTCGATCACGATGGACGAGTTCTTCGCCGAGGCCATGGTGGTGAGCGGCCATGCCGACGGGTTGGTGATGGCTGATGACGATGAACTGCGTAGCCAGGGTGTGAACCATTGGGCCGGGCCCAGGTCACTGCCACTGTGGGTACCGAGAGACCTCAACGTGATCAACCAGTTGTCCCGCCAAGCCTTTGTGGAGGCCGGCGGCATGACGCGGCCGCTGCAGGCGACCCTTCAGCGCACCCTGGCGGACGAGCTCGCCCGCGGCATCGACCGGGAGCGCCGCTCGGGGCTGACCGCCGCGGAGGAGGCCGCGGCCAGCGCCGCGATCCTGGAGGCGCGGGCCGGCTGACCGTCGGACGACCCGGGTGGGTCAGACCCCGGTGAACGGCTTGACGGCGCGAATCAGCGCTCCGTGCATGCCCGGCGCCACCTCATGGGTGAACGAGACCTCGGCGTCGCTGAACCCGGCGGCGGCCAGGCCTTCCAGGTACTCGGTACGCGAGAGTGCCCCCGCGATGCAGCCGACGTGGCTGCCACGCTCGGCCCGATCGTCCGGTGTCAGCTGGTCCTCGGCGACGACGTCGGAGATACCGAGCCGACCGCCGGGCACCAGGACGCGGAACATCTCGGCGAGGACCGCCGGCTTGTCGGTGGACAGGTTGACCACGCAGTTGGAGATCACCACGTCAACGGCACCGTCGGGCAGCGGCACGTCTTCGATGGTGCCCTTGAGGAACTCCACGTTGGTGGCACCCGCCCTCAGCCGGTTCGCCTCGGCCAGCTGGAGCATCTCGTCGGTCATGTCGACGCCATAGGCGAAGCCCGTCGGCCCCACCCGCCGCGCCGAGAGCAGCACGTCGATGCCGCCACCGGAGCCGAGGTCCAACACCTTCTCACCCTCGTGCAGGGACGCCACCACCATCGGATTGCCGCAACCCATCGAGGCTGCCAGCGCCTGGGCGGGCAGTTCGTCCTGCTCGGAGGCCGGGTAGAGCGCCGCACCGAAGGCGCTGTCCACGACATCACCGCCCGCACAGCATTCCGGGCTCGTATCGGCCGTGCTGTCGCAGCAGTCCACCGGCTGGCTGGGGGCGCAGCATGCGGTGCTGGCCCCAGCGCTGGCCAGCGGCAGTTCAACGAAAGGGTCGCCCTTGCGCGTGACGGCAGTGGCTGCCGCGGCGTAGTGCGCCCGAACCTGATCTCGGGTGGTGTCTGTCATGGTTCCGACTTCCATAGAAGAGTGTCGATGCGACCAGCTTTGCCCACACATCGATGTTCGTCAATACGTGTCCTAAGATGACCCCCATGCACACCCCCATCGAGCAGTCGACGGTTCCCGCCGGACCCCAGGCGTGCTGCTCACCGATCATCGGTGGAGCACTGGACGATGGGTCCGCCCAGGACCTGGCCCGCGTGTTCAAGGCACTCGGCGACCCGACTCGACTGCGACTGGTCTCGCTGATCGCCGCCGCTGATGGCGCCGAGGCCTGCATCTGTGACCTCACCGGGCCGGTTGGTCTCAGCCAACCGACCGTGTCACATCACATGAAGTTGCTTGTCGAGGCAGGGTTGGTCACCCGGGAGCAGCGCGGGAAGTGGGCCTACTATCGCCTCGCCGGCGACGCCTTTGACGCCCTGCGTGCCGCGATCCCGAACGGAGTCGCCGGCTGACCGCGTCAACAAACAAGCGCCCCAGAGCATGAGGCCTGCAGTAGTGCAGGGCGTCTGCTCTGGGGTGCTTGTTTGTTGACAGGTTCCCGGGCTCAGCCCCAGGACTCGTCGCCCGGCTGCAGGTTCTGGTACTTGCGGGTGTAGCGCGGCTCGGCCTGGATGTCCTCCATGGCCTCCTTCCACGCGAAGTAGTGGGGCTGCGTCTTGTGGAACTCGAGGTCATCGGGCGAGCCGTAGCCCTCGACCAACACGAACTGGGTCGGGTCATCCAGTTGCTGGATGACGTCGAAGCGCTTGCAGCCCGGCTCCTGCAGGCTGGCCTTCGAGTTGGCCGTGGAGATGTCGATGAAGTCCTGGACCTTGTCGTCCTTGGTGCGCACGAAGCAGTGAACGATGAACATGGTCTTCAGCCTAGGGCTTGGGGCGGCAGGACGCCGGTGGTGGTGGCACCTGCTGCGCGCCCGGCACCTCTGCCAGACGCCCGGGCACCTCTGCCAGACGCCCCGGTGCCGCGGTGCGCTCACACCTGTCGGTGCCGCCCCTCGGGTGTTCATCCCGCTCCCCCTCATGTCCATCCCGCCCCCGTCAGATGCATCACGCCCCTCGTGGACCCGGGCATTGGAGGGGCGGGACGGCACCCAGAGGGGCGCGATGGACGTACTGGGGGTCGGGGTGCACCTACGAGGGGCGCGATGGATGTGATGCGGGGTCGCCTACAACCCGGCTGCCCCCGGCCAGATTCACCCGCCGCCCAGAAACCCTCGATGTGCGGGAATACCCACCCGTCCGGTACCGTTGGCTTAGTTGAACGTTGTACTAACAGCCCCGCGCACCGCACCCGGAGGAACCCCACATATGACCACCATCAAGCTCATCGTTGGCAGCACCCGCCCCGTCCGCGTCGGCGGCCAGCTCGTCGACGGGGTCGTCTCGACACTGTCCGAGGCCACCGGCGCCAGCGTCGAGGTCGTCGACCTGCGCGAGCTGGACCTGCCCTTCCTGGCCGAGCCGCAGCAGGCCGCCAGTGGCGTGTACACCCTCGACTCGACCAAGCAGTGGGCCCAGATCGTCAAGGACTCCGACGCCATCGTCTGGCTGACCCCCGAGTACAACGGTGGCTTCCCCGCCCCGGTGAAGAACGCGATCGACCACCTGCTCGCCGAGTGGGACGCCAAGCCCACCCTCGTCGTCGGCTACGGCTGGGGCGGCGCCTCGCGTGCGGTCAAGCACCTCGTCGAGATCCTCGGCAACGTCAAGACCAATGTCGTCGCCGACGCCATCTGCATGCCCTTCGGCGACAACCCGCCGGCTGAGGGCCAGGTCGCCAACCCGCTGGCCATCGTCGAGGCCAACAAGGAGGCGCTGGTCGCGGGCGCCAAGGCCCTGGTCGAGGCCATCGAGTCGGACGAGGAAGCCGCTGCCTGATCGGGTTCAGCTGCGCCAGGAAGCAACGATCTGGTCACCAGGACCGCCGGGAGCGCTCAGCGCCCCGGCGGTTTCTGCACCAGCACGGTCTCGCCGTTGTCGTCGACGAACCGCCGCCTGCCCAGCGGCGCGGCCAGGCTGAACTCCACCGGCAGGATGACCCCGAGGGCGACCTGTGCGTCACCGGGGCGGGCCGAGTTCCAGGCGGTCATCGACAACACGACCGTCTCGTCACCCTCGTCAACGCTCAGCTCGGGTTCCGAACTGGAGACTCCGCCCACGCCATCGACGGTCCAGTGCACACCCGTGCTGTCACCATCCTTCGGGTGGACCACGCTGACGCTGATCCGTTCTCGTCCGATCGGCCCACGGCTGCAGCCGGCCAGCACCCCGGACCCGAGCACCCCAGCCCCGAGCACCCCCGCCCCAAGGACGCCGGCCGGGAGCAACAGCACTTCACGTCGTCTCATGATGCCTCCAGACATCTCGCTGACAACAGACACTACGCACGGGCACCGCGCGGGGTTGCGCCGACCGGCAGACGATTTCGTCCGCACCCCGGCGGCACCCGAGGGCCCCGCCTAGAGTCGGGACCATGGCTACTACCAAGAAGGCGACGGCCGGCAAGGCCGCGAAGAAGTCCACCGGCAAGAGCTCGCCCCCGGCCAACAAGTCATTCACGGTGCCGGGGCTGGGCCTCGACGAGGGCCAGGGGCTGGCCCGCAAGCTGCAGATGCGCCTGCACTCACTCAACGACCTGCAACTGACCCTGAAGCACGCCCACTGGAACGTGGTCGGGCCGAAGTTCATCAGCATCCACGAAATGCTCGACCCGCAGGTGGTCGCCGTGCGCGCCATGGTCGACCAGATCGCCGAGCGCATGGCCACCCTGGGTGTGGCCCCCAATGGCTGCCCGGGCGACCTGGTCGCCCAGCGCACCTGGGAGGACTACCCCATCGGCCAGGCCCAGGCCTCCGAGCACCTCGGCGCCCTGGACATCGTCTATTCCGGGGTGATCACCGACCATCGCGCCCTGATCGAGGAGGCCGGCGAGGTCGACCCGATCACCGAGGACATGTTGATCGGGCAGGTCACCCAGCTCGAGCAGTTCCAGTGGTTCATCCGCGCCCACCTCGAGGACGACCAGGGCAACCTCGCCACCCAGGGAGCCACCCACGCGGCCGAGGGCGCCGCCCAGGGACTGGCCGCCGACAAGGCCCTGGACTGAACCCACCGGCGATCCGACCCGGCGACCCGTACCAGCGGTCGGATCAGGGCATCGGCTGGCAGCGGGGGCAGTAGTACAACTCCCGCTGCTGCGGTGCCCGCCCGATGGTGGCTCGGCGAATGGCCGTCGCACAGCGGGGGCAGGCTCGTCCGGGTTTGCCGTAGATGTGCAGCGGGTCGCGCCAGTTGCCGGTCGAGACCGAGCCGCGGAACTTCAGGGTGCCGCGCAGCAGCCGGTGCGCCCGGCGCACCACCTCCTCCAGTTGCCCGGGCACCAGGTCGGCGACCGGACGCCAGGGGTTCAGCTGTTCCAGGAAGCAGATCTCGGCGGCCCACATCGTCCCGATGCCGGCCAGGTTGCGCTGCTCGAGCAGTGCCTCGCCGAGCGGGACCTCGGGCTGGGCACTGATCCGCCGCACGGCTTCGGCGGCATCCCAGTCCTCGCCGAGCAGGTCGGGGCCCAGGTGGCCCACCAGCCTGCCCTCCTGGGCGGTGGCGACCAGGTCGAGGTTGCCCAACTGCCGGCCCAGCGCGACTTGGTGCCCGGTACCGACCACGGCCCGCAGCCACGGGTCCCGCAACCGGCGCGCGGTGGCCTCGGCCACGGGGACGACCCGCCACCGGCCCTCCATCCGCAGGTGCGTGTGCAGGGTGGTGGCATCATCGAGACGCAGCAACAGGTGCTTGCCGCGGGCCACGACCTCGGTGACCGTGCATCCCCGCTTGTCGGAAGCCCCCAGATCACCCCAGCGCAACTCCCACCGGGTGACCACCTGGTCGCGGAGTGCCTCGTCCAGCAGCAGGGCGGCGCGCCAGACCGCATCCCCCTCGGGCACCGGGGCTACTTGTTCTTGGTGAGCTTGACGGTGTGGCCCGCCATCATCGAGAACCCCGACAGGACCAGCGTGCCATTCGAGCCATCGCCCTGGGCCTTCGACTTGATCTCGTTGCCGGCCATGATGTTGACGGTGTCGTCCTGCACCCGCACGCCCTCGGGCACGGTGATGGTGCTGCCGGCCATGATGGCCACCGCCTCATAGGTGATGGTCACTCCGGGCCCGAAGGCCTCGGTCAGGTCGACCTCGTCGCCGCCCCAGAACTGGAAGCTGGTCAGCTTCTCGACGCCACGGGCCGGCTTGAGGTTCTTGCCGCTCATCACCGCGACCGTGCTGACCACCGCGTCCTGGTCGTGCAGCGCGGGCATCTGGCCGGGCCCGGTGGCCAGCCCACGGCCCTGATGGGGGCCGGTCATCAACACCAGTGAGTTGCCCTCGGGCAGGTCGGCCACCAGGGGCTTCAGCTCGTCGAGGTAGCGGGAGGTGATCACCTGTGTCTGGCGTTCGTCGAGTTCGGCCATGTCGAGCCGGCCGGCGGCATGCGCGTCCATCAGCACCTGGAGCACTGCGTCGCGGTCACTGTCACCAGCGCGGATGCGGAGGGGTTCGGCCATGTTCAGCAGGCTACCCGCGCAAGGTTCGCCCCCGCCACCGATCACCCTGCCGCCCACTCCGAAACAACATTGAGCCGACCTCACTCAACTTGGGAATATCCCCGCCGCGAGGGCCGTTGTACTCACTGTTGGCACCCCCCGGGGAGCCGCACCCACAGCACACTTTCGATGCACAGATCTAGTACCAGGAGGCTCACATGGCTCGCACCATCAATCCGTTCCAAGAGGTCGACCGACTCTTCACCGACCTCACCCGCACCCCCGCGTCGGTCGGCATGCCGATGGACCTCTACCGTGACGGCGACAACTTCATCGCCGAGATCGACCTGCCCGGAGTCGACCCGGCCAGCATCGATGTCGACGTCGAGGACCACACGCTGACCATCCGCGCCGAGCGCAAGGCAACCCCCGTCGAGGGCAAGCGTGACTGGCTCACCCGTGAGCGCCCTTCGGGCACCTTCGCCCGCCAGCTCACGCTCGGGCGCCGCGTGGCCCTCGACCGCATCGACGCCAGCTACAGCGACGGCGTGCTGCGGCTGACCATCCCGGTCGCTGAAGAGGCCAAGCCGCGCAAGGTCAACGTGATCCACACCGGTCGTCTCGTCGAGGTTGAGGCCGCCCCTGCCGACGAGCAGGCGCCCGCCGACCAGGCCTGACCGGCACCCGGAACGCCCCATCCTGAGGGGGCAACACCAGGGCCCGGGGCCGCTGCACAAGCGCCCCGGGCCTTTGGCATGCCCGGACTACCCCTCGGTTCCCCCGGCCCCGGGCCCAACCCCGGGAAGGATGTCGGCCAGGTCGTAGCTGACCGGCTCGTCCAGTTGGTCGTACGTGCACGAGGCGGGGTCGCGGTCCTCGCGCCAGCGCACCCACTGGGCGGTGTGGCGGAACCGGTTGCCCTCCATGTGGTCGTAGCGCACCTCGACCACCCGTTCGGGGCGCAGCGGGGTGAACGACAGGTCCTTCGTGGCGTTCCACCGGCTGTGGGCGCTGGACGAGGGGGTCCGCGGGAAGGACTGGTCGCGGTTGTCCGGCAGTTGTTCGGCCGGGGCGGACGACTCGTCCTGTTTGGGGTCGGCCCAGGACCAGGGGTGCCCCTCGAAATCGGTGACCAGGGGCTGCAGTTCGGCAAACAGTTCGCGGCGCCGCTCCATCGGGAAGGCGCCGATCACCCCGACTGAGTTGAGCTGGCCCTGCTCGTCGTACAGGCCGAGCATCAGCGAACCGACCGCGTCGTCGGTGCCCTTGTACACCCGGTAGCCGGCGACCACGCAGTCGGCAGTGCGTTCGTGCTTGATCTTGTACATCACCCGCTTGTCCTCGAGGTAACCCATGTCGAGGGGCTTGGCCATGATGCCGTCGAGGCCGGCGCCCTCGAAGCTGGTGAACCATTCCCGGGCCTCGTCGCGGTCGCGGGTCATCGGGGTGAGGTGGATCGGCGCCCGGGCACCGGCCAGGGCGGTTTCCAGGGCGGCGCGGCGTTCGACGAACGGCACCTCGGTGTAGTCGGTCATGCCGATGGCGAGCACGTCGAAGGCGACGAAGCTGGCCGGGGTGGCCTTCGACAGTTTCGTGATCCGGCTGGCGGCCGGGTGAATGCGCTGCTGCAGAAGGTCGAAGTTGAGCCGGTCGCCGCGCTCGGGGTCGATCATGATGATCTCACCGTCGATGCAGCAGTGCTCGGGGAAGTTGGCCTTGACCGCCTCGACCAGTTCGGGGAAGTAGCGCGTCATCGGGCGTTCGTTGCGGCTGCCGAGCTCGACCATGTCACCGGAGCGCCAGATCAGGGTGCGGAAACCGTCCCACTTGGGTTCGTAGATGGCCTCGACCTTGGGGATGTCCTTGACGGACTTGGCCAGCATCGGCCCGTAGGGCGGGGCGATCGCCGTGCCCCATTCGGCGTCGCGCTCGGCCTTGGGCGGCAAGTAGTCAGCCTCGTCGCGGTCCTTGCGACGCTTGGACGGCTGCACTCGCGGCGGCTCGCCGGGCATCTTCGGGTAGTCCGGGGGAAAGTTCAGCTCGCCCAGTCCGCGGTCGAGGTCGGCCTGCCACAGGGCGAGGGCAGCGGTGATGTCGCCGACGTGCTCGTCCATGTCTGTCCAGGGGTTGCCCCGCTCGGCCAGCAGTCGTGGAGCGGTACGGACGGTGAACCGGGTCGGGTCGGCGTCGTCCAGTTCGTCCCAGGCGAGGGGGAAGGAGACCGGTGCGTGCGGCAGCGGACGAGGGCTCAGCAGGGCCGCGATCGTCCGGTCACGGTTGGCCTGGTTGAAGTCGACGAAGACCTTCTCACCGCGTTCCTCCTTCCACCAACTGGTGGTGACCAGGTCGGGCATGCGACGTTCGAGTTCGCGGGCGATGCCGATGACGCCGTGGCGGACGTCCTGGAACTCGTGGGTGGGGGCGATGCGGGCGTAGACGTGGATGCCGCGGTTGCCGGAGGTCTTCGCGTAGGGGGTGTAGCCGATCTCGGTCATCACCTCGCGCAGGCCGTGGGCGGCCTTGATGGCATCGGTGAAGTCGCGACCTGGTTGCGGGTCGAGGTCGATGCGCAGTTCGTCGGGGTTGTCGAGGTTCGCGGTGCGCACCGGCCACGGGTGGAAGGTGATGGTGCTCATCTGGCCGGTCCAGGCGAGGGCGGCCGGTTCGTCGAGGACGAGTTGGGCGTGGCGTCGTCCGGACGGGTAGGTGCAGGTGACCGTGCGGATGAACCCCGGCTTGCCCTGCGGCGGGCGCTTGGAGAAGAACTCCTCACCGCCGATGCCCTCGGGGAAGCGCTGCAGGGTGATCGGGCGGTCGCCGTTGGCGGCCAGGAAGTGGTCGGCCACCGCGAGCAGGTAGTCGACCAGTTCGGCCTTGGTGAGGTCTTTGCCGTCGGCCATGCCGGACCCGGGCCACAGCACCCGGTCGCCGCTGGACAGCTTGACCTTGCGGGTGCCCTCGGGCCCGGGAATCTCGAGCATGGTGTCAGCCATGTGTTTCAGCCTAGGTCGGGGCAGGCGGCCCCGTGGGGATGCGGGCCGCTCGCGCAGGTCGCCCGCTCGTCCGCCCACCTCGCTCGTCCGCCCACCTCGCGGATGCGCAGGTTCCTTCACGGAATCACCGCCGCCAGTGAAGGATCCATGACGGAACCTGCGCATCCGCGGGGGTTGGGGGGACGCGGAGGCCAGCGGGGGACGGGCGACGCCGAGCCTCCGTCTAGTCCAGGTTGTCCAGGGTGGGCAGCCGACCCGGGAGCGAACCGCCCAAGCCGCGGCGACGGCCGGTGTCCAGCGCCCGGTCCACCCGTTGCCTCAGCTGGCTCGGGGACCGGAGTTCCTCGATGCCCCACCGGACGACGACCCAGCCCATCGATTCCAGCTGTTCCTGACGCCGCTTCTCCCGGCGGACCACCTCGGCCGGCGACTCCCCGGGGCGGGCCAACGAGTCGTACTTGTCCTGTCCGTCGTACTCACCCAGCACGCCCAGCTCGGGCCAGGCGAAGTCCGCTCGTCCGATGGTGCGACCGTTGAAATCGAGGACGATGAACTGCTGCACGGGGTCGGGCAGTGCCACCTTCGACAGCGCCAGCCGGGAGCGGGACTCCTGCGGGCTCTCGGAGAAGGATGAGGCGAATCGGGCGAGCTCCCGTGCGACGACGACACCCTTGCGCCGCCGGCAGCGGCCCAGCACCTCGGCCACGGCCTGCCGCAGTTCGCCCAGTCGCGCGCTCTCCCGGGCCCGCCACAGTGCTGCCTCCCACGTGATGATGGCGTCCTCGGCCCCACGCAGCCGAGCCAGGTCGACAATGGTGCGCGCCACGCTGGTCACGGTGTAGCCGGACACGTCGACGACGTCCTGCTCCGGCAGCACCTCGCCCCGGATCTGGCGCCAGCGGCCACGCAGCTGGTTGCGCTGGCCGTCAAGCACCAGCTGCACCGCAGCCGGCACCCGCGCCACCGGCAAACCATGGACGAGGGCGGCCGTCTCCAGCGTCAGGACGCCCTCGTCCTCGAACTGCGCCATGGCGAGGTGGAACTGCCGCGGGTCGTCCGGGAACGAAAGGGCATATCGACCCCTGCCCACCCGCAGGATGGAGCCAAGATCCACGAGGCGCCTGATGGCCCCGTCCGTGTGCCCATGGGCGAGCAGTTCCTGCCGTGTGGTGAGGTGCATGGCGCCTACTTCACACCCGGACACCCCGGGATTCCAGAGAGATCAGCAGCCTGTGGACAACTTCGGCCATCCCGCCAGATTTGTCCACATCCCTTGTCAACGCCGACTCGCGCGGCTACCGGATTCCGCGCCAGACCGGGCCGGCCCGCCCCCGCCGTCCGTCGGCCCGCCCCCGACGTCCGTCGGCCCCCAACCCGCGGATGCGCAGGTTCCTTCACGGAATCACCGCTGCCAAAGATGGATCCATGACGAAACCTGCGCATCCGCGGGGTTGGGGGCTCGGGGTTGGGGGCTCGGACGAGGGGGCGAGCGGACGAGGGGGCGGGCGGACCGACCGGCTCAGTACCAGGGCCAGCTCGTGCCGGAGGGGCAACTGGGCTCGCGGAAGCCGCGGAAGGCGATGCTGGCACTCTGCAGCACCAGTGGGTTTCGGGTGACCACTCGTCCGGCCAGGGCCAGCGACACCAGTGACACCCCGCCCAGCAGCACCGCCCCCAGGGTCGAGACCGACAGGCTCACGTCGGCCTCGTCGGTGTGGCTGCGGGCGCACATGGCGCCCCGTTCATCGGCCTGCAGCCGGAACCGGCCGTGGTTCCAGTCGCAGAGGTGGTCGACCACGTCGAAGACCACGTCCACCGGCGCCGAGTAGCGCCGCGCCGACAGGGCCCGCGGCACGTCCACCAGGCGCACCGCCAGCGAGTCGCGAATCGTCCAGTCCAGGGCCTCGGGGTTGCTGACCATGTACTGCAGGGGCTCGTCAGGGGCACATTCGGCGCGCACCGACTCGGCCGCATCCAGGTCGAGCAGGAACCGCCACAACTGCCCGTACGAAGCCCGGTGGATCGCCACCAACTCGGGCACCAGTAGCCGTGTGGTGGTCCGCCCGGAGCCGTCGCCACGCACCTCGAAGCGGTAGAGCGCGTACCCCTGCGGGTGGCCCTCGGCGTCCCAGCAGATCGCCACCCGGCAGGCGGTGAGGCCGGGCACCGGGGTGGCGGCATCGGCCATCACCCGGTCCCACTGCTGTTGGGCGCGGTCGACCCAGCCGACATTCATCAGCCGGGCGCGCTCGTGGATCCGCGGCATCAGCCCGGCCGCGGTTGCCAGGTCGACCTGGGTGATGCGCGCGGTCCCGAGGTCGACATCGGGACGAAAACCCATCGCCCCGGTTCGTCCGTCGAGCACCGCGGTCTGCATGGCCATGCCGAAACCGAACCGGGTGTAGACCTCGGCCTGGTCGGAACACAGCACCGCGATCGCCTCGCGCCGGTGCTCGTACATGTCGGTGAACAGGTCACGAACCAGCATCGAGAAGACCCCGCGCCGACGATGGGTCGGCGCCACGGCCGGGTTGGCGATCCCGGCGACCGGCTCGACCAGCCCACCCGGCAGGGTCATCTCCCGCGGGACGGCGGTGATCCCGCCGACCGGGTCGGCGCCCTCGAAGGCCCCGCGGCTGCGTTCCAGCGAGATGGACGACCTCAGCCGCTGCAGGGTGAACTCGTCGTGGTCGCGGCCCTGGGCGTCGGCCACGACCCGCGCCCAGGGCTCGAATTCGGACGGGGAAACCGGGCGCGTGGTGATCAAGGACATGGCCGAAAGTCCACCACGTGGCCGGTTCATTCCCGCGAGTGTCGTGGTCAGATCGACCCCGAGACCAGCCAGGTGTGGCCGTCCGCGAGGCTGGAGCGCAGTGCGGCGCGAACAGCCCGCTCCACGCCCAACTGGTTTGCGGGGTCGTTGTTCGCCACCGACCAGTCGACCAGGACATGGGCCACGGTGCTGTTGCCCTGCACGCCGTTGACCTGGGCCTGAATGTTGGCCTGCTGGGGCGGCCCCGGGATCTGGCCCTGCAGGTCGAGCCTGATCGGTTGGACGGTGTGCAGCGTTCGGGCACCGCGGAAGATGTCGGGGTACACCAGCTGCGCGATGACGTTCCTGGCGGCGTTGGTCTGGGCGGCATTGAGGGCACCGAAGTAGCGTGGGATGGGCCCGGACTGCACTCTCTGGATGGGCATGAGGGGATTCCTTTCGGGACAGCACGGCACGCGGAAGCCACGCCGGGCTGGAAGGACGTGAGGGGTGGTGAGCGGGAGGGGAAGCTCAGCAGGGGTTGGTGGGGTAGGGGATCCACCCACCCTCGCACCGGCTCGTCCGGCGGTCAACGACCCTGAACCGAGACTTACCAAACGTTGTTACGACGCTCAGCATCGGCCGGACCCCGTCGTCCGGCCCAATACCGGGCCCCATTTCGCCGATGCGCAGGTTCCCCACGGAACCATCCCTGCCAGCGCAGATTCCGCGCAGAAACCTGCGCAAACTCGGACGAGGCCGTTCGCGCCACCGGGGCCGCCCCGAGCCACCGACCCGCACCCGGAACCGGCGTCCCCAGTCCGGTTCAGCCACCCTCCGGTGGCCTTTGGAGCGAGACTGTGCAAATCTGAGCATGCCCAGGGAGGCTGAGTCCCGGCGCGCGCAAGCCCGCCCGGCCGGACTCCCCCGCCAATCACTGAAGGAAATCCCGTGACCCCGTACTCCGGGCCGGAAAACGGCCAGACTACTGATGAGTCCCCCCTGGAGAAGGCGGGCCCCCTCGGGCCCACCCGTGAGGTGACTCACCCTGTGGCGAAGGGACCGGTCGTCTCCCCCCCGCACACCGTCGACGGATTCGTGAAGGAGTTCCTGCGGGAACTCAACTACGGCCAGGGCGTGACCCTGAGCCGTTCCACCCAGAACGACCAGTACCTGGCGCTGGCCCGCACCGTGCGCCACTACCTGATGGCCTACTGGCTGCAGACCCAGAAGCACTACCGCGAAACCGGCGCGAAGACCGTCGGCTACCTCTCCGCCGAGTACCTGCTCGGGCGCCAGCTGAACAACAACCTCCTGGCCACCGGCCTGGCCGAGATCGCCGAAGAGGCCATGGAGCAGGTCGGCCTGAGCCTCGGCGCCATCCGCGCCCAGGAGGTCGAGCCCGGCCTCGGCAATGGTGGCCTGGGTCGCCTGGCCGCCTGCTTCATCGACTCGCTGGCCACCATGAGCATCCCGAGCATCGGCTACGGCATCCGCTACGAGTACGGCATCTTCCGCCAGACCTTCAAGAACGGACGACAGGTCGAGCAGCCCGACAGCTGGTTGACCCTGGGCGTCCCGTGGGAGTTCCCGCACCCGGAGGCCTCGGTCACCATCAAGTTCGGCGGCCACACCGAGAAGTACGACGACGAGGGCACCGAGCGTACCCGCTGGGTCCACAGCTGGGACGTCCGCGCGGTTCCCTACAACTATATGGTGCCCGGCTACCAGAACGACCGGGTGAACACCCTGCGCCTGTGGTCGGCCCAGGCCACCAAGGCCTTCGACCTGCAGATCTTCAACGCCGGTGACTACGCCGAGGCCGTCCGCGCCCGGACCTTCGCCGAGAACATCTCCAAGGTGCTCTACCCCGAGGACTCCACGATCCAGGGCAAGGAACTGCGCCTGCAGCAGCAGTACTTCTTCGTGGCCGCGTCGCTGCGCGACTTCATCGACCAGCTGCCTGAGGACTTCGACCTGCGCAACCTGCACGAGCGCATCGTCTTCCAGCTCAATGACACCCACCCGGTGATCGGCATCCCCGAGCTGATGCGCATCCTGGTCGACGAGGAGCACTTTGAGTGGGACGAGGCCTGGGAAGTCACCCAGAAGTGTTTCAACTACACCTGTCACACCCTGCTGCCCGAGGCCCTCGAGGTCTGGCCGACCGAGCTGATGGGGCGCCTGCTGCCCCGCCACCTCGAGATCATCTACCGCATCAACGAGGAGTTCCTGGTCGAGGTGCGCAAGGCCTACCCCGGCGACGAGTTCCGGGCCAACCGCATGTCGATCATCTCCGAGCACCCCGAGCGCGCGGTGCGGATGGCCTACCTGGCCACCGTCGGCGGCTCCAAGGTCAACGGTGTCGCCGCGCTGCACTCCGAACTGCTGCGGGACAAGGTCTTCACCGACTTCTCGGAGATGATGCCCGAGAAGTTCACCAACGTGACCAATGGTGTGACCCCGCGCCGGTTCGTCCGCATCTCGAACCCCGCGCTGTCGCAGGTCATCACCGGCACCATCGGCAAGGGCTGGGTCCCCAACCTGTCGCGGCTCGGCGAGCTCGAGTCCTACGTCACCGACGAGGAGTTCCTGGACAAGTTCGTCGAGGCCAAGCGGGCCAACAAGGTTCGCCTGGTCCGCCTGCTGGCCAAGCGTGACGGCATCGTCCTGCCCGAGGACCACCTGCTCGACGTGATGGTCAAGCGACTGCACGAGTACAAGCGCCAATCGCTGAAGCTGCTGCACATCGTCAGCCTCTACGAGCAGATCATCACCGGTGACCTCGACCCGGCTGACGTGACCCCGCGCACGGTGGTCTTCGGCGCGAAGGCAGCGCCCGGCTACCGGATGGCCAAGGAGACGATCTTCCTGATCAACAAAGTCGCCGAAACGATCAACGCCGACAAGCGCGTCGACGACGTGCTGAAGATCGCCTTCCCGGCCAACTACAATGTGACCCTGGCCGAGAAGCTGATCCCCGCCGCGGACCTGTCCGAGCAGATCTCGCTGGCCGGCAAGGAGGCCTCGGGCACCGGCAACATGAAGTTCGCCCTCAACGGCGCGCTGACCATCGGCACCCTCGACGGGGCCAATGTCGAGATCCGCGAGCAGGTGGGTGAGGACAACTTCTTCCTGTTCGGCATGACCGAGCCGGAGGTGGCCAAGACCCAGGCCGCGGGCTACGTGCCCAGCAAGGTGTACGAGAGCAACGAACGCCTGCGCCGCACCATTGACCTGCTCGGCAGTGGCCACTTCACCGGTGGCGACCGCGAGGCGGCCGGCCCGGTGGTCTCCGACCTGCTGTACAACGACCGGTTCCTCGCCCTCGCCGACTTCCAGTCCTACCTGGACGCCCAGGACGAGGTCGAGCAGGCCTACGCCGACAAGAAGCGTTGGACGACCTCGTCGGTGTTGAATGTCGCCCGCTCGGGCTTCTTCTCCTCCGACCGGTCCATCGCCGACTACCTCGACCGCATCTGGCACGTGAACCCGGTGCGCTGAGCACAGTGCGCTGAACACCACCTGCTCCACCCAGGAGACGCCCTCGCACTGCGGGGGCGTCTCCTGCGTCCGGGCCGGCTGCGACAGGGCCGCATCCCGGGGCCACCTAGGCTGCGGCCATGTACCTCGCGACCCCGACGTGGACCAGCGCACCGGCTCGTGCCGACCACCCCAATGAGGACGCGGTGCGCGTCGGCCCCGGTTGGGCAGTGGTCATCGACGGGGCGGGGGTCGAGGCCCGTTACCGGGTCGGCTGCCACCACTCGGTGGCCTGGTACTCGCACCACCTGGCCGATGCCCTGGCCCGTCGGTTCACCGACCGGGCGACCGAGCCGCGCGACGCCCTGGCCGGTGCCATCGGCGAGGTTCGCGGGCTGCACGCGGTTCACGGGCTGCAGGCGGGCGAGTGCGACTTCGTGGGCGGCTCACCCTCGGCCACCGTGGCCGCGTTCCGGGTCGTCCCCGCGGACCAGCCCACCGTCGTCGAGACCCTCGTTCTGTGCGACGCCGCGGTACTGCTGCTGCACCGCGACGGCAGCGCCCTCGAACTGACCGACCGGCGCATCGAGGCCACGGTCACGCTCGTCGCCGAGCACCGACGGGCCCTGCGCACCCAGGGGGCGGACGAGGCAGCCGTCTTCGAGCAGGGCCGGGCCGTGGCCGAAGGACTGCGCAACCACCCCGACGGGTTCTGGGTGGCCCGGGAGGACCCGGCGGTCGCCCGGCACGCCCTGGTCACTCGCACCGACCTGGCCGACCTGAGGGCGGTGGTCGCCTGCTCCGACGGTATCACCCGCGCCCATGAAAGCCTGGGCCTGCACACCCCGGCCTCCCTGGCCGAAGCCCTGGCCTGGACACCACTGGACGAGGTCGTCGCCGCCATCCGTGCCGCCGAGGCACAGGTGCCCCACCCGGCCGGGAAACGCCACGACGACGCCACCGCCGCCGTGCTGGTGTATGAGCCCCCACATCAACCACCAACGGCGCACATCGGTCCACCTATGGTGGGCAAACGTGCAGATTCATCACGACCTGTGGTGGATTCATCATTAAGTGTGTTTGAATCGGATCAGCGCCCCGGACGGCGCTCCGGGTGACCAATGGTCGGTCGTCCGCGTACAGGAATCAACGCTGATTTGAGGTGCCACATGTCCACTTCCGACCCGCTGGTGATTGCCGTTGACTCGTCGACGACGTCGAGCAAGGCCATCATCGTCGACCCCGAGGGGAAGGTCCTTGCCCTCGGCAAGCGCGAAATCCAGCTCAAGCAGCCCAAGTCGGGTTACGGCGAGCACGATCCTGAGGCCTGGTGGAACTCCACCAACGAGGCTGTCGCAGCCGCGATCTCGCACCTCAGCGACGCCGACAAGGAACGCATCGTCGCGATGGGTGTCACCCACCAGCGCGAGACGTTCGCCCCCTTCAAGGAGGACGGCACCCCGCTGCGCAACGGCATCCTGTGGCTCGACATCCGCGCCGCCGACCAGATCAAGAAGTACGGCAGCCAAGAGATCTGGGAGCTGTCTGGCAAGCCTGCCGACGTCACGCCCGCCATCTACAAGATGGCCTGGGTGAAGGAGAACGAGCCCGGCGTCCTCGAAGGTGCCGACCGCGTCGTCAACGTGCACGCCTACCTGGTCTACAAGCTGCTGGGCGAGTGGAAGGACTCGGTCGCCTGCGCCGACTCCCTCGGCCTGTTCGACATCGCCGCCCAGAAGTACGACCAGAAGCTGCTCGACATCGCCGGTGTCCGTGAGGACCAGATGGCCGAGCTGTCAAAGCCCGGCGAGGTGCTCGGCAACATCCAGGAGAGCGTCCTCGACCAGTGGGGCCTGACCCAGGACGTCGTGCTGGTGGCCGGTCTCGGTGACGGCCAGGCGGCCGGCATCGGTGCGGCTGCCGTCGACCCCGAGGTGCTCTACATGAACCTGGGCACCGCCGTGGTGGCCGGTGTCCTGTCGAACGACTACGCCTTCGGGCCGGTCTACCGCACGCTGGCCGGCGGCATCCCGGACACCTTCGTCCTCGAGCTGCTGCAGTCCTCGGGTGCCTTCCTGCCAACCTGGTACCGCACCGCCTTCGGCAACCCGGAGCTGGGTGGGCGGCCCGACCCCGAGCTGGAGCGCATCGCCACCGAGCGCACCCCCGGTTCCGGTGGCCTGGTCACCCTGCCCTACTGGAACGCCGTCCAGAGCCCCTACTGGGACCCGATCGCCCGCGGCGCGGTCGTGGGCTGGCGCGGCTCGCACGGGCGCGGCTCGATGTACCGCTCGATCCTCGAGGCCATCGGCCTGGAGATGGCCCGCTCGCTGCGCGGCATGGAGGAGGGCACCGGCACCAAGGTGACCACCGTGCGTGCCATGGGTGGCGGCGTGCGTTCCCCACTGTGGCGCCAGATCATGGCCGACACCACCGGCCTTCCGATCACCGCCTGCGTCGAGGACGAAATCTCCGCCCTCGGTGCCGGTGTGCTGGCGATGGCCTCCACCGGGGTCCACGGGGACACCTCGATCGCGACCGCAGCCAAGGCAATGGCCCGTTTCGGTGACGTCACCGAGCCGGACGACTCGAAGAAGGACATCTACGCTGAACTCGGGGAGATCCAGGGCAAGTTGTACAACGCCCTCAAGGAGAGCACCCACGAGCTGCACGCCTTCGCCACCAAGTACCCCGACGCCGAGGTCGCTGACGTCGAGGAGTGACTCCGCACCCCTTCCCTAGTCGCAGTCACCGCACGACCACCTGAAAGGCAAGCATGAGCAAGATCACGATTCTGGGCGCCGGAGCCATGGGTTCCGGCCTGGCCAACGCCATGGTCCGAGCCGGTTGGGAGACCAACCTGTGGGGCACCTGGCTGGACGACCACCTCGTCGACGCCATCGAAGCGGGCACCCCGCACCCGCGCATCGATGTCGTCATCGACAAGGCGGTCAACACGTTCCGTTCCGACCAGCTGGACGAGGCACTCGCCGGCGCCCAGGTCGTGGTCCTGTCCGTCAGTTCCGTGGGTGTGCCGAAGGTGGCCGAAATGGCACTGGACGGCATCGTCGCGGCCGACGCGCTGTGGCTGACCTCGAAGGGGTTCTACGAGAACGAGGACGGCACCATCGAACTGCTGCCCTCGGGCCTGCGTCGACTGGCCGCGAGCAGGGGTGTCGAACTGCCGCCCATCGTCGCCATCGCCGGCCCGGTGAAGGCCAACGAGGCAGCCGCCGGTGAGGCGACCGCCACCATCTTCGGCTGCAAGGACCTCTCGGTGGCCACCAAGTACGCCGCCGAGGCCCACTCGGAGCGCTACTGCCCCGAACCGACCGACGACGAGGTCGGCGTGGAGATCTGCGCGCCGATGAAGAACGTCTACGCCATCGCCCTGGGCATCGCCGATGGGCTGGGCGAACTGCGTGGTCGTCCGCACCACAACATGAAGGCGGCCACCTTCGCCCAGGCCGTCAAGGAGATGTCCCTGCTCGGGCAGGCACTGGGTGCTCGTCCCGAGACCGCCTTCGGCCTGGCCGGGGTCGGCGACCTGGAGGTCACCGGCCTGTCGGGCCGCAACAAGGTCTACGGCGTCCGGGTCGGTCGCGGCGAGGGCGCCCATGCGGCGCTGAAGACCATGGACGAACTCGAGCAGACCGTCGAGGGTGTCAACGCCGTCGGCCTGGCCGTCCAGCTGGTCGAGCAGACCGACCCGGCGCTGGCCGAGAAGCTGCCGCTGCTGGCGGCGGTGCGGGCCATCGTCACCGATGATGCCGAGAACTACGAAGAGCTGGTCAACAAGGCGGTCCTGCCGCCTGCACCCAACAACTGAACAAGCTACCGGGGAGGGCCGATCGCGCCCTCCCCGGTTCTGCATCCCCACCTGAGCACCACGGTTCGAGAGAGGACACCCACACAATGCGCGCCTATATGTTCTACGGCCCCGGCGACCTGCGCCTGGAGGACGTATCCGAGGGCAAGCCCGGCCCCGGCGAGATCGCCGTCGAGATCAAGGCTGCCGCCACCTGCGGCACCGACCTGAAGTCGTACCGACGCGGCCACCCGACCCTGTTCCCCACCCTGCCCGCCCGTTTCGGCCATGAGTTCGCCGGCATCGTCACCGAGGTCGGTGAGGGGGTCGAGAAGTTCCAGGTGGGCCAGCGCGTGGTCGCGGCCAACACCGCCCCCTGCGGTTCGTGCTGGGCCTGCACCATCGGACGCGAGTCGCTGTGCGAGAACCTGCAGTACCTCAACGGCGCCTTCGCCGAGCAGATCGTGGTGCCCAAGGCCATCGTCGACCGCAACACCTACGCCATTCCCGACACCCTGGCCTTCGAGGCCGCTGCCCCGCTGGAGCCGCTGTCGACCGTTGTCCACGGCATGAACGAGTCCGAGATCCGCCTCGGCGACACCGTGGTGATCAACGGCGCGGGCCCGATCGGCCAGATGTTCCTCAAGCTCGCCCAGCTGCGGGGCGCGACCGTCGTGGTCGCCGACCGTTCCGAGGGCAGGCTCGAGCAGGCCAAGAAGGCCGGTGCCGCGGTGACGGTGAACCTGACCGGGCTGGAGACCCCCGAGGAGTGCGCCGCCGCCGTGCGTCCCTACACCCCGGGCGGACGAGGCGCTGACGTGGCCATCGAGGCCGTGGGCCTGCCGCAGGTCTGGGAGCAGACCGTGCTCGGGCTTCGTCCCGGTGGCGTGGCCGTACTGTTCGGCGGCACCCCGAAGAACGCGCCGTTCACCTTGAACTCCTCCGACATGCACTACAAGGAGTACACGATCAAGGGCGTCTACCACCACCAGCCCCGCTTCGTCGAAATCGCCGTGGGCCTGCTCGCCAGCGGCAAGTTCGACGGCATGAGCCTGGTCACCGAGGTGCGCCCGCTCGAAGCCCTGGTCGACTCGCTCGAAGACATGAGCAAGGGCCTCGGCTCGAAGTACATCCTGCAGCCCTGACCTGCCACGAAACCTAGAAGGGACACACCCCATGTTGTTGCAGAATGAACGCGCCGAAGTCGTCTGGGTCTGCCAGGAGATGCAGCGCCTCGGACTGGTCGTCGGCACCGCCGGGAACGTTTCGGCGCGCGTCGGTGACAAGGTCGTGATCTCACCCTCGGGCATGGACTATGCCCTCATGGAACCCGGAGACGTCGGCGTGCACGACCTCGAGGGCAACCCGATCGACGCCAAGTACAAGCCGTCGAGCGAACTGCCGCTGCACCTGGCCGTGTACGCGTCCACCGATGCCGGTGCGGTGACACACAACCACGCCCCGGCCTCCACCGCCCTGAGCACCGTGGTCGACGAGATCCCGGGCACGCACTACTACTCGTCCATGTTCGGTGGGTTGATCCGGGTCGCGCCCTATGCCACCTTCGGCACCGACCAGCTCGCCATCAACGTGGCTGACGCCCTCAAGGACCGCACCGGTGCCCTGATGGCCAACCACGGCGCGCTGACCACCGGCCCGACGCTGTCGAAGGCATTCAGCCTGTTGCCCTACCTGGAGTACATTTGCGAGGTACAGCTGCGAGCAATGGCAGCGGCCCCGGGAATGGCCCCGGGCGCCAAGATCAAGGTCCTGTCCGACGAATTGATGGAAGAAGCCGGGGCAGGCATGCGCGGGTACGGCCAGTCGAAGTGAGCCCTCGCACGAGACCGTGAAGTGAGTTGATACCAGTGAGCCAACAGGGGACCTCCTCCAAGCAGGACCGGCAGGACCGACTTGCCACGATGATCTTCGGGCGAGGGACTGTGCGCGTCGAGGAACTGCAGGATGAGATGGGTGTCTCTGCGATGACCCTCTACCGCGACCTGGCAGAGCTGGAAGCACGGCAGGTGGTCATCCGGTCCCGTGGTGAGGTCTCCGCGGCTGCGTCCTCCCTGTCCGAGACGTCTTTCGAGTTTCGTCTCGGGCAGGAGGCCGCGGCCAAGAGGTCGCTGGCGAACCTGGTGGCGCCGTTGATCGGGCGGGGTGACTCGGTACTGGTCGACGACTCAACCACCGCCCACTTCATCCTGGAGGCGGTGATCGACCGTGGCCCGCTCACGGTGGTCAGCAACTGCACCGGCCCGGCGAACATGGTGATGGAACACCACGAGGCTGAACTGATCATGATCGGCGGGCGCTACCTGCGCCCGCTGCAGGCGTTCTACGGGCCCTCGGCCATCACCGCCCTGAGCGGGGTCCGGGTCGATGTCGCCCTGATCGGTGCCGCCGCAATCCACCGCGGCATCGTCCACCACCCCTACGAGGACGTGGCCCGGTACAAGCACTTCGCGATGGGGCGCGCGACCACCTCGGTGCTGGCGGTGACCGAATCGAAGTTCGCCCGCTCGGCGCTCTACGAGGTCTGTGCGCTGTCCGACTTCGACGTGGTGGTCACCGACATGAGCCCGGACGAACCGCAGTTGGTCGCCGCCGCCGAGGCCGGGGTGAGGGTGCTCAGCACCGTCGGCTGAGCTGAGTTGATGATGGGTTTCTGCTGATTCGGGGCCCAGCCATAATTGACCGCCCAGTTAATTGTGGTCGGCAGCCCAACGGTTGGTGCCGCCCTCGTCCAGCACCTTCTGGATGCCGGTCTCGTCGAAGATCACCACGGACCCCTGCGGCAGCAGCAGCGCGGGCACCAGGAACGAGTACTCGTCCAGCAGTGCCCCGGCCGGGATCAGGCGCAACTGGTCGGGCTCGGGTGAGCCCTGCGGTGGGAACGGTGAGAGGAACCAGCCCGAGGCCACCGAGCCGTCGGCCTGCTCCTGGGGCGCGGTCGTGCGGTGCAGGTACACGGTCGGCTGGCCCCGGCCGGCGCGCGGCATCAGGTCGGTGTGCACCAGCACGTAGTGGTCGACCCGGCACTGCTGCGACGCCAAGCCCGTCCGGGCCACGACGGCGGCCTGGGTGTGCAGGCTGACCAGGGCCACCGAGGCGTCATCGGTCCAGGACACCTGGCCCAGTTGGAAGGCCAGCACCTGCCACTGGCCGCGCCGGCCATCCCCGGCGACCTCACGCTGCTCGGTCATGTAGACCCATGAGCCGACCTCAATGGTGAAACCGGTGGCCCACTGCTCGCGGACCTCGGCGAGCACACTGAGCACCAGCGTGGCCTCGTGCTGCGTCTCAGGTGCGCCGTTGATGGTGAGCGTGTCGTCGCCGACGTCCAGGGTGAAGGCTGTCATCGTCCCCACCCTACGTGGGGGCCGGTCCAGCCTCAGACGGCCCGGTTCCGCTTCCAGTGCTCGGTGCCGCTGGCCGAGACGACCGAACTGATCCCGTTGTCGTCGAACCGCACCACGGTGCCCAGCGGCAGCAGCATGGCGCTGACCGCCACCGGGAAGTCCTCGGCGAGCGAACCCATCGTCCGTCGGACGAGCTGGTCGGGGCGGGGCACGTCGGCGCCGACCGGGCCCAGGTACCAGCCGGAGTCGTGGCCGTCGTCGGCCAGGTCCTCACCGCTGCTGCGGCGGCGGAACTCGAGGGCGGCCGGGTCGGGGTCCTCGACGAGCAGCACGTCCTCGTGCACCAGCACCAGGTGGTCGACGCGACCCTCGGCCGGTTCGACGCCGACCCGGGCGAGCACGCGGTACTGGCTGTCCATCAGTTCCAGGGCCTCGGTGGCGTCGTCGCTCCACTGCTCGGGGCCGCCGGACAATGCCTGCAGCTGCCAGCGTCCCGCGGCGCGTTCGTCGAGCCGGAAGATCCAGCTGCCGGCCTCGACCAGGAACCCGTCGGTCCACTGGTCGGCTGCCCCGGCCACCTGGGCCAGGGTGTACTCGACAAGCTTGCCCACCGAGGCGATGGACGAGGACGACTGCAGGGCGAGCGTGCGGGAGCCGAGGTCAATGACGTGTTCCATGGCCCTCAGCCTAGGCGGACCCGCCTGTGCCAATCACGGCCGCCACCAGCAGCAGCACCGAGGCGGCCACCTCGATCAGCCCGATCTGCAGCACTGTCAGCGGCCGGCTGTCCAGCGTCGTCGGTTCCCAGACGGCCCGGGCCAGCAGCAGCACCGCCAGCACCAACCAGGCCCACCCGAGCCAGCCCACCAGCGCGGCGACGGCCACCCCGGCCAGCAGCAGCACGTGGTAGCCGATCGAGGCGGCCAGCCACCCACGGCTGCCGCGTTGCCTGATCATGGTCTTGACGGTGAACACGGTGCCGGCGAAGTAGGCCACGGTCGCGGCCAGGGTGGCCAGCTCCGTACCGGTGGCCGACAACACCTCGGCGGGGGCCCAGTAGCGGGTCACCACACCAACCCCGGTACCGGCGAGGATGCTGACCACCCCGGCCAGCAGCGAGCGTTCCTTCTTCTGCCGGGTCAACAGCAATGCCAGCGCCACCAGCAGGGCCCCGGCCAGCCCCCACCACAGCACCTGGGGGCCACCGAGGACGACGGCAGTGCCGCCGAGCAGTAGGGCTGAGGCGCCGTAGACCGCCAGCGGCCGACGGTAGGCGGCCCGGCGCACCGGCGCGGCCTTGGTCATCAAGGTAGCGGCGTTGAAGGCCAGGTAGCCCAGCAGCCACGCCGGCCCCAGCAGCACCCGGGCGGCATCGAGCACACCGGCCCGCTGGGCGAGCAGCAGGCCCACCAGCCACGGCACCACCAGCATCGCCCAGGCCCCGTGCTGCTGCGGCAGCCAGCCGTTGTTGCGCCCGCCCTTTCGTCCCGGTTTGCGAGCCCCCACGCGAGCCCCTTCGTGGGCCCCACGCTGCGCGAATCCCGGCCGCGGGGTCGAGGCCCGGGTGGACCCGGCGCGGGTGGGTGAGGTCATGGCTTCGACCCTACCGAGCGGCTTCCCGGGGCGGTTCGGCGGGGTGTTCCCCTGCCCCCGCTTCCGGGCTAGCCTTGGGCACGAGCGGCGTCCACGGGTGGCGCCGTCGCGCAGGGGGGGCAGATGGGTCAGCAGAGCACGGGCCGGATGAATGTGGAGAGTTTCAACCTTGACCACCGCACGGTGGCGGCGCCCTACGTGCGGGTGGCCGACACCAAGCAGTTGCCCGGCGGCGCGGTGATCACCAAGTACGACGTGCGCTTCACCCAGCCCAACGAGGGCCACCTCGAGATGCCCACGGTGCACTCACTGGAACACACCATGGCCGAGAAGATTCGCGACCACGTCGACAATGTCATCGACGTCTCACCGATGGGCTGCCAGACCGGGTTCTACTTCACCGTCGTCAACCAGGACGAGCGTGGGGGCATGCTGGCCTTCCTGGACGTGCTGGCTGCGGCCCTGGGCGACGTGGTCACCGCCACCGAGGTGCCGGCGGCCAACGAGGTGCAGTGCGGCTGGGCCGCCAGCCACGACCTGGCCGGGGCCCAGCAGGCCGCACAGGCCTTCCTCGACCAGCGCGACGCCTGGCAGGAGGTGCACCGATGACCGCCCTGGGCACCGACCGGCCACGGGTGCGGGCCATCCTGATCGCGGCCATGGGCCAGGAGATCCGACCGTTCTGCAACCGGGCCACCGACCTCGGCGAGGTCCACGCAGTGGGCAACGCCAAGCTGCAGGAAGGACGCATCGAGGGCCTCGACGTCGTCCTGGTGCGCTGCGGCATCGGACTGGTCAACAGTGCCTCGGCCACCGTCGCGGCGCTGCACCGCTGGCAGCCCGACATCGTCATCTCGGTCGGCAGCGCCGGCGGGCTGCAGGGCAAGGTGAAGCGTGGTGATGTGGTCGCCAGCACCGAGCTGACCTACTCGACCGCCGACGCCGTGGCCTTCGGCTACACGATGGGGCAGGTGCCGGGCATGCCGGTGACCTTCAGCGGTGACTCCGCCAGCCTGGCCGCCATCGGCGACGACGACTCGGTCGTAGCCGGCCCGATCGCCTCGGGCGACGTGTTCGTCAGCGGCTACCTGCTCGACAACATCATCTTCGAGTTCCCCCAGACCGCAGCGGTCGACATGGAATCCACCGCGGTGGCCCAGGTCTGCCACTCCTACGAGGTGCCGTTCATCTCGATCCGGGGCATCTCGGACATGTGCGGGCAGGACGCCAGCAGCGAGCACGACGACAACCTCGACGATGTCTCCGAGCGCTCGGCCAATGCCGTGGTCAGGCTGCTGACCAAGGTGAACGCGACGACCGCCTGAACCGTTCGCCCGCTCGAACAGGAGCCGACAGCAACACCGACAGGCAGCGGGCCCTGCACCGGATTGGTGCAGGGCCCGCTGGTGTCGTGGGCAGTACTCCGGGTCAGACCTTGAGGTCCTTCGACAGGCCCAGCGCCCGGTGCACCAGCTCGACCGGGTGCACGGTGGGAACACCGGTGTGCTTCTCGATCTGCCAACGGCAGGTCTCGGTGTCACAGGTGGCGATGTTCTGGTTGGTCGCCTTGACCATGTCGAACACCGGCTGGCCGACGGCCTTGCCGATCTCGTACTTCTCCTTCTTCAGGCCGTAGGTGCCGGCGATACCGCAGCAGGGCTGGCCGGACTCGACGACCTTCACCCCGGGGATGGCCGACATCACGTGCACCGCGGGGGTGCCCATGTACTGCGACTTCACCTGGCAGGGCTGGTGGTAGGGGATGGTGGCATCGATCTCGGTGAACATGTCGGGGGTCAGGATGCCCTCGTCCATCAGTTCCAGCAGGAACTCCGAGGTCTCCCGCATCCGCGAACCCATGTTCAGCAGCTTCGGGCTGGTCAGGCCGAGGATCTCGTGGGCCTCGTGCTTGAGCATGCCCGTGCACGAGCCGGAGCTCGAGACCACGGTCAGCTCACGCCCGGCGGTGTTGAGGTCGTCCACCAGCTGCATGACGCTCTTGCGGGCACCCTCGAACAGGCCGTTGCTCTGCTGGGCCAGGCCGCAGCAGCCCTGCTTGGGCACCAGCACCTCGAAGCCCAGGTGTTCGAGCACCTCGATGGTCTTCTTCGAGGTCTCGACCTGGAAGTAGCCTCCGGCGCACCCGGTGAAGAACACGACCGGGCCACGGGTCGGGGCCTTGGTCGGGGGCTTGCGCTTCTTGAGCCAGCCCTGGATGGTCTGCGGCTGGGCGGTCGGCATGGCGGCGTTCTTGTGGACACCGACCACGGCCTGGACGACCGAACGGATCGGCCCGGCCGACAGCGCCATGTTCGCGATCGGGGCGAAGGGTGTCATGAACTTGCCCATCAGCACCGTGTTGGTGATCAGCCGGTCGCGCAGCGGCATGTTGTCCTTCTTCATCTCCGCGCGCGCAATCGAGTTGATCTCGTTGATCTTGACGCCCTGGGGGCACGCCTGGGTGCAGATGCCGCACGAGCTGCAGTAGTCGAGCGACTTGTCGACCGACTCACCGTCGCGGAAGCGCTCTGCCTGCGGCCCCACGAACTTCGGGCCGGGGAACAGCGGGGTCACCCGGGCGACCGGGCACTGCGTCTCGCAGATGGTGCACTTGACGCAGTTGTCGAGGCTGGCCCTGATCTCGTGCTGGTCGAAGGCCAGGTCGTCGCCGTGGTCGTGGACCAGGTCGGTGTTGGGAATCGTGTCAGTCATCGCGCAACTCCTTCAGAAATGGTGGCCACGGCCTTCATCGCACTGGCCAGGGCAATGCCCTCGCCGGACTTCTCCTCCCAGCGGATGGACCCCGCCAGGATGCCGCCGGCGGCGAGCAGGTTGGGATGCACGGGGCCGCCCTGGTCATTGAGCACCCTCATCGAATCATCGACCCGCACGCCGACCTTGAACAACGGCTGCGGTTCGCCCCAGAAGTCGCCGTGGATCAGCTCGGCGGCATCGGTCGCCGTCACCGGCAGGCCGAGGACGGTTTCGGAGACGTTGTTGTAGGAGTCGACGGCCAGGGTGCCCGACTCGAACCCGCCGCCGCAGTGGACGACCCAGTCGGTCTTGATCACCCGGTCGCGACCGGCGGTCTTGACGGTGACCCCGGTGATCGCACCACCTTCAGCGACCACCCCGACCACCTCGGCGCCGACCATCATCCGCACACCGGCGGTCTTGGCGGCCATCGACAGTGCCTGGTTCAGGCGCATGCCGACCACCGACGGCGGCTGGGAGACGATCTCGAACAGCGGCGCACCGATCGCGTCCTGCACCTCGTCGAAGACGGTCGGGTCGTTCAGCCCCAGCACCGCCGGCACACCGACGGTTTCGCCGGGCTGCACCAGCGCCTTCAGCTTGGCCGCGAACTTCGCCCGGAAGTCGGGGTTGTCCATGGCCCGGGCGTACTGGACGGGGTTGGCGTCGACCTCGTGGTCGACGCGCGGCAGCGAGAAGCTCGCATGCCGGGCCTCGACCGGGTCACCGTCGGGCAGCGGGGTGCGGGCGATGTTCCCGGCGATCAGCTGCGGGTGGTAGTCCTTCAGCTCGTGGATGCCCACGATCAGGAACTTCTTGCCCTGTTCGACCACGCCGTTGGCCATCGAGCGGGGCACCAGCGCCGTCGGACGAAGGGCTCCCACCGCGGTCGGGTAGAGGCCGTTCGTGTTGGCGTCGCCGACCAGTTCCTGGGGGCCGAGCAGGTCACGCAGCAGGGTGATGCCCTGCTGCACGGCCTCGGGCCCGGTGATCCTGTAGGGGTGTTCGGCGGGCAGGTCCTCGAACCCGTCCAGCGGACGAGGGACCAGAGTGTGGTGCTGGTCGCCGGTGTAGCCCAGCACGTCGATGGTGCCCTGGGACAGCTGGAGCCCGCCCAGGCCCTTGGTGACCACCGTCACCCTGACCCCCTGCTGGGCCAGGCCCAGGGCGGTGGTCAGGCCCGCGATGCCCGACCCGATGACGACCGCGGAACGGTCGCCGGTCAGGGTGGTGCGGGTGATCGGCATGTGGTTCTCGGTCATCAGACAACCTCTTCCTCAGCCTGGGGCAGGTGTTCGACATCGAACGTGCCGTGATAGATCCAGTTGTCCAGTGCGGTCTGGCGCACCTGCTCGCCGTACAGGATGGGCCACAGGCCGATCCACCGGTTCTTCAGGAACAGGCGCATCAACTCGGTCGCGCGGACCAAGTCGACCATCTTCTCCTCCAGGGCCACGCCGGTGGCGCGCATGGAGCAGAACCCGCCCTGGCAGGGGCCCATGCCCAGGCGCAGCTGGCGACGCAGGTCGTCGAAGCTGGCGGTGGGCTGTTCAGCCATCAGCTCAGTGATCATGCCGCGGCTCATCAGTTCGCACTCGCAGATGATCTGGTCGTCGCGGCGGTCCTTCTCGCGTTCCTCGAGCCGGTGGTTGACCGTGTAGAGCTTCTTGTCCTCGTTGCCGGGGATCACCTCGTCAGCGGTCTTGCACTCGTTCTTCTCGCCGAGCTTCTCCTCCATGATGTCGACCATGTGCTGGGCCATCAGGCGGTAGGTGGTCAGCTTGCCGCCGATGATCGACAGGATGCCGCTGACCCCGTCACGGGTGTCATGCTCGAGGATCTTCATGCCTCGGGTCATGTGCCGGGTGTCGGTGGCCGAGACGCGCGGGTCCTTGAACAGCGGACGAGCACCGGACCACGCGTGCACGGCACGCGACTTGCGGAACCCGGGCACCAGCACCTCGCCGGCGTCCAGCATCTGCTGCACCTCGTCGCGCGGGATGTCGAGCTGGTCGGGGTCTGTGGCCTTCACGTCGGTGGTGCCGATGATGCTCACGGTGTGCACCGGCACCAGGATGTCGCCGTCAGCGGGGTAGATGCAGCGGTTGACACACGAGTTCACCAGGCGGTGGTTCATCGCGATCATGATGCCGCGACCTGGCACCACCTCGACCTCTTCGCAGCCCGCCATGCCGGCGATCTGGCCGGCCCAGGGGCCACCGGCGTTCATCACGAACTTGCAGTCGATGATCACCTCTTCGCCGCGCTTCTCGTCGTAGGCGTGCACCGCCCGGACGGCGCCGTCGGCGACGTCGATGTCGGTCACCCGGTGGTAGGTCAGGATGTGGGCACCATGGCGCTTGGCGTCATTGGCCGCACCCCAGACCAACTGCCACCCGTCGACCGAGGCGTCCATCACGGCGAACGCCCGCTTGATGCCAGGGTTGACCCGCGGCTCGCGGCGCAGGGTCTCGGCGATGGTCAGTTCCTCGAAGGGGACCTTCGCCTCGGCGGCGCCGGTGGCGAACTTCGAGGAGTACTCGATGTCGTCATCGGGGCCCACCACGAACAGTCCCCCGGTGTCCTCGACCGCATGCGCCTGAATGCGGCGCAGGATCGCGTTCTCCTCGGCGCACTCGGAGGCCGAGTGGGGGTCGGAGACCACGTAGCGGCCGCCCGAGTGCAGCAAGCCGTGGTAGCGACCAGTCGTTCCCTGGCCGAGATCGGCCTTGTCCAGCAATGCGGTGGTGTAGCCACGCATCGCCACGTCACGGACGACACCGGCACCGGTGGCGCCGCCACCGATCACAACGACGTCCACACTCATTCGCTTCATGCAAGAGCCTCCCCAGTGAGGTTGATAGCCCTCACCATATTGCCGTTGTCGCGGTGTTGGCAGGCCGGGGTGTGAACTTGCAGCCAACTGGCCTGCGGCAAGCACATTCGTTCACAAATCGCGCTCAATTTCGTGCCGCTGACGTGCCGAAAATGGGTGTTCCTGCCCTGGGTGGTGGGGCTCAGTCGGTCAGCCTGAGGGCGTCGCGGTAGCTGATCACCCCCGAGGTCTGCAGCAGTGATCGGCGGTAGATCTTCTCGCCGACCACGATGGTCAGCGCCGCGAAGACCAGGTTCAGCACCAGACCGATGACCAGGTCGTACCACTCGGCGGTCCCGGCCATCAGTCGCTGCGGCATCAGCACCGATGAGATCACCGGCACGTAGCTCAGGATCGTCTGCAGGGTGCCCGTGGCGAACAGCCCGGCCATGTAGACCACCATCAGCACCATGATCAGCGGGGTGGTGGTCGACTGCAGGTCTTCCTGGCGGCTGGCCAGGGAGCCCGCCACCGCCCAGACGCAGGCCAGCGCCAGGAAACCGGCGATGAAGTAGACCAGGTACCAGACCACAGCGCTGGTCAGGCTGGGCAGCAGGTCGGCATAGGGGGTGAAGGCGACGCCCACCAGCCCGACGATCGCGAACAGCGCCATCTGGGCGAACCCGAGCACCGTGTTGCCCAGGATCTTGCCTGCCAGCAGGTGGCGGATCGGGATGGCCGCCGAGATGATCTCGACGATTCGCGACGACTTCTCCTCGACCACTGACCCGGCGATCTGCATGCCGAAGGTCATCGCCGACATGAAGAACAAGATGGCGAAGGCGAACCCGACGAGCATGGCCACCGCGGCCCGGTCGGTGTCCCCGACCAGCAGTTCGGTCTGCACGGTGGTGGCGGCTGCCAGTTCGGCCGGGGTCATCCCCGCCCGGGCGGCCAGGTCGGCCGAGACCTGGGCCTGGACGACCTGGCTCACGGTGGTCATCAGGCCGGTGTCGAGGTCACGCTCGAAGCTCAGTCGCCAGCCACCCCCGTCGGCGGGGGCGAGGTAGGCGTCGGCCTCACCGTCGAGCACCCACTGGCGGGCCTGGGCATCGTCGGTGGCGCGCACCACGTTGACCGCGCTCTTGTCGTTCTTGGCGTGTTCCACCTCGTGGGCGGCGGCCACGATGGCGGCGGCGTCGTCCCCGGTGACCGCGATCGTCGAGGTGCTGCCCCGCTCGCCGACCAGGATGCCGACCACGACGACGCCGATGATCAGCAGCAGGGTGACCAGGGTGCCGCTGACGAATGCCTTGTCGGTCAGCTTGGTCATGATCTCGCGGCGGGTCACGATCGCCCAGGCGTTCTTCGGCTGGCGGTAGGGGCGCGACTGGGTCGACGGGGCGGCCGGCTGGTCGTCCGGGCCCTGGATGGTGGGCTGGTCGGTGCGGCTCAGGCTGTCGGTGCTCATGCTGCGGTGACCTTTCGGTAGATCTCGCTGAGGGAGGGGACCAGCGGTGCGTACTCGCGGACGGACCCGCGGCGCAGCGCTTCGGCGAGCAGGGCCTGGTCGGCGCCGGGCTCGAGGTGGGACAGGATGGCGGTGTTGCCGTCGACGTCGTCGACGTTGACCCCGGTGAAGCCGCGTACCCAGCCGGCGTCCACGTCGAGGACCAGCCGCTGGCGGACGTCGCCCAGGGCGACCAGTTCATCACGCGTGCCCGAGGCGACGACTCGTCCGTGGGCCAGGATCACCAGGCCGTCGCACAGTCGGTCGACCAGGTCGAGCTGGTGGCTGCTGAACAGCACCGGCACGCCGGCCCCGGTGCGGGAGCGCAGCATGTCGCTGGTGGCGTCCAGGGCCATCGGGTCGAGCCCCGAGAAGGGTTCGTCGAGGATCAGGGCGGTGGGTGAGGCCATCAGGGCCGCGGTGATCTGGACGCGCTGCTGGTTGCCCAGTGAGAGCTTCTCGAGCTTGTCCTTCAGCCGCTCCCCCAGCCCCAGCTCGGTCAGCATCTCGGTGGCCTCGGCACTGGCCTGGGCGGCGGTCATGCCACGCAGTTCACCGAGGTAGACCAGCTGCGCCAGGATCGGCTGCTTGGGGTAGAGGCCGCGCTCCTCGGGCATGTACCCGAAAGCACGACGGTCGGCGTCGGTGGCCGGTCGTCCCTGCCAGGTCACGGTGCCACCATCGGTGGCCAGCAGGCCCATGATCATGCGCATCGTGGTGGTCTTGCCGGCGCCGTTGGCGCCGACGAAGCCGATGGTCTGGCCAGAGGGGACGGTGAACGACACATCATCGACGGCAACCCGGTCGCCGAAGCGACGGGTGAGGCCTTGGACTTCCAGCATGCTTCCTCCTGCGTTGGCGGGTGATGACTTCAGTCTCTCGTCCGGCAGCGGGTGCCCGGATCGCCCACGTGAGGGAAATCGAGGCTCATCCCTGCGACGGAGTCCCGGGGGTGATCAGACCGGCCTCGTAGGCGAAGACGACCGCCTGCACCCGGTCGCGCAGGTGGAGTTTGGTGAGCAGGTTGCTGACGTGGGTCTTGACGGTGGCCTCGCCGACCCACAGCTCGGCGGCGATCTCGGCGTTGCTGAGGCCGCGCCCGAGCAGGCCCAGCACCTCGTGCTCGCGCTCGGTCAGCAGGTCGAGCTGGGCGGCTCGGGTCGGGTCGGCCTGCTGCCCGCTCGACCTTTCGGACGAGTCGGTCCTGCCCTGGGCCATCTCGGCGATCACCCGCATGGTGACCTCGGGGCTGAGCAGGGCATGCCCATGGCCCACCGCCCGGACGGCCTCGACCAGCACCGACGGGTCGGCGTTCTTCAGCAGGAACCCGGCGGCGCCGGCGCGCAGTCCGTCGAAGAGGTAGTCGTCCCGGTCGAAGGTGGTGACGATGATGACCTTCGACTCACTCTGGGCGACGATGCGTTCGGTAGCGGCGATGCCGTCGAGCACCGGCATCTGCACGTCCATCAGCACCACGTCGGGGTTCAGGGCGGCGACCTGGTCGATGGCCTCGGCGCCATTGGCGGCCTGGCCGACCACCTCGATGTCGTCCTCGACCGAGAGGATCATCGCGAAACCGGCGCGCATCATGGCCTGGTCGTCGACCAGGAGGATCCTCAGCGGGGGGCTCACCCGGCCAACCCTGCCACGTCGACGGGGTCAGCCTGGATGCTGTCGGCCCGTCGTGGCAGCCGGGCGCGGACCCGGTAGCCGCCGCCGGGTCGGGGGCCGAGTTCGACCTCACCGCCCAGGGAGCCCACCCGTTCCCGGATGCCGGTCTGGCCGAAGCCGGACCCCGAGGTGTTCGGGCGGGGGCTGCCGTCGTCGGTGACCTCGACCTCTGCCACCTCGGCACCCAACCGGACAACGACCCGCGCGGAGCGGGCGGTGGAGTGGCGCCGGACGTTGGCCAGTGACTCCTGGATCGTCCGGTAGATCGTCAGCGCCACCGGGAGCGACACCTGCTCGACGTCGACCCCGTCGGTCTCGACCAGGTCGTAGTGGACGCTGAAGCCGGGGGTGCGGTTGGCCTCGACCAGCGCCGGCACCTCGGCGAGGGTGGGTTCGGGGTCACGTGAGGGCGAGGCCTGCGTCCGCTGGTCGCGCGGTGAGCGCAGGGTGCCCAGCAGCCCGCGCATCTGGGTGACCGCGTCACGACTGGACTGCTCGACATTGGCCAGGGCGGTGCCGGCCAGTTCAGGGTCGCGACTCATCACGGTGCGCGCGGCCGCAGCCTGCACCCCCATCACCGAAATGTGGTGGGCGACCACGTCGTGCAGTTCGCGGGCCAGGCGAAGGCGTTCCTCGAGCACGGCATGCTCGGCGATCTCGACGGTCTGGCGGCGGATGGTCTCGGCCTGGCTGATCGCCTCGGCGTGGTCGCGGGCCTGCCGCCAGGCGACCTGGCCCATCAGCACCGCGGCGACCAGGTAGATGAAGTTCGACAGGGTCATCGCGATGATGACGCCCACGTTTTGGCTGAACAGGCCGTTGGCCTCGGTGTAGAACTCGGCGTAGGTGTCGAGCACTCGGCCCACGACGAACAACCAGGCCAGCCAGACCGTCAGCCCCAGCGTCAGGCCGACTGCGGTGAGCACCGCCGCCTTGCGGTCGCGCGACCAGGCAACACCGCTGTAGACCCCCAGGAAGGGCAGCAGCTGGTAGACCAGCGTGTAGGCCACCTCGGGCACGTAGTTGCTGGTGAGGAAGAAGTGGGCCGAGAGCAGCACCATGACCACCAGTGGGTGGCGCCGCCGGAACATCAGCAGCAGGCAGGCGCTGGCCAGCACCAGGGACCGCACCCAGGGGTCGTGGACGCCTTCGGGTTCCCCGGCGTAGGACAGCAGCGACTCGATGTTCAGCCAGCCGAGGCTGAAGGACAGCACGACCAGCAGCAGGTCGCCGCGCCCGATCGGCGGACGGGGACGCTGCCAGGTCTCGTCCCAGCTCAACCACTGGCGCACTCGTTGCAGCATGCTCACGCCCCGATCCTAGGCAGGCGGCTCGGGGCTCCGCCTCCGTCCCACGACGGAACACCCGGGCCCGCATCGGTCATCCGGCCGCGTGGGCCACCGCGGCGGTAGTCTGGCAGGCGGACGACCGCATCGAGAGTCTGGTTGCGACTTCTGAAAGGCCCCGCCCATGGGACAACCGCCCTACCCGCAAGGCCCCACGCCCCCCTGGCGCCCGGGCCAGGCAGCCGGTCCCGGTCGACCCCAGGGCCCGGGCCCCGGCGCCCCGAAGGGAGGATGGCCGCAGCCTCCGCGGTTCCCGAACCCGCCCTACCCCGGCCCCGGCCCGCGGGGCCCGGTCGGTCCACCACCCGGACAGGTACCCGGACAGCCACCCGGGCAGCCGGGCCGTGGGCCCGTCCCCCCGAACCAGCCCGGCCCGAACCAGCCCATCCCGAACCAGCCCGGCCGTCCCCCGATGGGCCTCCCGCAGCAGCCTCCCGCGGGCCAACCCTCAGGACCCGCTCCCCAACCCTCCGGTCCGGGCGGCCCCGCCCAGCCGCCCGCCTCGGCGAACCCGCTGGAGACGGTGGTGATGGGCCGAAAGCCTGCCCCCGGCACCAGCCCCGGCAGCGCCGCACCGGCCCCTGCGCAGCCGCCGGGCACCAGCCCCCAGCGCCCACCGCGCACCTTCAACCCCGCCCCCGGGGTCACCGTCACCATCGGCCGCGACCCGACCAGCACCATCGTCCTCGACGACCCCCTGGTCTCGCGCCGGCACGCGATGCTGATGCGGCAGGGGCCTAACTTCCTCGTCCGCAATGCCCACGCCCGCAACGGCACCCAGGTCAATGGCCACGACGTCCAGCAGGCCGAACTCACCCCGGGTGACCGGTTGACGGTCGGGCGCACCAGCTTCGCCAACAGCGGCGGGGTGCTGGTCGAGCTGACCGACCACGACACCGCGCTGATCGCCCAGAACATCAGCTTCGTTCTCAAAGACGGCAAGGTACTGATGGACGGGGTCTCGTTCACGGCCCCCGGTGGCAGCCTGGTCGCGGTCGTCGGGCCGTCCGGTGCCGGCAAGTCGACCCTGCTCAAGGCCTTGACCGGCGCCCAGCCGGCCACCGCCGGACGAGTGCTGTACTCGGGCCACGACCTTTACCAGAACTACGAACAGCTGCGCACCAGGCTCGGGGTCGTCCCGCAGGACGACGTCGTCCACCGTGACCTGACCGTGCGCAAGTCGCTCGGCTACGCCGCCGAGCTGCGGCTGCCCGCCGACTACGACAAGCCGGCGCGTGACCGCGAGGTCGACAAGGTCATCCACGAGCTGGGGCTCACCCCCCACGCCGACACGCTGGTGAAGAAGCTGTCCGGTGGGCAGCGCAAGCGCACCTCGGTCGCCATGGAGTTGATCACCCAGCCCACGCTGCTGCTGCTTGACGAACCGACCTCGGGCCTGGACCCGAGCCTCGACCGTGACGTGATGGAACTGCTGCGCCAGCAGGCCAGCGGCGACCGCACCGTCTTCGTGATCACCCACTCGGTGGCCAACCTGGACGAATGCGACTACGTCATGGTGCTGGCCCCGGGCGGCAAGCTCGCCTACTACGGCCCACCCAGCGGGGTGGCGCAGCGCTTCGGCACCGACGACTACGCCGACATCTTCGACTACATCAAGGCCGACCCCAACCGGTGGCAGGCCCTCGAACGGCAGGCCCAGCTGGCCTCGGGCCAGGCCGCCCAGCAGGTGCAGCGGCAGGGTCCGCCCCCGCAGCTGCCCCGCCCGCGGCCCCCGAAGACCGACCGGCAGTTCAGCACCCTGGTGCGGCGCCAGCTGGCCATCATCATCAGCGACAAGTCATACGCGGCGCTGAGCCTGTTCATGCCGATCGTGCTGGGCATGGCGGCCTGGGTGATCCCCGGCGACCAGGGCTTCGGGTCGGGGCAACCGTCCAGCGAACCGGGGCAGTTGCTGCTCGTGCTGGTCATGTGCGGTGCGTTGATCGGCATGGTCAGCACCGTGCGCGAACTGATCGCCGAAAGACCGATCCACCTGCGGGAGAGAGCCGTCGGCGTCCAACCGCTGATCTACCTGTGCTCCAAGGTGACGGTGCTGACGGCGATGTCGCTGGTCCAGGCGATCCTGCTGGTGTCGGTGGTGCTGCTGAACAAGGACGGCCCCAGCGACGGCGCCCTGTTCGGGGGTGCCTTCGAGCTGATCTGGATGGTCTTCCTGATGACGCTGGCCACCGGCATGATGGGCCTGTTGTTCTCGGCCCTGGTCACCTCCCAGGAGCAGACCATGCCGGTGCTCGCGGTGAGCGTGATCGTCCAGCTGTTGATGTGCGGCGGGTTGATCGACATCACCGGACGCCAACCGCTCGACTTCATCTCGCACCTGGTGCCGGGACGATGGGCCTTCGGGATGGGCGCCAACACCATCGACTACAAGGCCCTCAACCCGTCGGCCCCCGACGACTGGATGTGGGACCACGACGGCGGCATCTGGTTCATCTCGGGTGTGGCGCTGCTGGTCTTCTGCGCCGCCATGTTCTGGGGCACCCTCAAGCTGCTGGAACGCCAGAAGGCCCAGTGAGGCCGGCCGCTACTTCGTCAGCCAGCGCTTGACGGTGGCGATGCGGTGGTCGACCTGGTCGGTGGTGGCCCGCCCCAGGGGTGGGCCGCCGCACTCACGGCGCAGGTCGGCGTGCACATGGCTGTGCGGCCGACCCGAGACCCGGGCGTACTGGCTGACCAGCGAGTTCAGCTCCTTGCGGCGCGATTCCAGCGCCCGGTGCAGGCTGACCTGTTCGGGCACCTTGTCGCGGCGTTCCTGCTTCTTCGCCCGGGCCAGGTGGCGACGCTGCCGTTCGGCCAGCAGCGTGCTGATCTGGTCGCTCTCGAGCAGGCCGGGCAGGCCGAGGTAGTCGCGCTCCTCCTCACTGGAGGGTTCGGCGACCATCCCGAACTGCTGGGCATCGAACAGCACGTGGTCGAAGGCGGCGTTCGAGGCCAGGGGTTCGAACGAGCCGAGCAGTTCGTCCGGGGTGTCGCGGGCGCGGTTGGCCTCCTCCAGCAGTGCCTCCGACTCGTCCCACAGGCCGCCCTCGTCATGCTTCGGACGACCGAGCACGTGGTCGCGCTGGCGTTCCAGCAGGGTGGCGTGGGCGAGGATGATCGGGACGGTCGGCAGGAAGATGGTGGCGACCTCTCCGCGGCGGCGGGCGCGGACGAATCGTCCGACGGCCTGGGCGAAGAACAGCGGCGTCGAGGTGCCGGTGGCGTAGACACCCACCGCCAGCCGCGGCACGTCCACCCCTTCGGAGACCATGCGCACCGCGATCATCCAGCGCTGGTCGCCGGCGGCGAACTCCTCGATCTTCTTGCTCGAGCCGGGGGTGTCGGACAGCACCACCGTCGGCTTCTCACCGGTGATCTCGGCCAGGATGCGGGCGTAGGCGCGGGCGGTGGTCTGGTTGGTGGCGATCACCAGCCCGCCAGCGTCGCCCACATGGCGACGCACCTCGTTCAGCCGCACATCGGCGGCCTTGAGCACCGACTGGATCCACTCCCCCTTGGGGTCGAGGGCGGTGCGCCAGGCATTCGAGGTGAGGTCCTTGGTCAACGCCTCGGAAAGGTTCGCCTCGACCTCGTCGCCGGCCTTGGTACGCCAGCGCATCGGGCCGCCGTAGTTCATGAACAACACCGGGCGGACGACATGGTCGCGCAGCGCGTCGGCGTAGCCGTAGGTGTAGTCGGCGTGGGACTTCTTCGACCCGTCGCGCTGCTCGTCGTAGGTGACGAACGGGATCGGGTTCTCGTCGCTGCGGAACGGGGTACCGGTCAGCATCAGCCGGTGCTTGGCCAGGGTGAAGGCCTGCTTGATCGCATCACCCCAGGCCAGCGCGTCACCGGCGTGGTGCACCTCGTCGAGGATGACCAGGGTGCGGAAGTTGGAGCAGCGGGCCTCGTAGCTGAACACATTGGCCGCCACCCCGGCATAGGTGACCGCCACCCCGTCGAACTCGCGGCTGCGGCCCTTGCGGCTGGCTCCCCCACCCAGCCCGGGGTCGAGCCGGATGCCGGCCCGCCCGGCCGCCTCGGCCCACTGCACCTTCAGGTGCTCGGTCGGGCAGACCACGATGACCCGGTTCACCCGGCCCCGGCGCAGCAGCTCGGCGGCCACCCGCAGCGCGAAGGTCGTCTTCCCGGCGCCGGGCGTGGCGACCGCGAGGTAGTTCTTGGGCAGCCGCTCGAGGTAGTTCTGCAGGGCCTCGGCCTGCCAGGCACGCAGCGACTGGGCCGTGCCCCACGGCGCACGGCCCGGGAAGGCCGGCGAGAGGTGGTCGAAATCCTTGGGCAGCGTCGGCTGCTCGTCCGCCCCTGCCGCTGGGTGCACCCGACCCACGGACGCGGCTTCGGGCTCCTCGGAGCCCGGCTGGGGGAAGGCAGTCATGGACCCCCGAGGCTAGCCGAACCGGGCACCCCGACACGCCGGGGACCAGTCCCCGGTGGCCGGAAGAACGGTGGGTCAGGTGGCCCGGCCGCGGCGGAAACGCTGCTTGAGGGTCACGTCGGGAATCGGCGGCGCCGCCAACCACTTCGTGGACCCCTGGTAGCCCTTCACCCGGCCGAACCGGTCGTCGGGGGCCTCGTTCCACTCCTGTCGGTAGCGGACGATGTCGTCGTGGGTGCGGCCGATGAAGTTCCACCACATCACGATGCCCTCGTCGAACGGTTCACCCCCCAGCAGCATCAGCCGGGCCGGCTTGTCGGTGGGGTTGTGCAGGCGAAGGTGGTCGAGTCCCGCGTCGCGGACCCCCAGGGCGGAGTTGTCCAGGCGCACCCCGTCGAAGTCGACCATGCCGGTGTCGACCAGCACCCCGTGTTCCATGGCCGCATCGACCGGCGCCTCCCAGGTGGTGCCCGGGGCGATGGTCACCTCGGCACCCATCAGCGGGGTTTCGGTGTGGATCGGGGAGGAGGCCGCCCCGAGGCTGCCGACCAGCATGCGTGCCGTGACCCCGGGGTGGTCGTCCCAGACATCGGGGGCGTGGTGCTGGAACTCGCGGGTCAGGTCGGCCTGTTCCTGCGGCAGCACCACCCACAACTGCACCCCGTGCAGGGACGCCCGTGACTTGGTCGACACCTCGGAATGGGCGATGCCGTAGCCCGAGGTCATCAGGTTCACCTCACCGGGGCGCACCATCGCGTGCACGTCACCGGAGTCACGGTGCTCGATCTCCCCGCTGAACAACCAGCTCACCGTCTGCAGGCCGGTGTGGGGGTGCGGTGGCACGTCCATGCACATGCCCTCTTCGGGGCCGTAGTGGTCGATGAAGCACCAGGCGCCCACGAAGGAGCGCTTCAGGTTCGGCAGTGTGCGCCGCACCTTCATCGCGTCGGGGCCACCCAGCGGCACCTCTTTCGGCGGGTACGACTCCACCCCCACGCAGTGCTCGGGGCCCTCGTGGACGACCAGCTGCGGGTTGGCCTCGGTGTTGCTCATGGCCGCACGCCTAGCTCTGGTAGGTGCGCGGCTTGCCGAGCTTGGTGCCCAGTTCCACGTCGTCGGGCCCCGAGCCGGAGCGCTCGTCGCGGTTGAGGGCGCTGACGGCGGCCATGGCCGCGTCGTCCAGTTCGAAGTCGGTGACCGCGAAGTTCTGCTCCATGCGTTCGCGATGGGTCGACTTCGGGATGATGATCTCGCCGCGCTGCAGGTGCCAGCGCAGCACCACCTGCGAGGTGGGGCGCCCGACCCGCTCGGCGACCTCGACCAGCGCCGGGTCCTCGAGCAGCCGGCCACGGGCCAGCGGCGACCAGGCCTGGGTGACGATGCCGTGCTCGGCGTGGAAGGCGCGCAGCTCGTCATTGGTGAAGTAGGGGTTGACCTCGACCTGGTTGACCGCCGGGGTGACGCCGGTGGCGTCGATGGCTGCCTGCAGGTGCTCCTGCTTGAAGTTCGAGACACCGATCTCACGGACTCGTCCGGTGGCCTGCAACTCGACCAGCGTCGCCCAGGTGGCCACGTAGTCGGTGGTGCGGGGCAGCGGCCAGTGGATCAGGTAGAGGTCGAGCACGTCCAGGCCCAGGGCCTCCATCGAGCGGTCGAAGGCGGCCTTCGCCTCGGCGGGCTCGTGGTAGGGGTTGTCGAGCTTGGTGGTGACGAACAACTCGTCACGGTTGATGCCGCTGGCCTTGATGGCGGCGCCGACCTCGGCCTCATTGCCGTACATCGCGGCAGTGTCGAGGTGGCGGTAGCCCACCTCCAGCGCGGTCTCCACGGTCTGCTGGGCGGTGTCGGGGGTGACCTTGTAGGTTCCGAAGCCGATGCGCGGCATCACGGTGCCGGCACGCAGGGTGATCGTTTCGTCCATGCCCAAACGCTACAGGCTTGCTTGCGGGGGGTGACCCCCTGCACCCCCACGGGGAGTTGCTGCCTCGTGGGTCTTGCTCCCGTGGCCACCGCCCCTCGTGCTTGCTTGCGGGGGGTGACCCCCTGAACCCCCACGGGTAGTTGCCCTCGCCCCTCGTCCGAGTTCGCGCAGGTTTCGTCACGGACCCTGCCAGGCACGATTCGGGGCAGGCACCTGCGCATCCGCGGTCTCCGGGAGCAGCCAGCGCCCACCCCCGCACACCCAGCTCCCGTACGCTGCACGGCGTACCGTGGGGCACATGGGGCACCCGCAGATGTTCGAGGACGACGACCCGGTGCTCGCGCGCGTCCGTGCGATCTGCCTGACACTGCCCGGTGCGGACGAGAAGGTCAGCCACGGTCGTCCGGCGTTCTTCACCAAGAAGGTCTTCTGCTACTACGGCGGATCACTCAAGGTCGACGGCGACTGGGTCGCCCACGAGACCTCGATCATGGTCATGCCCGACCCCGAGGACGCCGAGGCCCTGGCCCAGGACCCACGCGCCTACATCCCGGCCTACCTAGGCCCCTCCGGGTGGCTCGGCATCGACTTGGACGGCCCCGTCGACTGGGACGAAGTGGCTGAGCTCGTCGAAAGCTCCTACCGCCAAACGGCTCCGACAAGGGCAATCGCCGAGCTCGACAAGAATTTTGGATGAACGGACAAGTTTCTTCGCTGGAAGGGAATAGTCCCGCCGGAGGGCTGGTTACACTTTCCATAGAGCTTGAATCTTCAACCAAACTCAGGAGCATCCCATGACCGGTCTGTCCACCATCAACGGCACCTTCACCCTCGACCCCTCCCACTCCCGCCTAGGCTTCGTCACCCGCCACGCAATGGTGACCAAGGTCCGCGGCGCGTTCAATGACATCGAGGGCACCGCCACCGGCGACGGCCAGAACCCCGCCGAGGCCTCGGTGAAGGTTGTCGCCCAGGCCGCCTCCTTCAACACCGGCAACGAGACCCGCGACGACCACGTCCGCAGCGCCGACTTCCTCGACGTCGAGAAGTACCCGACCGTCACCTTCGAGTCGACCAAGGTTGAGGTCGTCGACGACAACACCCTGAGCATCACGGGCGACCTCACCATCAAGGACGTCACGAAGCCGGTGACCATCCCCTTCGAGTTCAACGGCCAGGCCCAGGACCCGTTCGGCAACACCCGCATCGGCTTCGAAGGCAAGTCCAAGATCAGCCGCAAGGACTGGGGCCTGACCTGGAACGCCGCCCTGGAGACCGGTGGCGTGCTGGTCAGCGACGACATCACCCTGGAGATTGAGATCTCGGCCATCAAGGCCTCCTGATCCAGGACTCCCTGCAGCAACGCAACTCCGCACCCGGGCAATCACCTGATTGCCCGGGTGTTCTGCTGCACCCACGCGCTCACCCCTAAGCTGGGCTGCATGTCTGCTCAACAACTGGTCGGCGTCATCGGACGAGGGGTCTTTCCCGCTGGTCACCTCGTGATCAGCGCGGACGACCTCGGCTTCACCCGCGGGGACGGCTGCTTCGACGCCACCCGCGTGGTCACTCGCGCTGGTGGCAGTTCCACCGTCGAGAACCTGGACGCCCACTTCGACCGCTTCGACGCCTCGATCGTCGGTGTCGGTGGCGACCCCATCAACCGCGACGCCTGGCGCGAGACGATCGATCAGGCCCTGTCGCAGTGGACCTCACCCGGCGAAGCTGTCCTGAAGATCATGTACAGCAACGGGCAGGAGACCCAGACGCTGGGCGCCGGGGCCGATCGTCCGACCGAGGTCTTCACGCTGACCCAGATGAGTGCCGGCAACATCGCCGACCGCGCCGGGGTCGAGGTGATCACCCTCAACCGCGGCATGTCCAGCACTGCCTTCGCCGACGCGCCGTGGCTGCTCGGCGGGGTCAAGTCGCTCGCCTACGCCGTCAACATCGCGGCCAAGCGCGAGGCCCACCGGCGCGGCGCCGGTGACGTGCTGTTCACCAGCAGCGACGGCTATGTCCTGGAGGCCCCCACCTCGGCACTGGTCGCCCTCATCGACGGGGTGCTGGTCACCACGCCCATCGAGGGCACCGGCATCCTCAACTCAATCACCCAGCGGATGGTCTTCGCCGCCGCCGAGGCCGAGGGCTACACCACCGACCAGCTACTGATGACCCCGGCACAGGTCATCGACGGTGACGGCGCCTGGTTCCTCAGCTCGGTGCGCGGGGTGGTGCCGATCCTCAGCCTGGACGGCACCGCGCTGCCCCTGCATAGCGACCTCACCGAGCGCCTGCGCCGCTGGGCCCGCTTCACCGACTGACCGATCTGACCGATCCTGCGAACCGAGACCCCGATGGAACTCCACGCCACCCGCATCGAACCCGGACGAGTGATCCACACCGCCCAGGCGCTCATCGATGCGGTCGCCGACGTGCCCCGACTGCCCCAGCGCGGCGGCAACGAGATGGCGACCGACTTCAGCCGCCACCCGGCCGGCGCGGTGAACACGCTGCTGGCCGCCCAGCGGCAGGGGGCCACCGGAGTGCACGCCGGCGCCGTCGGCACGGGCCCCAATGGGGACCTGATCCGCCACGCGCTGTCCGAGGCCGGCATCAGTGTCGCCGGTGACCCGGTGCCCGACGTCGACTCCGGCATCTGCTTCGTCATGGTCGAGCCGGGTGGCCAGCGCACCTTCGTCACCACCCTGGGCGCCGAGCGCGACCTGGACCTGTCAATGCTGCAGGCCAGCAACCCGCGGCCCGGTGACGTGGTCTGCGTCAGCGGCTACAGCCTGGTCGTCGAGTCGACCCGGGTGCCGCTGCTGACCTGGCTGTCGCTGCTGCCCGACGGGGTCGGGGTGGTCCTCGACCCGGGTGCCGCCTTCGAAACCCTGGCCGAGGACGTGCACGACACCATGCTGGCCCTGACCACGGTCTGGACCGGGAACATGGAGGAGACCCGGGCCCTGACCGGCGAAACCGACCTCGCCCGGGCCGCCGAACGGGCCGAGGACTTCCTGCCCACCGGCACCGTCGCCATCGTCCGCGACGGCGACCGGGGCTGCGCCGTGCACTACGACGACCGCACCGAGGTCGTGCCCGGCTTCCCACAGACCCCGGTCGACACCAACGGCGCCGGCGACTGCCACACCGGTGCGCTGGTCGCGGCCCGGCAGGCCGGTGCCAGCTGGCCGGAGGCCTGCCGCCGGGCCAACGCGGCCGCGGCGATCAAGGTCACGCGACGTGGCCCCGACACCGCCCCGACCGCCGCCGAGGTCGACGAGTTCCTGGCCGCCTTCACCGGCTGACCAGCTGGACACACGCAGAACTTCCCGGGGCGCAGGTTCTGCAGCCCGGGAACCGCCCCGGCACCTGCAGAACTTGCGCAGGTGCACGGTGTGCAGGTCCACGGAGTCGGCCGCGCTGGCCCCACGGTCTGACCCGGCCCCCGGGAGTCAGGCCCGCGGGCCGAGGCCCGCAGCCCCACCCCGCCCCTGGCCTCGAGGACAGCGTACGGATCCCCGAGCTCACCAGGCTGCTGAAGTCCCACGGCGTGACCGTGCTCGATGAACGGTCGGTCGTCCTGGCCGTGGTCGGCCACTCCCACGGCGGGCATCTCAGCCTACCGCTGGTCGGCTGCCTGCGCGCGCCGAACCGGGACTGGTCGCACACCTACTGCTCGGGGCTCTACGAGGTGGGCGACAGCCACTTGTGGGTCGACTCCGGCATCGGCTGGTCGGTGAGCGAGGTCCGCTTCGGGGTGCAGGCCCAGGTCACTGCGATCACACTGGTGGGGCCGTGACGTCGAAACCCACCTCGAACCCGCGCAGGCAGTACCCGGCGACCAGGTCGTCCCACTCGACCCGCGGTTCGCTCAGCACCACCGGCTGCTCGACCAGCAGGCGCTGCAACAGCACATCGGTCTCCAGCATCGCCAGGGGCTGGCCGGGGCAGCGGTGCGCACCATCACTGAAGCTCAGCCCGGCGGCGTGCACCCCGCGCGCCATCGTCCGGCCCGGGCACAGCTGACCGGGCTCGGGTCCCACCGCGGCCGGGTCGAGGTTGGCCGAGCCCACGTCGAGGTCGAGCAGGTCACCGGGTGCGAACCGCCACGTCTGCCCGGCGTCGGCCACCTCCAGCGGCTGCTGCACGCGGCGGTACAGATGGCCGACCACGGGCTCGAGGCGGATGACCTCCTCCAGCAGGGCCAGCCGCTGCGACTGGTCACCGCCGAGGTAGCGGCGCAGCAGGGTGGGGTCACTGGTCAGGTGCCACAACGCCATGGCGATGAACTCGCGGGTAGTGACCATGCCCGCGGTGCCATAGGTGAGGCATTCGACCAGGATGTCGGCGGTGGTGTAGCCCTCGTCGAGCAGGTGGCTGATCACGTCGGTGCGGCGTTCCCGCCGCCTCGCCCGGATCGCAGGGCGCACGTCGGCCAGGTGGAACCGGGCGATCGGGCCCAGCCCATTGACCGCGGCCATCGCCCACTGCCGCCGGGTCCGGCCCAGGTCGGGCTGGGTGATGTCGAAGGGCGGCTGGTTGAAGAACTTCACCAGGCGCCCGGCCAGACCCTCGATCGACGACTCGGTCAGCCCGACCACCTGCCGGGTTACCTCGACCGAGTACAGCAGCGCGATCTCGTCGACCCGGCAACGTCCTCGTCCGACCGCATCGGTGACCAACGCGTCTGCTGCATCGTCCATCACCTGCCCATAGCGCTCCCTCACGACCGCGGGCGCGAAGTAGCGGCCCACCTTGCGGCGCTGCTCGTCGTGCTGGGGACCGTCGGAGAACAGGATCGGGTGGTGCTTGAGGAAGCCGGTCGGCACGTGCTCGCTGGTGAACCCGGCCTGGCTGGTCGCCCCGCGGGCGGTGAGCACCTGCCGGGCAACCGCGTGCGAGCGAATGCGCCAGATGCCGGGCTGGCGCTCCACGGGGGGCTCGGGCGCGGGGGGCCCGGGCGCGGCAGGCACTCTGACCGCGCGACGTCGGCTGGGTTCCGCGCTCATCGCGTCTCCTCGGGGTGGGTGACCCCCACCCTAGCCAGCTTTCCCGACAGTTCGGACGAGCGACCTCGCCGGTGGCTAGACTCGCGACGCCGCACCCACGTCGGCCACCCAGGAGGAGCAGTGATGGACCAGTGGCAGTACCTGATCTTGTTGGGGGCCTGCGTGCTGGTCACCATCCCGCTCGAGGTGGTGCTCGGGGCCAGGGTCTGGCGTTCCCCGCGCCGACTGGTGCTGTCGATGATCCCGATGCTGGTGGTCTTCGGCGTGTGGGACGTGCTGGGCATCGTGCGCGGGCACTGGTGGTACGAGCCCCGCTACATGTCGGGCATCCACCTCGGCCCGCTCCCCCTGGAGGAACTGCTGTTCTTCATCGTCATCCCCATCTGTGGGCTGCTGACCTATGAGGCGGTGGGCCGGGTGTTCGCGCTGGCCCGGGGACGAGGACGATTCGGCTTCACCTGGGCCGAGGGTCTGGTGCGGCAGGGCGGTGGGGCCGATGCCTGAGTACACCGTGTTGACGATCCTCGGCCTGGTCGCCATCGTCGCCCTGGAACTCGGGTGGGCACGCACCGGCATCTTCACCTCGGCGCGCTACTGGACCGCGATGGGCATCGTCTTCTTCTTCCAGATCTGGGTCGATGGCTGGCTGACCAAGCTCTCGGCGCCCATCGTGATCTACCACCCCGACCAGTTCAGCGGCATCCGCTTCCCCTGGGACATTCCGATTGAGGACTTCGGCTTCGGTTTCGCGATGCTCACGCTGACCATGATCTGCTGGATCAAACTCGCCCCGAAGGCCGCCGATGCGTGACCTTGCCAGCGCCTTCGACCGCGGTGCCGACCGCTATGACCTGCTGGTCTCGCTGAACCCCGGCTACCACGCCCACCTGCACTCGGCCGCCGACGAGCTGGCCCGTCGCAGCGGCCCGGCCGATGCCGGGCTGCGGCTGCTCGACCTGGCCTGCGGTTCCGGTGCCTCGACCCGGGCCCTGCTCGACCAGTCACCGGCCGGCACCACGATCACCGGCATCGACCTGTCCGAGGGGATGCTCGCCCGGGCCCGGGCCAAGACCTGGCCACCCGGCACCACCTTCCGGCAGGGCCGGGTCGGCGGGCTGGACCTGGCGGCACTGGGCCGCGGCAGCTGGCAGGGCGTCTTCGCCAGCTACCTGTTCCGCAACGTGCCGGCCGACGAGCGCACCACCGCCCTGGTCGAGGTGCACGACCTGCTCGCCCCCGGCGGGTGGCTGGTCACCCAGGAGTACTCGGTGGCCGGCAATCGCCGTGCCCGTGCCGTCTGGGACGCGGTCAGTCTCGGCGTGATCCTGCCGCTGGGCACCGTCGTCGACCGCAACCCGGGGCTCTACCGCTACCTGTGGCGCAGCGTGCGTGACTTCGACACCACCCCCGCCTTCATGGGCCGCCTCGCCGAGGCCGGCTTCACCGAGATCGCCTGCCGCACCGTGCCCGGGTGGCAACGCGGAATCCTGCACACCTTCGTCGCCCGGAAGGCCCCCGCATGACCAGCAGCCCAGCCCACCTTCCCGGTCGTGACCGCCGCGCCGTGCGCCACCCCGCGGCACCCGGGCGCTACCGCGACACCGGCGACCACCACGTCGCGGTCATCGGTGGTGGCATCGCCGGCATCGCGGCGGCCACCGTGCTCGCCGAGCGGGGGGTGCGGGTCACCCTGCTCGAGGCGGGCGAGCGGCTCGGCGGGCGGGTCGCCGCCTGGCCGCTCGACGGGGGCCGGACGATGAGTCGCGGTTTCCACGCCTTCTTCCGCCAGTACTACAACCTGCGCTCGCTGCTGCGGCGCACCGACCCCGGGCTGGGCCGGCTCGTGCCGGTGGAGGACTACCCCCTGCAGCGGCCCGACGGCATGCGCGATTCGTTCTCGTCCATTCCGCTGACCCCGCCGTGGAGCATCCTCGGCTTCGTCGCCCAGAGCCCCACCTTCACCCCCGGTTCGCTGGCCCGGGTCGACCTGCGCTCGGCCCTGCAACTGGTGCGGGTGCGCTTTCCCGAGACCTACCAGGACTACGACGGCGAGTCCGCCGCGGCCTTCCTCGACCGGCTGCGCTTCCCCGCCGCGGCGCGCGACCTGGCCCTGGAGGTCTTTGCCCGCTCCTTCTTCGCCGACCCGACGGAGTTCGCGGCCGGTGAGCTGGTGGCGATGTTCCACACCTACTTCCTCGGCTCGGCCGAGGGCCTGGTCTTCGACGTGCCCGACGATGACTACGACACGGCGCTGTGGGAGCCCCTGGGCGAGTACCTGCGCGAGCTGGGCGTCGACGTGCGCACCTCCACCCGGGTCGAGGCGCTGGCGGTGGGCCCCGACCAGGTCACCCTGACGATCGCCGACGAGCAGTTGGCCGCCGATGCCGCCGTGCTGGCCGTCGACCCGCGCGCCGCTCGTCTGCTGGCCGACACCACCACGTCAGAAGAACTGGACGAGTGGCGCGCTGCGGTGGCCGGCACCGACAACGCCCCACCCTTCGCGGTCGTCCGGCTCTGGTACGACGGCCCGGTCAACCCCGACCGACCGGCCTTCATCGGCACCAGCGGCTATGGCGCGCTCGACAACGTCTCGGTGCTGGAACGCTTCGAGGCCGGTGCTGCCGCCTGGTCGCACGCGCACGGTGGCTCGGTGGTCGAACTGCACGCCTATGCCTGCGAGCCCGACGTTCTGGGTGACCCGGCAGCCACCCAGGCCCTGGTCGAGGGCCTGGAGCAGCAGCTGCAGCGGCTCTACCCCGAGACCGCCGGGCTGGGGGTACGGCACCGCGAGGTACTGGTGCGCGACGACTGCGCGCTGATCGGGCCCACCGGCTGGGCCACTCGTCCCAGCGTCACCAGCCCCTCGCCCCGGCTGGTGCTCGCCGGCGACTGGGTGCGCTGCGACTACCCCGTCGCACTGATGGAGCGCGCCGCTACCACCGGCTACCTGGCGGCGAACGCCCTGCTGGCGCAGTACGGCGTGAGCGGCCAGGACATCTGGACGGTGCCGATGACCGGTCTGCTCAGGCGTGAGCGCCGTCGTCCTCGACGGGCCAGGACTCCGGGCCGACGCTGAGCTCGCTGGCCATCTCTTCGACGAAACGAATCACGACCTCGCGCTCGGCCGGTGTCATCCGGGCCGCGACCTCGAAGCGCTTGGCATGCTGGCGACCCACCGTCTCCATCGCGGAGCGGTGGGTGCGCGGGGTGATCCGGATCACCAGCGCGCGCCGGTCGGAGGGGTGCGGCTCGCGGGTGACGTGACCGGCCTGGGCCAGTCGGTCGAGCAGCTTGGTGGTCGAGGCGGTCGAGATGCCCAGATGGGCCGCGATGGCGCTCGGGGTGGCCAGTTCCCCTCGGTTTGCGCTGACGATCAGGAAGTGGAGCGCGCGCATGTCAGTCTTGTTGAGCTTCATGTATTTGGTCGAGGCCTCACTGAGTTCGTCCTCGGCGCGGCGCAGCCCACTCAGGGCGCGCATGAGGCGATTGATCTGCTCGATGTCCTGGGCGCTGAGCGAGGAGCGGTCGATCAGGATGCTGTCAGGGTCGCTGGACTCCACGTGGTAGACGCTGTCGGGCGTCTTCTCGGAGTTCTCCTCGGCTGACATGCGAAGAGACTATCAGTACTGCTAGATTCAAGCTACGCTAGTTGCTAGCCAATCTACTTACTTTGGGAGGGGTCATGCAGGAAGTCGTGATTCTGGTCGGGCCGGACGGCGCGGACGCCGGAACGGCGCCCAAGTCGACGGTGCACACCGACCGCACCCCGCTGCACCGAGCCTTCTCCTGCTATGTCTTCAACGAAGAGGGGCAGGTGCTGATCACCCGCCGAGCGCTGTCGAAGCTCACCTGGCCCGGCGTCTGGACCAACAGCGTGTGCGGCCACCCCGCCCCCGGCGAGACCGCGGCCCGTGCCATCCAGCGACGAATGCGACTCGAGCTGGGTGCCGGGGTGGCCGGGGTGGAGGCGGTGCTGCCCGACTTCCGCTACCAGGCCGTCGATGCCAGCGGCGTGATGGAGAACGAGGTCTGCCCCGTCCACATCGCGCACCTGCTCGGCACCCTGGCCCCCCACCCGGGCGAGGTGGCCGAGTGGGCCTGGGTCGACCCCGGCCAGCTGGTCACCGCCGTGGCTGCCACGCCCATGGTCTTCAGCCCATGGGTGCAGCTCCAGGTTCCCCAGCTGGTGGCGGCCGGGTTGCTGCCGGGGGTGGGGTCATGAACGCCCTGCCCCACGACCAGTGGGACTGGCACCGCGACGAGGTCGAGCAGCAACTCACCGAGTTCTTCGAGGCCGGGGGTGAGCGGGTCGGCGCCTACGGGCCCGCCTTCCAGCGCCTGTGGAGCCTGGCCGCCCAGACCGTGACCGGCGGCAAGCTCGTCCGCCCCCTGCTGCTGATCGACGCCTGGCACGCGCTGGCCCCCGCCCGGCCCCGGCGGGAACTGCAGGTCGTGTTGGACCTGGCCGTGGCCCTGGAACTGCTGCACTACGCCTTCCTGCTGCACGACGACGTCATCGACGGGGACGTGCTGCGCCGCGGCCGGCCCAACCTGATCGGTGCCCTGCGGGGCGAGGCGTCCGCCGCCGAGGAGGCCGCCGCGCACTGGGCGCACAGCGGCGGAATCCTGATGGGCGACCTCCTCCTGTCGTCCGCCCACCAGGTCTTCGCGCGCGCCGACCTGCCCCGCGACCAGCACCTGCAGCTGCTCGACCTGCTCGACCACACCATCACCGAATCGGTGGCCGGCGAGCTGGTCGACGTCGGCCTGGCCGATGGGGTGATCGCCCCGGAACTGTCGACCATCCTCGCGATGACCAGCCACAAGACCGCCACCTACACCTTCGAACTGCCACTGCGGATGGCGGCCGTGCTGGCCGGCAGCCGACCGGGCATCGAGGGCCGACTGGGCGCCGTCGGGCGCCACCTGGGCCTGGCCTTCCAACTGCAGGACGACCTGCTCTCCGCCTTCGGGGACCCCCGCTGCCACGGCAAGGACCGCTGGTCGGACCTGCGCGAGGGCAAGCAGACCGCGATCATCGCCCACGCCCGTCGCACCGCGGCCTGGCCCGACATCGAGGACCTGCTGGGCAGACCGGGAATGTCGCTGGACCAGGCCCGCCAGGTGTCCGAGATGCTGGTCGAGTGCGGCTCGAAGACCTTTGTGGAGCAACTGGTCGAGGGACAACTCCAAGCGGCCCAGGCCCTGGTCAGCGCCGGTGAGCAGGAGCTTCCCCCAGCGATGCGCCGGTGCCTGCTTGGCCTGCTGGAGCAGTTGCGGGGTCGCCAGTCGTGACCGGAACCGCCCTTGACCTCTACACCCGCGCCGCCCAGCAGGCCGCCGACCAGGTCATCACTGCCTACTCGACCTCATTCGGCACCGCCACCCGGCTGCTCGGGCCCCGCCATCGCCAGCACATCCGCAACATCTACGCCCTGGTCCGTGTCGCCGACGAACTCGTCGACGGGGTGGCAAGCGAGGCCGGGCTCACCCACCGGCAGCAGACGGCTGCGCTCGAGGCCCTGGTCGCTGAAGTGCACCGGGCCATCGCCTGCGGGTACAGCTGCGACCTCATCGTCCACGCCTTCGCCCACAGCGCTCGCCTGGCGGGGTTCGGGGCCGAGCTCGTCGACCCCTTCTTCGAGTCCATGCGCGCCGACCTGGACGTCGGGCAGGACAGCCGGACCACGACCTTCACACCGCATGACCATGACAGCTACGTCTACGGCTCGGCAGAAGTGGTCGGGCTGATGTGCCTGAGGGTCTACCTGCGCGACGAACAGCGCACTGCGGACGAGCTGGTCGTGCTCGAGCATGGGGCGCGCCAACTCGGTGCGGCTTTCCAGGACATCAACTTCCTGCGCGACCTGGCCGACGACACCGACCGCCTCGGCCGGGCCTACCTGAGTGAGGAGCCGCGGCTGACCACCGCAGGGCGTGACTCCTGCCTGGCCCGCATTCGGCGGCAACTGGCCGACGCCGAGGCTGCGCTGCCGCTGCTGCCCAGGGACGCCCGAGCCGCCGTACGCAGCGCCGCGGCCCTGTTCTCCGCACTCGCGGACCGGATCGCCGTGACCGATGTCGACGACCTCTACCGACGCCGGGTGCGAGTGCCGGACCCGATCAAGGCCGGCCTGGTCCTGCGTTCTGTGACCCGCACCTGGCAGGAGCGACGCTGATGGCGCGCATCACGGTGATCGGGGCCGGGGTGGCGGGTCTGGCGACCGCCGCACTGCTGGCCAGGGAAGGCCACGAGGTCCGCATCCTCGAGCGTCTCGACGAGGTCGGTGGCCGGGCCGGCACGCTCGAACGCGAGGGCTTCCGCTTTGACCTCGGCCCCTCCTGGTACCTGTTACCGCAAGTCTTCGACCACTACTTCGAACTTCTGGGGACCAGCACCCACGAACAGCTGGACCTCACCCTGCTGGATCCGGCCTATGCGGTGTTCACCGAACCACGCACCGGGACCGCCGAGCCGCCGTTCACCGTACCTGCCGGCCGCCAGCAGGTGGAATCAGTGTTCGAAGGTCGCGAAGCCGGCGCGGGTGCCCGCCTGCGCCGCCACCTCGACTCGGCAGTGGACACCACCGAGATGGCGCTTCGCTTCTTCCTCTACAACCCGTTCACCCGCTACTCCACCTTGCTGCACCGGGATGTGCTGCGGTCATTGCCCACCCTGGCCGGGCTGCTCGGCCGTTCGCTCCACAGCCACGTCGGCCGCCGTTTCACCGACCCGCTGCTGCGCCAGGTGCTCGGCTACCCTGCCGTCTTCCTCGGCACCAGCCCGAAAATGGCGCCTGCCATCTACCACCTGATGAGTGCCCTCGACCTCGGCGACGGCGTGCAGTACCCGCGCGGCGGCTTCTGGGAAATCGTGCAACGCCTGGGCGACCTGGCCCAGCAGCAGGGTGTCCGCATCACCACCGGCGCCGAGGTGCTGGCGATCACCACCGAACCGCGTTCCAGCGGCGCAGGCCTGCCGTGGCCGAGGCGAACTCGCAGTCGCGTGAGCGGCATCACCTGGCGTGACGCCGAGGGCACCACCCATCACGAGTCAGCAGACCTGGTCGTCTCTGCCGCAGACCTGCACCACACCGAGACCCAGTTGCTGCTGCCTGCCGACCGGTCCTACCCGCAGCGTTGGTGGGACCGGCGCACCAGCGGTCCCGGGGCGGTGCTGGTGTTGCTGGGTGTGCGCGGCGAGCTGCCGCAGCTGCCGCACCACTCCCTGTTCTTCACCCGCGACTGGGATGCGAACTTCGCCGCGATCTTCGACGGCGACGGCCCGCCGCCCGACCCGACCTCGATCTACGTCTGCAAGCCCAGCCAGACCGACCCCGAGGTCGCTCCCGCGGGTCACGAGAACCTTTTCGTCCTCGTGCCGGTGGCCGCTGACCCCGGTCTGGGCGCCGGCGGCCCCGAGGGCACCGGCTCGGCGCAGGTGGAACGCATCGCCGATGCCGCGATCGAGCAGGTCGCTGCCTGGGCCGACGTGCCCGACCTGGCCGAGCGGATCGTGGTGCGCCAGACGATCGGACCCGGTGACTTCGTGCAGCGCTACCACTCCTGGCGGGGTGGCATGCTCGGGCCCGCCCACACCCTGGGGCAAAGTGCCATGTTCCGAGTCGGCAACTCCTCACCCCGGGTGAGCGGGCTCTACTATGCGGGCGGCACCACGTCGCCCGGGGTGGGCGTACCCATGTGCCTGATCAGTGCCGAACTGGTCCTCAAACGCATCCGGGGCGACCATTCGGCCGGCCCCCTTCCCGACACCGACCCCCTGAGGAAAATTCCATGAGCGCACACACCCCCAGCCGCTGGTTGCGCATCCTGCTGCCAGCGGTACTGATCGTGGTCTGGTTGGTAGGTGCCGCCGTCGGTGGACCCTACTTCGGCCGCGTCGGTGAGGTCTCCTCCAATGAGCAGGCCAACTACCTGCCCAGTTCAGCCGATGCCACCAGGGTGCAGGAACTGCGGGCCGAGTTCAGTGACTCCGAATCGATCCCGGCCATCCTGGTCTTCACCTCCGAGACCCCGCTGACTGAGGACCAGATCGCAGCGATGAACAGCCAGGTCAGCGCCCTGACCTCGGTGACCGGGGTCGAACAGGGCTCCTCCCCCGCGATCCCGTCCGAGGACGGGTTGGCCCTGCAGGCTTTCGTGCCGCTTGACCCCGAGGCCGAGTTGGCCGATGTGGTCGACGAGGTGAGCCAGGTGCTGCGGGATGGCGCCCCAGAGGGGATCGAGGTGCACGTCACCGGCCCAGCCGGCTTCGCCGCCGACATCGGTGAAGCCTTCTCCGGCATCGATGGTCTGCTGCTGGCGGTGGCCCTCACCGCGGTGTTCATCATCCTGATCGTGGTCTACCGCTCGATCCTGCTGCCCATCGTCGTGCTGGCCACCAGCATGTTCGCCCTGTGCGTGGCGCTGCTGAGCGTGTGGTGGCTGGCCAAGGCCGACATCCTGCTGCTGAGCGGGCAGACCCAGGGCATCCTGTTCATCCTGGTGATCGGTGCGGCGACCGACTACTCCCTGCTCTACGTGGCCCGATTCCGGGAGGAACTACGCTCCACGAGGGACACCTGGGTGGCCACGCAGGCCGCGCTGAGGGGTTCCTTCGAGCCGATCATCGCCTCGGGCAGCACCGTCATCGCCGGCCTGCTCTGCCTGCTGCTGAGCGACCTGAAGTCGAACTCCACGCTGGGCCCGGTCGCCGCGATCGGCATCGTCTTCGCGATGCTCTCGGCGCTGACACTGTTGCCGGCGATGCTCTTCCTGCTCGGCCGGGTAGCCTTCTGGCCGCGTCGCCCCAAGTACGAGCCCGAACTCGCCGCCGCCGAGCAGGGCGTCCACGGCACCGGACTGTGGGCCTGGCTCGGAAAGAAGATCAGCACAGCTGCTCGTCCGATCTGGATCGTGACCGCCGTCGTCCTGGCGATCGGCGTCGTCGGCGCCACCCAGCTGAACGCCTCCGGGGTGCCGCAGTCCGACCTGGTGCTGGGCGAGTCGCAGGCCCGCGACGGGCAGGTGCTGCTCGGGCAGCACTTCCCCGGCGGCAGCGGCAGCCCGGCCATCGTGGTCGTGCCGCAGGAGAGGATGCAGGACGCCGCCGACATCCTGCTGGCGAGCTCCGGCGTCGACGGGGTCGGCATCGTCGCGGCCGACTCCCCCAGCGGCACCGCACCAGTGACCAGCGAGGGCATCCAGCCGCTCGGCCAGCCCGGCAGCCCCGCCCCCGACCCGACCGTGGTCGACGGGCTGGTCATGCTGCAGGCCACCCTGACCGATGCCGCCGACTCCGACGCGGCCGCCCAGACCGTGCGCGAGTTGCGCACCGAACTGGACGACGCGATTCCCGGGGCGCTGGTGGGCGGTGTCACGGCCACCTCGGTCGACACCAATGACGCCTCGGTGCACGACCGCAACCTGATCATCCCGGTGATCCTGCTGGTGATCATGGTGATCCTGGCGCTGCTGCTGCGTTCGCTGCTGGCCCCGCTGCTGCTGGTGGCGACCACGGTGCTGTCCTTCGGCACCGCCCTGGGTGTCGCGGCGCTGGTCTTCAACCACGTGCTCGACTTCCCCGGCGCCGACCCGGCCGTGCCGCTGTACAGCTTCGTCTTCCTGGTCGCGCTGGGCATCGACTACAACATCTTCCTGATGACCCGGGTGCGTGAGGAATCGCTGGAGCACGGCACCCGTCAGGGCATCATCCGCGGGCTGTCGATCACCGGTGGGGTGATCACCTCGGCCGGTCTGGTGCTGGCAGCGACCTTCGCGGCGCTGGCGGTGATCCCGATCCTGTTCCTGGCCCAGATCGCGTTCATCGTGTCCTTCGGGGTGCTGCTGGACACCTTCGTGGTGCGCTCACTGTTGGTGCCGGCACTGTCCCATGACATCGGACGAAGGATCTGGTGGCCGAGCAGGTTGTCCCGCGAATAGCCGGGTCAGACCTTCGCGCGCCGGGAGCTCAGCGTGGTCAGCGCGACGGTGGCGATCAGGATCAGCACCCCGAGCACCATGTGGATCATCGCGAAGTCACCCTCGCCGATGACGAACTGCACCAGCAGCAGGATCGGCAGCGACAGCGCGTGGAAGAAGGTGCCCAGGTTGGCCTTCGCCCGGCCGTAGCGGTGGGCCAGCACGGTGGCGATGATCGAGACCACGATTAGCAGGTAGGCGATGCCCTTGTGGGCGTCGCGCAGGCCGTGGTTGCCAACGGCGATCCCGATGCCGAGGCCGAGCATGACCAGCATCAGCACACTGGTCAGCGCCGAGGAGATGAACAGCGGCCTGCGCCGCTGCTCCACCAGGGTGGGGTCGACGTCAGGGGTCGTGGCGACGGTGGTTTCGGGTGCGTGGGTCATGCCCTCCATGGTAGTAGCGATACACACTGTCTCGAAAATCCGCACGAGTGGGCCGGGCGTCAGTCCTTCAGCGCGAACTCCCATCCGTCTAGCGGGGCGTAGGCAGCCGTTCCCGAGTAGTACGCGACGCCGACGCCACGCCGTGTTCGATGGTGAAGGCGTGCAGCGCACCGGTCGATCAATCGGTGACCAGGACCGTGCCGACGTTCCACACGGCGGCCCCGATGGCGGTGCCGATGAGGCCCTCGCCCCATACTTGTTTGGTTCGGACATGGTCCGACTCCCTTCTGTGGTTCCACCACACAAGGAGCCCGCGCACCGGCTGGTGACACGGACCCCCAACCCGGTGCGGGCGCGGTCTCGCTACGCTGGGCCCCACCGGTGACCCGAGTGTCAGGAGCAGCCGTGGACGAAGTCGTCATCTTCAGTGGATCAGCCCACCAGGAGTTCGCCGAGGAGGTCTGCGAGTTTCTCGACGTGCCGCTGTCACGTTCGGTGACCAGCCGGTTCAGCAATGACTGCATGCAGACCCAACTGCTGGCCAGCTGCCGCAAGAGCGACGTGTTCATCATCCAGCCACTGGTGCCGCCCACCCAGGAGCACCTGGTCGAGCTGTTGATGATGATCGACGCCGCCCGCGGGGCCTCGGCCGCCCAGATCACCGCGGTGATGCCGCACTTCGCCTACGCCCGGTCGGACAAGAAGGACCGCCCGCGCATCTCGATCGGTGGTCGGCTGGTGGCCGATATGTTGCACACCGCCGGGGCCAGCCGGGTGCTGACCATGAATCTGCACTCACCGCAGGTGCACGGCTTCTTCAGCTTTCCCGTCGACCACCTGACCGCGATCGGCGAGCTCGCCAACCATTTCCGCGGGCGCGACCTGTCCCGGCACGTGGTGGTCTCCCCCGACCTCGGCGCGGCCAAGCAGGCCAGCCAGTTCGCCCGGCTGCTGAACCTGCCGGTGGCAGCCGGCCAGAAGCAGCGGGTGGACGACGACAAGGTGGTGATCGACTCGATCGTCGGTGACGTGGCCGGCAAGCACGCCATCGTGCTGGACGACGAGATCGCCACGGGCGGCTCGATCCTGGAGATCCTGGAACGCCTGCAGGACTACGGTGCCGTCGACGCCGCAGTCACCACCACCCATGGGCTGTTCACCGGACAAGCCGTCGAACGGCTCAGCAACCACCCCTTCATCAGCGAGGTGGTGTGCGCCAACACGGTGCCCCGGCCCGAGAACTGGCCCGACCTGGTGACCCGCTCGGTGGCACCGCTGTTCGCCGATGCCATCCGCCGCATCCACGCCGGCAAGTCGGTCTCGAAGCTGTTCCGGGGGGTCGACCCCACCCACGCGCCCCCGGTCAACGACGGCCTGTTCTGAGCACAGCGAAACTACGGTCCGTCCAGTCAGACGGCCTCCTCACCGCGCGAGCCCATCCGTCGGGTTGACACCTACTGGTCAGCGATCACCCGGCAGGCTGCGCCGTCTGTCAGTTGTCACTGCAGCCTCACCACACGGCCCACCACTGAAAGCACGGCAATGGACGAACAGACCTTTCGCGACGTCACCACGGCAATCTTCGCTCGCTCACCTCATGGTGCCGGAGACGTGGGCGAATTCTCCCACTACACCGACGACGGCGTCCTCGCGCTCGCCTCCGATGAGGTCGGAAGTATCGGCTTCGGCCCAGAACAAGATCGCGTACCCTCGAAGAATGCGCAGACTCCTCGTCCGGCTGGTGGCGGCAACGGCCGCGGCCATGCTGCTGGTCGCCGGGCTGCTCGTCGGCCCGCAGCAGGCGGTGGCCTGCGCCTGCGGGGCGGTCGTCTCCGACGGCACGGTCACCGGCGAGGTGGCCATCGTGGCCTGGGACGGCACCCGGCAGTCGATCGACCTGCAGATGCTGCTGGGCGAGCGCACCGAGGACGCCGGGTGGATCATGCCCACCCCGTCGCCGGCCGAGATCTCCCTGGGGGCCGACGCTGCGTTCACCATCATGGCTGATGTCTCAGCCCCGAGGGTCGTCGTCAAGCGGGTCTTTCGACCCTCGCTGTCCCGGTTGTTCCTGGCCGGGTCCGACGGCGCCCCCCGCGAGGTCGGGGCACGGGTGTTGAGCACCACCAGGGTGGGCCCGTTCACGGTGGCCACCCTCAGCGGCACCGACGCCACCGAGGTCAACCTGTGGCTGGGCGAGAACGGCTACCCCAGCCGCGACGACCTGGTGCCCACCTTCCAGAAGTACCTCGATCAGGGCTGGGTGTTGCAGGCGGTCAAGCTCACCGCCGAGGGCACCGATGCTGCCTTTGAGGACGCCCTGCCGACGCTGCGGATGACCTTCGAGACGGCCGAGCCGGTCTACCCGCTGCGGCTGTCGCGCCACGCGAAGGTCCACCAGGACGTGCGCCTCTACCTGCTCTCGGCCCACCCGATGGCGGTCGCTCAGCAGGCCGGTCCGCACCAGCTCACCCTGCTGTTCTCGGGCAAGGTGCCCAACCAGGACCTGCGCAACCCGCTGCTCATCGGCGAGCAGGTGCACCTGACCACCTATGAGGCCACCTACGAGCCCGAGGACATCGTCACCGACCTGACCTTCGCCCAGGACCCGTCCATGGTCGACTACCAGCGTGAGCACATCACCTACCACAACGTGGCCGGCCCGATGATCACCCTGGCGATGTTCGCGATGCTGCTGCTCGCCCCGTTGGCGCTGATCGTCGTGGTGGTGGCCAGGGTCACGGGCCGCGCAGCTCGGCGAGAATGAGCGGGTGGACGTCGTGGGCGGCGTCCTTGCCGAGGAACAGGTCGAGGTGGCCGTAGTGGGCCAGCCGGTGCAGGGTGTCACCCCGGTCGGGCCGGTGCTGCCGGAAGAACTCCCAGCTCAATTGTTGGCTTTCGGGCAGGAATGACAGGTTGTCCTCACCGGCGAAGAACGCGAAGCGGGCGTCGGTCTGCGGCGCCTCAGCGGTGAAGTCGTCGGGCAGCTTCGGGTTGTCGCTCACCTGGACCATGCGGCCGGCGGCGACGCAGGCACGCATGTGCGCGAAGAAGCTGACCGGCACCCGACCGAACTCGCCGCGCAGCCAGTCGTGGGTGGCCTCGTCCAGGTTGGCATGCGACCACAGCGCGGGTCGTCCAGCGCCGTAGGTGAAGCTGACCAGGCGGCAGACCGCGTTGTCACACTCACGGTGACCGGCCAGCACGGCGGTGCGGGTCAGCCAGCCCATGGCCGAGTCCGGCTGGTCGCCCCAGCCGGGGTCCAGATGCGGGGTGAGCCGGGTGAGCATCGGGGTCAGCGCATGGATCTTGAGCCGTGACCACCGAGGCAGCACCGGGTGCAGCGAGACCGCATTGGTGACGACGGTGTCGACCCCGGGCAGCAGGCCGGCCACCGCCGACATGGTGAACGAGGTCGACCCCTGGCAGTGGACCACCGCCTTCATGGTCGTGGCCCCGGTCAACTGCAACACGTGGCGCACCGCGTAGGGGTGGTCGTAGGCCGCCGCGTCGTCCAGCGTCCAGGGCACCGGCGGCAGGTCGATCGAGGCACGCCAGTTCAGCAGCCAGACGTCCCAGCCGTCCTCGAGCAGGGCGTCGACCAGCGTGCGCTGCACCGGCGGGCGAAACAGTTCGCCGCGCACCCCGGCCCCGTGGACGAGCATCACCGGGCCCCGCCAGGGTTCCGGGTGGCCCTCGGCGCGGACCCGCACCAGGGTCAGCGGCAGCCCGTCACCGGCGGTGAAGGCGTGCGACTCGGTGCGGTGGTCGGCGCGGGTGACGGCGCCGGTGAGTGTTTCAGGCATGGCTGCTGGCCGCCCTTCGTGATCGGTGACCGGGCCCGTAGACGTCCCACAGGGCCCCGATGAAGAACTTGCCGAACCGCCACAGGGACCGCAGCGGGGCCCGCCCGTCGGCGCGGAAGGTGGTCAGTTGCCGGGCGAAGTCGAGCGGTTTGATGCGCAGCACACCCGCGCCGATGACCTCACCGTCCTGGTCGTCGGGGTGGACGTGCCCACGGACCAGCGTCGTGTACAGGGTGGAGGTGTCGGTCCAGATGTCCAGGCCGGGGTCATTGCGCACCGTCTTGAACCCGTACAGCGTGACCGGTGCCCCCGAGGCGTCGTGCAGCCACAGCCGGTAGCGCATTTCGCGGGCCTCACCGAGGTCGACGAACAGGTTGAACCAGCCACGTTCGACGTCCATGTCACCGCCGAGCAGGTCTGAGCGGACGAAGCCGCGGGCGCTGCCCTGGTGCATCGCCTCGGTGGTGAAACTGTCCATCCTCGGGGCGGTGATGGTCAGTTCGAACATCAGCGCATGGCCCAGGGCCCGGGCACGCCTGGCCCCCGTGACGGGGTCGGTGGCGCCCAGGGTCACCCAGCCCTTCATCTGTTCGGTGAACTCCACCGAGCCGCCGTGGTCGCCGGGTTCGTCATCGTCCTGGTCGTAGCCCATGAACTGGTCCTCGCTGTCGGTGAGTGGCCCTGCGCCCAGCAGGCCGGTGTCGTCGCTGACCAGCCCGGCGCCCTCGAACTCGTCCTCGCCGCGCCGGCGGCGCTGGTCCTGCGGGGTGTGGCTGCGGGCGGGGTGGCCGAAGGCGGTCTCGAGCATCCGTTCGGTGGCGCGATCGGCGAGCGCGGCGATGGTCAGGGCCGGGTTGGGCCCGACCGGCCCGGGCATGGACGAGCCGTCGAGCACGAACAGGCCCGGGTGGCCGAACGCCTGGCCCCAGCTGTCAACCACCCCCTCGGTGTCGTGGCGGCCCATCGGCAGGCCCCCGAGCGGGTGCACGGTGACCACCCGTTGGGTGAACCACAAGGGGTTGTCATGGAAGTTCGCGTGCAGCACATCGGCCATCTGCCGCATGGTCTCGCGCAGGTCGTTGAAGTACTCCATGCTCGTCGAGGTGTGCCAGTCGACGTCCAGGTAGCCGCGGCGCAGGCTGATCACCCCGTCGGGCACGTCGCGGCCCATGCCCAGCAGGGGCAGCGAGCTGCTGCCGATGCGACCCTCGCCGACCATGCGGGCCACCTCGGCCGAGATGGTCGACTCGTTGCGGCCCCGCAGGCGATGCTGCAGCAGTTCGGCGGCCAGCCGGGCACCGCGGGCCATCGACTTGTGCATGGTCGAGGCCTCGATCAGCCAGTTGATGAACTCCGGGAACCCGGCTTCCTGGATGTAGTAGCCGCGGCCGGGTCGCCCGGCTGCATCGACGCCGTCGGGCACCCGGATGGAACTGGTGATCACCGGGCCGTACGAGCCGTCGATCAGCCGGGATCGTCCGCTGTCGGTGTCGACCTGGGCACCCATCAGGAAGGTCATCAGGTCACCGTTGCCGCTGAACCTGGTGCCCAGCGCGGGGCCGAGCGCGGGCAGGTGCACCCGGTTGCGCAGCAGCAGTTCGGTCGACCCGAGCGCACCGGCGGCCACGATCACCACGTCGCAGCGCAGCTTGCGCCGGGTGGCGGTGCGCCGACCGGAGTCGTCGGCGGTCTGGGAGTACTCGAGGTAGCCGACCTCGTAGCCCCCGCCGTCGAGGGGGACGATGGCGCTGGCCTTGGCCAGGGTGCGGATGTCGGCGCCGTGGTGCTTGGCGGCCGACAGGTAGGTGTGGTCCATTGTGTTCTTGGAGCCCTCGTTGCAGCCGATGTCGCACTCCCCGCACAGGCGGCAGCTCAGCCGGGTGACCCCGTGCAGGTTGCCGTACTCGGGGGTGGGCAGCACCTGCTTGGGGGCCGGGTCGTTGGGGTCGGCGCCGAAGCTGATCGCCAGCGGTGGGGAGAAGACCTCCAGCCCGAGGGCCTTGGCGGCATCCCGCAGGGCGACCGACTTGGCGATCTGCGGGTAGGGGGAGGGTTGCGGGGCCAGGAACTGTTCGACGGCGTCGTAGTGCGGGTCGAGTTCGCTGCGGCTGATCGGCCAGTTCTCATAGCCCCCGCCGGGCACCGGGTCGTCATGGACGAACCAGCGTTCGTCCTTGCGCAGCAACACGTTGGCGTAGACCAGTGACCCGCCGCCGAGCCCGGCCGCGACGACCGCCTCGAGCTTGCGGAAGGAGCGGACGTCGATCAGGCCGTAGAGGGAGTCCTTGGGTTCCCAGAAGTTGCGCTTCATCTCGTACGGCGTGCGCGCGAAGCTGCCGGGCGGGTAGGCCTGGCCGCGTTCCAGGAGCACTGTCGAGCGCCCGCCCTGGGCGAGGCGGTAGGCCGCGACCGACCCCCCGAAACCGGACCCGATCACGACCGCGTCCACGTGTTCGCCGTTCATCCCGTGCTCGATTCTGCGGAGGGACGGTACTCAGGTTTGGTAACCGTGTTGTCAGACTAGACCGGCGGTGCCACGCGGACAAGGACACGGGTGGGTTCCGGGGGGTGCGGGTCAGGGTCGTCGGGTTCAGGGACGATCTCCCCTCCCCTCCACCGCGGATGCGCAGGTTCCGTCGCGGGTCCTTCACTGGTGGTGAAGACTCTGGGCAGAAAGTGGCGCAACGGCGCTCCGTGGGCATTGCGGTGGGCCTCAGTCGAAGGGCCAGGCCTCGACCATCGGGCCGCGGCCCTCTTCGATGAAGTACTCGTGGCGGAAGCCCAGCGCGAAGAACTCGTCCGGGATCGCCAGCAGCTGCTTGGCATCCTCCTGGCTCTCGTGCGCGGCCAGCGCCGCCCGCTTGCGCATCACGGTCTCGTTGACGTTGACCTTCCAGGCCAGTTCCGACTCGGGGGTGCCGAAGGGGTTGCCGTCATCGCCGGGGGCATCGGGGTCGATGCCGCCGAGCTCGGGGTCGTACCCGTCGCGCATGGCATCGCGGTTCATGGTGGCCTGCAGCACCCGGGGCCGGCGGGCGGCCTGGTCGGCGGCCGCGTTCATCACCTTGTGCACCATGATGTGGTCGGGGTGGCCGTAGTTGCCGTGCCAGTCGTAGCCGACCAGCACGTCGGCGTCCTCCTCGTCGAGGATCCCCGCCACATCAGCGCCCACCACCTGCGGGTCGACGTTCATGAACGCCTCGGGGTCGTTGTTGCTGGCCCAGCCGTGCATGCCCGAGTCCTGGTGTTCGAGGAACACCAGCCGGTCAACCCCCAGGATCTCGGCGCTGGCCCGGGCCTCGCGGCGACGCACTTGCGAGACCGACTCGTCGGCATCACCGGTGCGGGTGCCCTGGGAGCCGTCGGTGCAGCAGATCCACACGACGCGGTGGCCCAGGTCGTGGGCCAGCGCCATCGTCCCGCCGGTCGAGGTGGCCTCGTCGTCGGGGTGCGCGTGCAGGAAGACCAGGGTCGCCATGTGTTCTCCATCGGTAGCGGGTACTCGCCGATTCAACCACGGTGGCGGCGCAACTGCGTTGCCGCAAGATGCCGGGCAAGGAGCAGGAATCGCAGTAAGTTCGGTGGCATGAGCGACCTGTCGATGCCCGAAGGCATGACCCTCGTCCCCGACCCCTTGCCCACGATCCGGATCAGCACCCCCGCTGTCGAGGCGGCCGTCGCCGTGCAGGGTGCCCAACTGATCGGTTGGCAGCCCGCCGGCGCCGCGCAGGTGCTGTACTTGAGCGACCAGTCCCGCTGGCAGCCGGGGGCGGCGGTCCGCGGCGGCATCCCAGTCTGCTTCCCCTGGTTCGCCGCGGGCCGCAACCACCTGGTCACCGCATCGGGGCACCCCGATGCGGTCGTGAGCCTCGAACCGGCCCACGGGTGGGCGCGGGTGACCGACTGGCAGCTGACCACGGCGTCCGTGGACGAGGACGGCACCGCGACCCTCACCTTCGAACTGCACGGTGCCGACCATGTCGATGCACCCCACCCCGAACTGTTCCCCGAGGACGCGACGCTGCGCTACACCCTGCGGATCGGTGCCGAGCTGGACCTCGAGCTGGAGGTCGTCGCCGGCACCACCCTGCTCGATGTCGAGACCCTGCTGCACACCTACCTGGCCGTCGAGGACATCTCCGAGGTGAGGGTCACCGGGCTGGACGGCACCCCGTTCTGGAGCAAGGTCACCCAGGAGTCGTCCACCCAGGATGGTGACGTGGTCTTCGCCGGCCCGGTCGACCAGATCCACGACACCACCGCGGCGGTGCAGGTGGTCGGCCCGCAGCGCACCATCGAGGTCACCACGACCGGGTCGAGCTCGACGGTGGTCTGGAACCCGTGGTCGCAAGGGGCTGCGACGATGGCGGACATGCCCGATGAGGACTACCGGCACATGGTCTGCGTCGAGTCGGGCAATGTCGTCAACCATGCCCTCACGGTGGGCCCGGGTGAGTCGCACGTGATGACGGTCAACTTCCGGGTCAGCTGAACCGTGGCCGCCCGTTCCATCCCCGCCGAGCCGAGGTTCACCACCGGCTCGGAGGCCGATGTCTGGCGGCGCCTTTTCCGCCAGCTGGACGGGTGCACCATCCTGCCCAACTTTCGACTGACTGACCGCGACAAGGACCATGAGGTTGACCTGGTGGCGCTGATGCCCGGGTCAGGCATCGTCACCATCGAGGTGAAGGGCTCCCACGTCTGGCACGACGGGGGCAACTGGCGGATCAGCCGCGACCAGGGTTCGGAGGTGGTCCACCCGGTCGACCAGGCCCGGGACGCCTGCTACGCGCTGCGCCACTACGTCGAGGCCGACCCCCGGTGGGGATCACGGGGGCGGCTGCGCTGGAGCCACCACGTGGTGCTGGCCAACACCCACCTGGGCGAGGACTTCCAGTTGCCGGACTGCCCCCGGTGGCAGGTGAGCGGCTCGTCCGACCTGGAGAACCTGGGCGAACGGGTCTGGGACACCACCTCGCTGCACCGCCGCGACGCGAGGGTCCCGACCGCCGAGGACATCGAGGTGGTCTGCGACATCCTGGCCGGGCGCAGCCTGCCCGCCGCCGACCCGGTCGCGCTGGCCGATGACCGGCGCACCCTGGCCGACCGGCTGACCATGGAACAGGCGAACCTGCTCAGCGTCATCCGGCTGGTACCCCGGGTCGAAGTGCGCGGCGGCGCCGGCAGCGGCAAGACCGTGCTCGCCCAGCGCCAGGCCAGTGACCTGGCCTCGGGACGCCTGACCGGCACCCGGCAGAAGGTCGCGGTGGTCTGCTACTCCTACGGCCTGGCCAAGCACCTGAAGCGCGAGCTGGAGGTCGGTTCACGCAAACACCGCCCCGCCTTCGTCGGCTCGTTCGAGGACCTGGCCCGCCGGTGGGGGGTGAGGGTCGACGGCAACCGCCTCGACTCGGACTACTGGGAGCAGCGCCTGCCTGCCCTGATGCTGGCGGCAGCCGCCGGGTTGGCCGAGGACCAGCTGTTCGACTCGATCATCATCGACGAGTCCCAGGACTTCGCCACCGACTGGTGGCACGTGCTGGTGGCGGGCCTGCGTGACCCGGAGCAGGGCGGCCTCTACGCCTACACCGACGAACGGCAGCGGGTCTTCGAACGCTTCGGACGACCCCCGATCGCGCTGGTGCCGCTGGTGCTCGACCACAACCTGCGCAACACCCGCCAGATCGGGGCGAGTTTCGTGCCGCTGGCACCGACGTCGATGCAGCTGCGTGGCCCTGAGGGACCCGAGGTCACCTTCGTCGCCGCCGGCCCGGACGAGGCGCTGGACGTCGCCGACGACCAGGTCGAAGAACTGCTCAACGAGGGGTGGCGGCCCGGTGACATCGCCCTGCTGACCACCGGCCGTCGCCACCCGGTGCAGGCCGAGCGGCAGGAGTCCTTGGGCTTCAATGACTACTGGGATGACTTCTGGTCCGACGAGGACGTCTTCTACAGCCACGTGCTGGGCTTCAAGGGGCTCGAACGCAAGGCCGTGGTGCTGTGCATCAACGAGGACGGCAGCCGTGACCGCGGCCGCGAGCGGCTCTACGTGGGGCTGTCGCGGGCCAGTGACCGGCTGGTCGTGGTGGGTGATCGCGAGGTCATCGCCCGGATGGGTGGGGCCGAGGCGGCCGACGCGCTGGTCGGCCCCTGACCGGGTGTGCCGGGCCGGCGACGCTCTCACATGCTGGGCCCCCGGCCGGTCGGTGACCCCGGCGGCGGTGACCATGGGGGGCATGGTGACCTCGAGGACAATGCCCACCCCAGCGGGGAAACTGGTCGCGCTGCTGACGGCACTGGTGCTCACGCTGGGCCTGGCCGGCTGCTCGGACGACCAGCTCGACGGCGAAGCGGCGGCCGCCACGGTCCAGGGCTTCTTCGACGTGCTGAACCGGGAGACCGGCAAGCCGACCGACTTCGAACCCTTCGTGACCGGGGTCAGGACGCCGCCCCGCTGTGGCGGACGAGCCCGATCATGAGCCGGGTCGAGTTCACCGTGGTGCCGACCGACTCGGCGCTGCAGATCTGCCACCAGTTCTCGGTGGACCTGAGCTACGGCTACATACCCCGCGGTGAGCTGCGCAAGCGCAGCGAGCCGGTGCCGACCACCTTCACCGGCTGCACCACCCAGGGCAGTTCCACCATGGAGTGGCGCACCTGAGACTGCTACTGCCCCCCGCCGACCTCGTCCCAGCCCACCGAGGTGGTCAGGTCGACCTCGTTGCCCTCGGGGTCGGCGATCGTCCACCAGGTGGGTGAGGCATCGCGCACCACGGTGCCGCCGGCGGCCAGCGCGGCCGCCAGTCGCTGCTCCAGCTGGTCGTCGGGCACGAACAGGTCGAGGTGGATGCGGTTGCGCTGCGCACGTCGTGCGGTGTCGTCGGCCTCGAGGTCCTGCAGTACCACGGGCATGGTGAGCTGGTGCGGGTTGACCAGGTCAGTCACCCCTTCGCGGGGGTCCTCGGCGTAGCCGAGCACGACCTGCCAGAAGCGGCGCACGGCGGGAATGTCGACCGCGTCGATGACGACCTGGTGGAAGCGTGGCAGGGCCACGTCGGCCACCGCGCCCAGGTCACGGGCGGCCACCTGCACCTGGGCGGCCAACTGCTCGTAGCCCTCATCGGTCTCCCAGCGGTCCTTGCCGGTGTCCAGCACCACCAGCCCCGGCCGCAGGTCGATCCCCAGCGGCAACCCGGCCCGGTCGGCGAGCGCCGCGGCCGCCTCGGCCACTCGTCCGGCCTGTGCGGCACCCTCGACGCGGTAGCAGGCCAGCGCGCTGAAGACCAGCCGCCAGTCCTCGGTCGCCGCACCCTCCCAGCGGTCGGCCCCATCGACCAGCGGGAGCAGGTCGACTTCGTTGCCCTCGGCGTCGGCCACGGTGGCGTAGTACCCGTGGTTGGCCACCGCCGACGCTCCCAGCCCGGGCATCTCGGCGAGCACCTCGCGGGCCCGCTCGGCCGTGGTGACCGCATCGACGTGCAGTCGGTTGCGCAGCGGACGAGCAGCGTCCTGACCCTGGAACCAGATCGCAGCATTGCGTCGCAGGGGGTCGGCGAGCACCTGGTCACCGGCCGGCCGGTAGCCCAGCACCCGCGCCCAGAACGGGGCCACCACCGCCCGGTCGAGCGCGTCGACGGCCACCTGCAGGTCCTGGAGCACGCCCGGGTCAGCGGTGAAGCCACGGTCAGCGGCGGTCGCGCTGATCGCGCGGGCCAACTCGACGTCGACGGCGGTGAGCCCATCGTCCTGCGAGGTGGGCAGTCGGACGCGGACGCCGGCGGCGCGCACGTCCGCGTCCAGGGTGCGATCAGCCTGCTCCGCGAGGTCGGCGGCACGGGCAGCGAGCGCGGCCCCGTCACGGTGGGAAGGGGTGGTGAACCAGGCCGCCGCGCCCTCACCGAGGACCCGCCAGGCACCCAGCCCGTCGCTGCGCTGCCACTGCCGGGCGGTGAGGGGAGACGCGTCATCAGCCATGGGCCCAGCCTGCCACCCGAGCGGGCCCCTGACCCGGTTCGGGGCAGGATGGTGCCCGGAGGTTCTCGATGACTCACCAACCACAGCATCCCTACTACCCGGCCGCCAACCAGCCGCACCCCGCCGCCGCGTGGCAGGGGCAGGAGCCGGCGCCACCCCGGAAGAAGAGGCGGGCCAGCACCGTCATCGGGGTACTGGTCGTGGTGGCCGTGGTTGCCGTCGGGCTCGGCGTTGGGGCGATCACCCGCGGGCCGGAGCAGGCGATCGAGACCTTCTTCGCGCTCCTGAACGAACCCTCCCCGAGCACGCGCGACTTCCAGCAGGTCACCACCGGCGTCGGGATTGGCGGGATCCTGGAAGCGCGCGCCTCCTCCGAGCCGGGGGGCTACTCGGTGGTTTCCATCGGTGAACACTCCCATGGCTTCGTCCGGGTGACCTGGTCACACCAGGGGGACGAGTTCACCAACGACATCCCGGTGACCAAGGAAGGCAGTTCCTGGAAGCTGGTCAAGCCGTTCCCCACGGTGGCCTTCCTCTCCCCTGACCACCTGCGGTTCCAGGCCAACGGGAAGTCCACGCTGGTGAACTCCCAACGCCTGTACTACCCGGGCCACTACACGATCACCCCGCTGGCGAACACCAACTACGACCCGGTCTTCTGGGTGCCTCGTAAGCCGACCTTCGACCTGGCGCCGGCCGAGGTGCGTCAGATCACGATCGAGGGGCACCTGACCGATGAGGCAGCCGCCAGCACGCGGCAGAGCGTCATCGACGCCTTCGCCGAGTGCCTGTCCGATGACAACTTCACCGGCTACATCAGGTGCCCGTTCATGCCGCGCCGCCCCGACAACGCCATCGCTCGACCTGAAGTGGTGTGGTCGAGTGACCCGGCTGATGCCGGTCGGCAGCCCAAGCTGGTGGACAACCCGTCGGTGCAGGCGCCCTGCTACGAGATCACCGGCACGCTGGTCCACACCTACACGACCGTCGACAACACCCGGGCCACCGGACGAGAACCTCTGGCGACCAAGGGCTGTGTGTTCCAGGGGACGGTCACCTGGCGCTGAGCAGGCACTGAGCCCCGGCATGGCACGGTTGTTCGGGAGTTCGGTGGTTCGAAAGTTCAGTGGTTCGGAAGTTCGACGAGGTCAAGAGGCTCGACGGGGTCGAGGAGGTTCAACGATGGCGAAACAGGCATGGGAGTCCGACAAGTCCTGGGACCAGACCGCCGGGGCCAAGGTGGTGGCGGTCATCCTGGTCATCGCCGTGGGGTGGCTGGGCTTCGGGCAACAGGCCATCGACCCCGGTCCTGAGCGGGCAGTGCGGGGGTTCTTCGATGCCCTGAGCAAGCCCGGGGTGACCAGCAACGAGCTGACCGACTACGTCAACGGCACCATCACCTCCCGGGTCCGTGAGGCCCTGGCCCTGGCACCCGGGGGCACCTACACCGTCACCTCGGTGGACCAGGTCAGCCGCGGGAACGTCCGGGTGGGGTTCACCCACCAGGGCGAGGAGTTCACCTCCGAGATGCCCGTCCGCCGGGTCAGCGGCACCTGGAAGCTGTACAACCCCTTCCCCAGGGTCACCTTCAACGGGGAGACCGAGCGGCAGTCCCTGCAGTTCCAGCTCAACTCGGCCACTCGGGAGGTGATGTTCACCAATCAGACCTACACCCTCGTCCCCGGCGTGCACACCGTCACCCCCCAGCCCCCGTCCAGCAGCACCCCGCTGTTCTGGGAGCCGCGTTCGACCACGGTGAAGGTGGCGCCCTCGGCCCTGCGGACGGACGTCGACCTGGAACCCCGCCTGACTGCAACGGCCACCGAGGAACTCATCGAACTGGTCCGCGACAACCTGAACACCTGCCTGGAGTCCGAGGTGTTGCGGCCGTCGGGCTGCCCCAACCAGGTCACGCCGGCGTCCAATGCTGACCTCCAGGCCCCCGCGAGCTGGCGGATATCGCCGGAGGTGCCGTCCATCGCCTATGTCGGGGACTCGACAGTGACACAGCCCTGCTTCCTGGTGGACGCCCGGCTGACCTACGAGTACCGCACCACGGCAGGTGAGCCGACCAGCGCCACCCTGCGAACCTGGCCCAACAAGGGCTGTGTGCGGGCGACCCCGGACCTGAGGCTCACCTGGGAGTATTAGCGGCCCCTGGCACCGCGGCTGCGCCGCCCACTGACCGGTCTGCGAAACAGCGTGACCCCGGGGTCATGGCACCATGATGGCCGGAGGTGCCCCCATGTCCTACCCACCACAGTCCCCCGGCAGCGGCTACCAGCCGAACTCTGCCACCCCGCCACCCAGCTGGGAACAGCAAGCCCCACAGGGCTGGAACCAGCAGGGTCAGCAGGCCCCGCAGGGCTGGAACCAACCAGGTCCCCAGGTCCAGCCCAGTGCGCAGGACTGGGGCCAGGGTCAGCAGGCCTGGGGCCAGGACCAGGGCTGGAACCAGCAGGGACAGCAGCAGGGATGGGGCCAGCAGGGTTGGGACCAGGGCCATCCCCAGGCGTGGGCAACAACGCCGCAGCCCAAGAAGGCGAACACCGGGCTGGTCGCGATCCTGGTGGCGGTGGCGGTCCTGGTCGCCGGCGTCGGTGTCTGGGCGCTCACCAACAACCGCAACGGCGCCGAGCCCACCGTCGAGGCGTTCTTCGAGCTGCTGAACACCCAGCAGCCCAGTTACCGCGAGTTCAGCTGGCACGTGACCGGCATCGACTACAAGAATGTCTATGACGCGACCCGGCACCACCCCGGTGGCACCTGGAGCCTGATCTCGGTGGGTGAGGCGACCGACGACAAGGTCAGCGTCACCTGGAAGCACAACGAGCAGGAGTACACCCACGACTTCGAGCTGCGCAAGGAGGGCGACAGGACCAAGCTGTACAAGCCGTTCTCGTACGTGACGTTCACCTCGCAGTCACGGGTGCGCTTCGTGTTGAACCCCGGCGATGACGTCGGTGTCTTCCTGAACCAGCAGGTGGCCCTGTTCCCCGGCAGCTACACGATCACCCCGATCCCCAGCTACACCGGCAGCGAGCCCATCTGGGAGCCCGCCGAGCCCACCCTGGACATGGCCCCCGGGGTGATCCAGACCCTGGACGTCGGGGCCAAGCTCACCGAGGATGCTGACGCGAAGTTCAAGAAGGCCGTTGTCGACGCCTTCAACGAATGCATCGCCTCGACGTCGTTCTACCCGCCGTCGTGCCCCTTCCGGGCCGACCCCCGTCCGACCGACTCCCTGGGCAGCCAGGCCAAGTGGAGCGCCACCCCGTCCGATGCCGCGAACAACGCGGCCTACGTCGAAACGTCGGGCATTGACCAGCCCTGCTACCAGTTCACGGCACAGATCAGGTACAGCTACCAGACTCGCGAGGGCGTCGTCCGGGAGTCGAATGCCGCCGACCTCACCATGACCGGCTGCGTGTACGCATCCCTGAGCAGCAACCGGGTGACCTGGCAACGCTGAGCCTGCCCGGGTCGTCCGGGAACAGCACGGCGCCCCGCAACTGTGCGGGGCGCCGTGTTTGGTGTTCAGCTGGCCTTGGCGGCCGTGCGTTCCGGGGCGAGCACTTCACCCCAGGAGGTGACCTCGGGGTGCTGGCGCAACAGTGCGCGGCGCTCCCGTTCAGTCAGGCCACCCCAGATGCCCCACTCCAGACGGTTGTCGAGGGCTTCGATGAGGCAATCCTGTCGGACCGGGCAGCCGATGCAGATCGCTGCGGCCCGCTTCTGCTGCTTGCCCTCGGGGAACAAATCGTCCTCGGCTCCGCGGCAACGAGCCAGCTCAACCCAGGACTGGTGAGGGAGCTTGGTATCAACCATGTACAGCCTCCTTTGACGGTCCAGCCCGCGTGTGACTGGGGTCGTACAATGTTTGTTCAACCTTGTGGACGAAACATTTCCAGAGTTGCCATGGGCTGTCTACCCCCCCTTTTGGCAGGGTTGAGGAAACCTCAAGGTTTGGTCACGAACCCGCCCCGAACCGGTGGGACGAACGGGTTTGTGGCACAGTCGCCTACGTCCCCTAGGTTGCGCGGAGGCGTTGTGTACACGGTGAAGCAGGTGGTCGCCATGACCGGCATCACCGCCGCTCGCCTGCGGGCCTGGGAGCGCCGCTACGGTGTGGTCACCCCGCAGCGCACCGACGCCAAGTACCGCCGCTACGACGAGACCGACGTGCAGCGCCTGCGCACGATGGTGCAGCTGGTCGACTCGGGGGTCGGCCCCGCCGAGGCCGCCAGCATCGTCCTGTCCCAGGACCAGCCCCGCGACCAGCGCGGCCACGACAACATCCCGCCACCCGGTGACCTGGCCGATGCCGCCGGCGCCCTCGACGTCACCCGGATGGCCCGCATCCTGGCCAGGGCGCTGGTCCTCGACGACTTCGAGGCCGCCTGCGACGGGTGGCTCACCGAGGCGGTGACCGAACTCGACGTGCGCCGCAAGCGCGGTGAGCTGCTCGACGTGCACGTCCGCGCTGCCGAACAGGCGATCGTGCTGCGGCTGGTCGTGATGTTCCACCAGGCCAGCGCCACCGCCCCCACCTGGCAGGGGTCGCGACCCAGCGTCGCCCCCATGGTGCTGCTCGGCCAGCAGGAACACGACGGTCGAGACCTGGTGCCGATGCTGTTCTCGGTGGCGCTGCGCCGCCACGGGGTCGACTCCCGCTACCTGGGCCGGGCGATCAGCACCGAGGGCTGGCAGCAGGCGGTGCGCCAGCTGCGCCCGCGCGCCGTGGCGATCTCGACCTCCAGCGCCCGCGGACGACGCGAGTCCCGCGAAGTGTCAGCCACGCTGGGCGCCTCCAGCCCGCCGGTCCAGGTCTGGCTCGGTGGCCCCGGGCACGACCCGTCCGAGGCGTGGGTGCTGCCGCTGCACATGCGGGCGGCCACCCACGCGATGCTGGGCCAGTTGCGCGGCGGCACGCTGCCCCGCTCGGCGCCCAGCGCCCCGTCGGTCAGCCCGGACGAGTAGCCGGCTCAGGCAGCGGAGCAGTCCAGCGGTGCACCGGCGGGGCCGCCGAACTCGACGCCCTTGAAGACGTGGGTGCGGGCCCAGTCGTAATACTTCTGGTGGCCCGGCTCGTTGAACGGGTTGTTCTTGGCGCAGCGGGCGACGTAGTAGCCGAGCACGTCGGCGTAGGTCTCCATGTCGTTGTGGCCGTAGTCGGAGAACCTGCCCTCGCTGGCGTAGAGCCGCTTGAAGCTGGCCCAGTAGGTCGGCGAGTCACCGCGGTCGACGTTGTAGGCGTGCCCGATCTCGTGGATCACCAGGCGGACGAGGCGACCGGCGTCGTCCTCGTCCAGTGCCTGCTGCCACTTGGCGAAGTCGAAGGTGAGCGCCCCGGGGCGGGTGAGGCTCCAGTCGCCCCAGGCCCAGCTGCGGGTGGGGGCGGCCGAGATGGTCAGCGTGTTGTTGACCTTGGCGCGGGTCAGGTTGACGTAGTCGGTGCAGCTGACGGCGTCGAGGGTTTCCCACACGATCTTGACCATGGGCCGGTACTCGCGCTCGGTCCACCAGTCGCCGACCAGGTTGATGCCCCAGTTCTTCTGCAGCAGGTTCTTGATGTGCGCCAGCGACGCGTCGGCCGGCCACGGGTGAGTGGCCACGCACGGGTCGGGAATGCCGGTCACGGCCACTGCCTTCTCGGGCGCCACGGGCAACGACGGCAGCGCGGCGGCCCGGCCGGGCGTCACCACGGTCGCGAGGAGGACAAGTACTGGCAGCACGACCCCGACCAGCCAGCGGCGCAGACGCATCTCAACTTCTCCTCATGGTGACCCAACACGCCAAGTCTAAGAGATTCTCAGACTTTCTTCAAAGTCGGGTCGTCCCGCACACCATTGTCCTCGCGCTGCTGCCCGGGGACAAGGTGTCCGGTTCAGATCGTCCAGCCCCCGATAACCCTGGCTCAGATCACACCGAGCGCGAGCATGGCGTCGGCCACCTTGATGAACCCGGCCACGTTGGCGCCGGTGACGTAGTCGCCCGGGCGGCCGAACTCCTCGGCGGTGTTCACCACGTCGTCGTGGATGTCGATCATGATCTGGCGCAGTCGCTCCTCGGTGGTCTCGAAGTCCCACGAGTCACGGCTGGCGTTCTGCTGCATCTCCAGGGCGCTGGTCGCCACGCCACCGGCGTTGGAGGCCTTGCCGGGGGCGTACAGCACGCCGGCCGACTGGAACAGGGCCATCGCGCCGGGGGTGGTGGGCATGTTGGCGCCCTCGGCCACCAGCTTCAGGCCGTTCTTCACCAGGGTGCGGGCATGGGATTCGTCCAGCTCGTTCTGGGTCGCGCACGGCAGCGCGACGTCGGTGGGCACGTCCCAGATCGAGGAGCCCTGGCCGGTGGGGGTGTGCACCGCGTGGGGCCGGCCCTCGACGTACTCGTGCAGGCGGCCGCGGTTGACCTCCTTGAGGGTGATCAGCGCCTCGAGGTCGAGGCCGTCCTCGTCCACCACGAAACCGGACGAGTCGGAGCAGGCGACCACCTTGGCACCGAGCTGGGTGGCCTTTTCGATGGCGTAGAGGGCCACATTGCCGGAGCCGGAGACGACCACCCGCTTGCCCTCGAAGGAGTCGTTGACCCGGCGCAGCATCTCGTCGGCGAAGAAGACGGTGCCGTAGCCGGTCGCCTCCTTGCGGGCCTGGGAACCGCCCCAGGTGATGCCCTTGCCGGTGATGACCCCGGCCTCGTAGCGGTTGGTGATGCGCTTGTACTGGCCGAACAGGTAGCCGATCTCACGCCCACCCACACCGATGTCACCGGCCGGCACGTCGGTGTACTCACCGATGTGGCGGTACAGCTCGGTCATGAACGACTGGCAGAAGCGCATGACCTCGCCGTCGGAGCGACCCTTGGGGTCGAAGTCCGAGCCGCCCTTGCCGCCGCCGATGGGCAGGCCGGTCAGGGCGTTCTTGAAGGTCTGCTCGAAGCCGAGGAACTTGATGATCGACAGGTTCACCGACGGGTGGAAGCGCAGGCCGCCCTTGAAGGGGCCGAGCGCGGAGTTGAACTCGACCCGGAAGCCACGGTTGATCTGGATCTCGCCCTTGTCGTCGACCCACGGCACCCGGAAGATGATCTGGCGCTCGGGCTCGCAGATGCGCTGGACGATGGAGCGCCCGGCGTAACGCTTGTGGGTGCCCACGATCGGGCTCATGCTCTGCATGACCTCGAAGACGGCCTGCTGGAACTCGGCTTCGCCCGGGTTGCGCTGCAGCACGGTCTCGAAAGTGGGCTGCAGGATCGGGTGCAGGCTACTGGTGTCGTTCATGGTCATCCTCAGGACGGGCCCCGCGACAACGCCCAAGGCATCGAGAGGGCCATGGTCGGGACGCCGTGGGGCTGCGGTCAGACCTGCTCACAATACCCAGCGCCGGTCTGTGGCGAAATCATGGCCGGTCAATGGATGATCGTGCGACGGCTGGTGCGGCAGGGAAGACTAGCCTGTCCCTCATGGCACATTCCCCTGCAGGCGCTTTCCCGGTCACCACCAACTCCTCTGCCGTGACTGAGGCGCAGCTCTGCGAGATCATGACCAACCCGGGCTTCGGCGCACACTTCACCGACCACATGGTGCTGATCGACTGGGAAGAGGGACGCGGCTGGCACGACCACCGCATCGTCCCCACCGGGCCGCTGCCGATGCACCCGTCCTCGGCGGTGCTGCACTACGCCCAGGAGATCTTCGAGGGGTTGAAGGCCTACCGCCACGATGACGACTCGGTCTGGCTGTTCCGGCCCGAGATGAACGCGGCCCGCATGTCCCGCTCGGCCGAGCGGATGAGCATGCCGGCGCTGCCGGAGGCGACCTTCCTCAACGCCGTGCGCCAGCTGGTCGACCTGGACCGGCGCTGGGTACCGGGCAACAAGCACGAGGAGAACCTCTACATCCGTCCGTTCACCTTCGCCACCGAGCGGCTGATCGGGGTGCGCCCGGCGAAGTCGTACACCTTCTGTGTGCTGATGACCCCGGCCGGCGCCTACTACAACGAGCCGATGAAGCTGTGGCTGACCCCGAACTACTCCCGGGTCGCCCCCGGTGGCACCGGCAAGGCGAAGACCGGCGGCAGCTACGCGGCGTCCCTGATCGCGGCGGACGAGGCTGCTGAGCAGGGCTGTGGCCAGGTGCTGTGGCTCGACGGGGCCGAGCACCGCTGGCTCGAGGAGTGCGGCACCATGAACATCATGTTCGTCACCTCCGACGGCGAACTGCTCACCCCGAAGTCGCCCTCGATCCTCGATGGGGTCACCCGTGACTCGATCCTGCAGTTGGCCGGCGACCACGGCCTGACCGCGGTCGAACGTCCGATCGAGGTGGACGAACTGCGCACGCGCCTGGGCGACCAGACGATCACCGAGGCCTTCGCCTGCGGTACCGCGGCCGTGGTCACCCCCATCACCGGCTTCAAGGCCCCCGACTGGGAGGCCGACGTCGCCGACGGGCAGGTCGGCCCGAAGACCCAGGCGATCCGCGCGACCCTGCTCGACATCCAGTACGGGCGCACCCCCGACACCCGGGGCTGGACGCAGCGAGTCTGAGCACCGCCGGTCGGGCCGCAATAATCCCTTCCCACGCCGCGGCGGGGGTGGCAGGGTTGCTTCATGAGTGATCCGCAGACCCACCAGGACAGCCCCGACCCGCGCGAGGCGATGCGTGAGGCGCTGGAGCGCAAGAAGCAGCACCACCACGGCTCGCCCGCCGCCGGCCCCACCAAGGGTTCATCGGTGCCCGGCGGCCCCCACGGCCAGGCCGGTGGCAAGCGCACCTTCCGCCGCAAGAGCGGCAGCTGACCCCACCCGCCCCGAAACCCACCCATCCCCGAAACCCACACGATCCACAACATTGTTGCGGGGCGTCGCAACCCGGCGCCGCCCCCCGACGTATCAGTGTGCAAAGACTCCGTTCCTGCTAGGTACCGGCTCCCCTGTGGGCCCGGTCCCAGCACCCCACAACCAGGAGTGGTCCGATGCACGCAACACATTCACGTCCCGCCGCCCAGCCCCTCCCCGACGGACGACGTCGTCCGCTGCGCCTGTGGCGCCGAGCCCTCGCGCTCGTCGCCGGCGCAGCCCTGGCCCTGACCAGCCTCGCGGCGTCACCCGGCACCGCCACCGCTGCCGTGCCACAGCCCGGCACAGTGCCCTGGGTCAACTTCGGTGACCCGGCCACCCGCAGCGGGGTCTACCTGAACGTGGGCTACCCCCAGGCCTACTCGGGGCACTGGCGCACCAGCGTCACCGTGTGCAACTACACCGGTGCCCCGCTGCCGGTGGGCCCGTACACGTTCAGCTACACCAACTACAACTTCGGCACGTTCTTCTTCACCGACGGCTGGACCGGCGCGATGCCGAACCAGACGATCAACAACTCCGCCTGCACCAGCGGCTACCTGCACAGCTCGGCCGAGCCCATGCAGATGGCCTTCCACTTGATCCTGCTGGGCCAGACCCGCATCGACATCCTGCCCGCCACCGAGTGGGGGGCGATCTTCAACATGCGCGAGCCGAAGTCCTCGGGCACCAGCGGGGTCTACGGCGACTACAACAACGACAGCCGCGCCGACATCAACGGCTCCTTCGGCTACCACTACTACGCCTTCCGCACCGTGACCGGGCCGAACACCGCCCTGCCGAACATCGCGCACCAGACCATTCCCGGCACCACCTGGAACTGGATGTCGAAGGTGCCCGACCTCGACCAGAACGGCTCGTCCGACCTGCTCGTGCGGCGCATCGACGGCACGATGGCCTACCAGCGGATCATGGAGAACGGCAGGATCGGGTTCTCCAACACGGTCGGCACCGGCTGGAACAGCATCACCCTGATGACCGTGGTGCCCAAGGCCCCGCTGGATGCCGACCCGTGGATCCTCGCCAGGGCCGCCAATGGTGACCTGATCAGGTACCAGATGGCCCCCACCGGCATCTACGGCGCCGCCAAGATCGGCCAGAACTGGAACAGCATCAGGCACCTGTTCAGCGTCGGTGACTTCTCCGGCGACGGCGTGCCCGACCTGATGGCCATCGGCACCAACGGGCTGCTCTACCGCTACAACATGACCAGGACCGGCGGCATTTCCTCGGTCAACGTCGTCGGACGCGGCTGGAACAACTTCGCCACCGCCTTCAGCCCCGGTGACATGAACGGCGGTGGGCGTTGGGACATGATCGGGGTCCGCAACGACGGCCTGATGTTCTTCTACTCCAACAACGGCCCCGGGCGGTGGAGCGCTGCTCGCCAGCTGAGCGGCACCAACTGGAACGCCCTGCAGGCGATGGGCTGAGCCCGACCCGCTGAGCCCACCCTGCCACTCACCACCCGAACCGGGGCCCACGCGGTCCCGGTTCGGGTGTGGTCGCTCAGGCCTCCACCAGGCCGGCCGGGGGCTGCAGTGACAACACGGCCTGCCGGGTCCGCTCGAGCGCGGTCTGCAGCCGGGCGGTCGGGCCGGTGCCGACGCGCAGCGCCTCGTTGACCGCGTACAGCCTGGCCGCACCATCGCTGAGGTGGCTGGTCACCAGGCTGGGGATGTACTCGGCCTTGCTGACCTCGAATCGCCCGAGTTTGCCCGGCAGGGGCTCGTCGCGTTCGGCCCAGGTGAAGCGCACGGTGATGCCCTCGTAACCGCGCGGCACGCTGGCCAGGTGCTGGGCGACCATGTTGCCCATGCCGTAGACCACCCAGGTGCCGTTGATCATGGTGATCGGCTGCACCACGTGCACGTGCTCCCCGAAGACCAGGTCGATCTCCGGGGCCCCGGCCAGGGTGGTGGCCCGGCTGACCTGCTCCTGGCTGGGCGCCACCTGGTACTCCTCGCCCCCGTGCAGGTGGGCCAGCACGATCTCGGCCCCGGCCGCCCGGGCGGCGCGCGCGTCGGCGAGCATCCTCTCGACCTGCCACATGTCGACGCACCAGGGCTTGTCCTGGGGCAGCGGGATGCCATTGGTGCCGTAGGTGCCGCTGACCACGGCGACCTTGACGCCGGCCTTCTCGACGATGACCGGGGTGTTGGCCGCGGCCTCGGTGGCGTAGGTGCCCACGACGGCGAGTCCGGCGTCCTGCAGCAGTTCGGTGGTGCGGGTCAGCCCGGTGAAGCCCTGGTCGAGGCTGTGGTTGGACGCGGTGGTGGCCATGTCCCAGCCCATTGTCGCCATCCAGGCGGCGATCTGCGGTGGGGCGGCGAAGGTCGGGTAGCCCAGGTAGGGGCCGCCGGGCTTGGCGAAGGGCACCTCGTTGTGGGCGATGGCCAGGTCGGCCCCACTGATGATCGGCTTGACGGCCGCGAACATGGGGTCGAAGTCAAACTCATCGCCCTTGCCGGTGCGGCGATGGTCGTTGGCGGCGGTGAACCACAAGGTGTTGTGCCACAGCAGGTCACCCGACATCACCGTGGTCAGCGAACGCTGCCGGTTCACCGGGGCCGTGGATGTGGGGCTGCTGGACGGGCTCTCGCTGGGGCTGGCAGTCGTGGCGGACGAGGACGCCCCGCCGCTCGGCGAGGACGACCCGGTCGGTGAGGACGAGCCGCTCGGTGGGCCTTGCCCGAAGTCCGACTGGGCGCACCCGGCCAGACCGGCCACGGCGGCGGCACCGAGCAACCCTCGTCGGGACAGCGGACCGGTCATGGTGGTTCCTCCTGCTGCCCCGTGGGTCGGGAGCGCTGGCCTCAGCTTAGGCCCCCCCCGGGCACCGGCACACCGCAGGGCCCCGATTCGCCACTGGTGGCCGGCAGTGTGCATCGACCGGGGTCGCAAGCCCGATCGCAGCCGCGGTGGGCCCGGTCGATGCACGTTGCTGGGTGGGCGTCGATGTGTTCCGACGTGAACCCCGGTGGAACTTCTGGCAACCCCTGTGGTCGTCCCATGGGGCCGGTGTTTGAATGGGTCACGTGACTGAAGACCTCTCCTCACGTCCACGACTCGGCATCCTCACCAGCGGCGGCGACGCCCAGGGCATGAACGCCGCCGTGCGCGCCGTGGTGCGCAGCGCCCTCACCCTCGGGGCGCAGGTGTTCGCCATCTACGAGGGCTACCAGGGCATGATCGACGGCGGTGACGGCATCCGCGAGTTCGGCTGGGACGATGTCGGCTCGATCCTGAACAAGGGCGGCACCGTCATCGGCACCTACCGCTCCCCCGACTTCCGTGAACGCGACGGACGACGCCGCGCCGCCCGCAACCTCGTCGAACGCGGCATCGACCACCTGGTCGTGATCGGCGGCGACGGGTCACTGTCCGGCCTGGACCTGTTCCGGCAGGAATGGCCCGAACTGCTGGCCGAGCTGGTCGAGGCCGGTGACCTGTCACAGCACCAGGTCGAGGCACACCCGAGCCTCAAGATCGCCGGCCTGGTCGGCTCGATCGACAACGACCTCGTCGGCACCGACATGACGATCGGCGCCGACACCGCACTGCACCGCATCGTCGATGCGATCGACTCCCTCACCAGCACCGCCGCCAGCCACCAGCGCCGGTTCGTGGTCGAGGTGATGGGCCGCCACTGCGGCTACCTCGCCCTGATGGCCGCGATCGCTGGCGGCTGTGACTACGTGTTCATCCCCGAGAACCCCCCGGCCGAGGGTTGGGAGGTCTCGATGTGCGAGGGCCTGCGCAAGGGCCGCGCCGCCGGACGACGCGACTCGATCGTCCTGGTGGCCGAGGGGGCGCGCGACCTGGCCGGTGAGCCGATCACCGGTCAGCGGGTCGCCGATGCCATCCAGGAACAGACCGGTGAGGACGCCCGGGTCACGATCCTGGGCCACGTCCAGCGGGGTGGTGCTCCCAGTGCCTACGACCGCTGGTGCAGCACCTGGCTCGGTTACGAAGCCGCGCGCACCGTGCTCGAGGCGACCCCCACCAGCGAGGCGAAGGTGCTCGGCATCGGCGGCAACCGGGTGAAGACCCTGAGCCTGCAGAAGTCGGTGGCCGACACCCGCCGGGTGCCCGACCTGATCAAGGCCGGCGACTACACCGGTGCGATGGCGCTGCGCGGATCGAGCTTCGCCACCTGTGCCCAGATCCACTCCGAACTGATCTCCACGAAGATCACCGAGGCGGCCCCGGGCTCGAAGCGGATCGCGATCCTGCACGCGGGTGGCCTGGCCCCCGGCATGAACACCGCCGTGCGGGCCGCGGTCCGGTTGGGCATCTCGCGCGGCTTCACCATGCTGGGTGTGCGCAACGGCTACGAGGGCCTGCGCAAGGGCGACATCCAGGAGATGACCTGGCGCGAGGTCGAGGGCCTCAGCGGTGAAGGCGGCTCGGTGCTCGGCACCCGCCGCACCGTGCCGACCGTCGAGGAGATGTACGCCATCAACCGGGCCCTCGAGGACCACCAGGTCGATGCGCTGCTGGTCATCGGCGGCTTCAACGCCTATGAGGGTGCCTGGCAGTTGCACAACGAACGCAGCCGCTACCCCGCCTTCAACCTGCCGATCGTGTGCATCCCGACCAGCATCGACAACAACCTGCCGGGCTCCGAACTGTCGATCGGTACCGACTCGGCCCTCAACGCGATCGTCGACTCGATGGACAAGATCAAGATGTCCGGGTCTGCCGCCCAGCGCTGCTTCGTGGTCGAGACCATGGGCCGCTACTGCGGTTACCTGGCGATGATGGGTGGCCTGGCCAGCGGCGCCGAGCGGGTCTACCTGCACGAGGAGGGCATCACCCTCGATGCCCTGACCGCCGACGTGCACTGGCTCAAGGACGAGTTCGAGAACGGACGACGGCTCTTCCTGGCCGTGCGCAACGAGAACGCGAACGAGCACTTCACCACCGACTTCCTCACCCGCCTGCTCGAGGAGGCCGGCGGCGACGCCTACGACGTGCGCCAGTCGATCCTCGGCCACATCCAGCAGGGGGCCAACCCCTCGCCGTTCGACCGGTTGCTGGCCACCCGGCTGGTGAGCCGCGGCATCGACATCCTCAGCGAGGAACTCGCGTCGTCCGAGCCCGCCGAGAGCTGGTACATCGGCCAGGTCAGCACCGGGATCGAGAAGGCGCCGCTGCAGCACATGCACGACCTGCTCGACCCGAAGTTCCGCCGGCCCAAGAAGCAGTGGTGGATGGCGCTGCGGCAGGTCCACGAGGCGGTCTCGGAGGGCCCGGCGAAATAGTCCCAGGAGGGCTGGGCCACCGGGCTGCTGTTCGCCTGATCCCAAGAAGTTTTAAGGATGCAAATTGTCACAAGCTATTCCCCGTGGAGGCGCGGGGGTGTGATGATTGGCCGCGGGATGCCCATCAGCTGGATCCCCTCGAAGATTCCTCATGGGAGTGTGTGTCATGCTGCTGACTTCCCTTCGCGACCGGCGCCCGGGGCGCTCGTCGATTCTCCGACTTTTCACGTCGGTCACGCTCACCCTTGCCGTGATGTGTGGGCTGACAATCACCGCGCCCGCGCAGGCCAGGGCCGCCGTCCCGCAACCGGGACAAGTGCCTTTCATGAACTTCGGTGGGGTCAAAACCTGGGCCGGAGTGACCCTGCGGGTCGACTACCCCGAGCGGGAGGGCTCCAATTGGCGCATCTGGGTTTCCGTCTGCAACTCCACGGGTTCCCCCCTTCCAGTAGGCCCCCACGCCTTCAGCTATACCAACCAGGACTACCTGACCTGGTACTTCGAGGCGGGCTGGCACGGCGCGCTGTCGGACCAGGTCCTGCAGAACAACGGTTGCGCCTCTGGTTTCCTGAAGAGCAATGAATCGCCGTGGCAAATGGCCTTCCACAAGGTCTTTACGGTTGACCAGCGCATCGATATCCTGCCTGCCACAGAATGGGAGGCTATCGCCAAGGTAAGCGAGCCCAGGTCGTGGACGAACTCGGGCCGGTTCGGCGACCTCAACGGCGATCTGGTGGCCGACCTGATGGCCTCGACGGGAACCACCCTGCACACCTTCAGCACGACCCTGCCCAATCAGACCCCACAGCTGCTTCTCACGCAGAGCACGACGACCCGGTGGACGTGGATGTCAAAGGTGCCGGACCAGGACAGGAACGGCGTCTCCGACCTGTTGGTCCGCAAAGCAGATGGGACGATGAGCTTCATCAGGATGATGGAGTTCGGGCGCCTCGGTTTTGAGAACCGGGTCGGTACCGGGTGGAATGGCATCACGTTGATGGGTGTCGTCCCGAAGGAGGGGGACTCCCACCTGCATCCGTGGCTGGTGGCCCGCGCCGCCAACGGTGACCTCATCCGGTACCAGGTCAGCGCACAGGGCATCTACAGCGCCTCGAAGATCGGAAAGAACTGGAACAGCATCAGGCACCTGTTCAGCGTCGGTGACTTCTCCGGTGACGGCATTCCCGACCTGATGGCCATCGGCACCAACGGGCTGCTGTACCGCTACAACATGACCGCGACCGGCGGCATCTCCTCGGTCAACGTCGTGGGACGGGGCTGGGGCAACTTCACCACCGCCGTCTCCGCGGGGGACCTGAACCGGGACGGCTTCTGGGACATGGTCGGCATCCGCAACGACGGGAACGTGTACGTCTATTTCAAGCTGGGCCCCGGGCGTTGGGGCGCCGGCCGCCTGGTCGCCAGCAACTGGTCAAGGTTCGAACTCTTCGCCTGACCCCCCACAGCACTGACTCCGCACTGCTGCCACAGCGGCAGCAGTGCGGAGTCACGTGGTTCGTCCGGGTTCAGCTGCTGGCCCGGGGCGATTGTGCGCACCGCCCCGTTCGTCCGGGCGAGGCGGGGGCGAGCGGGCAGGAGCCGCAGCCCTGCGCGGGGCAACCCGCCACCAGCGGCAGGGTGGCGACCCGCCCGGTGCGGACGAGGTGCTCCAGCGCCGCCGCGACGACATCCGGCGCGAGCCGGGTGTCGGCGACGACCTCGCCCTGGGTGCGGGCGCCCGCCTGAACGGCCCGGTGCACCAGCAGCAGCGGGCCGCTCACCAGAACAACCTTCCGACCTGGAAGATGGCCACCGCGAGACCCCAGGCCACAACCAGCTGCAGGGCGACGCCGAACAGGGTCCAGCGCCAGCCGATCTCGCGCCATTGCGCCGCCAGGGTTGCCACGCAGGGGGTGTAGGCCAGCAGGAAGACCATGAACGCCCACACCGCTGGCAAGGGGTGCCCGCCCGACGACTCGTCGAAGGCCCGGGTGATCTCGGCGCCCAGGGCGCTGCCCCCACCGGTGGCCCCCGGGTCGTCGGTGGAGTAGGTCTGCGCCCACGACGAGATCACGGCCTCCTTGGCGACGAAGCCGGTCACCAGCGCGCCGGTGGTCTGCCAGCTGTCGAACCCGGCCGGGGCGAAGACCGGGCTGATCGCGCGGGCCACCGACGCGTAGGCCGAGTCCTCGACGGGTGCCTCACCGAATGCCGAGTCGCCCTGCACCGGCCAGGCCTGCAGGGCCCAGACCGCCGCGACCGTGACCACGATGATGCCGGTGGCGGTGCGCAGGAAGCCCTTGAGTCGCACCCAGGTCGAGGCCGAGACCAGCCGCAGCGTGGGCCGCTGGTAGGGCGGCAGGTCGATGATGAGGGGCTCCTTGCCCATGGTGCGCCACAGGGTGCGGCGCAGCAGCGTGCCCGTGCCCACCACCAGCAGGATCGAGGCCAGGTACATGACGAACACGGCGGTGCCGGCATGGTGGGGGAAGAAGATGCTGGCCATCATGACGTAGACGGTCAGCCGGGCCGAGCAGCTGGTGAACGGCACCAGCAGGCAGGTCAGCACCCGCTGGCGCCACGAGCCCATCACCCGGGTGGCGCTGATCGCCGGCACGTTGCAACCGAAGCCGACGATCAGCGGCAGGAAGGCCTTGCCGGGCAGCCCGATGGCCCGCATCAGCCGGTCGGTGACCACCGCGGCGCGGGCCATGTAACCGGAGTCCTCGAGCAGGGCCAGCAGCACGAACATCAGGGCCATCAGCGGCACGAAGGTGAGCAGCATGCCGACGCCGGCGACCAACCCGTCGACGATCAGGCCCTGGCTGATGGGGTGGTCAAACGGGGTCGCCGCCAGCAGGCCGGCGATGCCGCTGCTGAGCGGCCCGGCGACCAGCGTGTCGAGCCCGTCCTGCAGGGGGGCGGCGACCGTGGTGGTGATCTGGAAGACGAGCCACATCACCGCCAGGAACAGCACCGGGCCCCACAGCCGTGACAGGGCCCAGCGGTCGATCAGCGCCGTCCAGTCCCGGGCGCTGCTCGGCTGCTGGGCCACGGCCCGGTCGACGGCCTCGGCGACCCAGGCGAAGCGGGCATCGGCGGCTTGGAGGTCGTCGAGGCCACGCTCGTCAGCATCGTCCGTCACGGGGACGGCAGCGGGGCAGCAACCCTGCAGGACGGCGTCGACGGCCACGCCGAGCTCGGCCAGGCCGCGGCGGGCCCGCGGGTCGACCGGCACCACGGGGCACCCCAATGCCTCGGCGAGCGCGGCGGCGTCGACCAGCAGGCCACGGCGGGTGGCGACGTCACCCATGGTCAGGGCCACCACCATGCGGTAGCCGTGCTCACGCACGTGGGCGACCAGGTAGAGGCTGCGGGCCAGGTGGGCGCTGTCGACCACGACCACCACCAGGTCGGGCCCCTCGCCAACCGGCACCTCGACGAGCAGGGCCCGGGTGAGTTCCTCATCGGGTGAGGCGGGATCGAGTGAGTAGGTGCCGGGCAGGTCGAGCAGGTCGACGGTGCGTTCGCCCCGCCAGACACCGCGGCCGACATCGACGGTGGTGCCCGGCCAGTTGCCCATCGTCCGCCGTGCCCCGGTCAGGGCATTGAACAGGGTCGACTTGCCCACGTTCGGTGAACCGAGCAGGGCGACCACCGGGGAGCCGGGCGGTGCGGTGGCGCCGGTGCGGTCGTCGTGGCAGCTGGGCACCCCGGGCTTGCTGGGCGTGGCGGGCTTGCTGGGCGTGACGGGCTTGCTGGGCGTGACGGGGGCAGTCATGGCCGCACCCGCAGCAACCGCAGCAGGTCTGGGTCCAGCGCCAGCCGGGTGCCGTCGACACCGATCACCCTGCCGCCTCCGGGGGTGTTCTGGCCGACCACGATGCTGGCGCCGCGGCGAAGTCCCAGCTCCGCCATCCGGCGCAGCGGGGCGCCCAGGCCGGGGGCGGGCAGCACCTCGGTGATGGTGCCCTTGACTCCGGTGGCGCAGTGGCGCAGGTCGAGCAGGGGGGAGGCGGTTTCGCGCATGGCAAAACACTAGGCTCGCAGGTTAGGCAACCCTAACCCAGGGGTGGCAAATAAGCTCCCGGTCTGCTGACTCTGTGTCAGCAGACCGGGAGCAGCAGCAAAGCCCCTCGTCCGGCGGCGGTTCAGCCCTTCGACGGGTGGGTCATGTCGGCGGGCACCACCCAGGCGTCGAACTCCTCGGCGGTGAGCGCACCGGAGTCCAGCGCCGACTCCTTGAGGCTGATGCCCCGCTTGTGGGCATTCTTCGCGATCGCAGCGGCCTGGTCGTAGCCGATGTGGCGGTTCAGCGCGGTCACCAGCATGAGGTTCTTTGACAGGTTCTCATCGATCACGGCCTGGTTCGGCTCGATGCCGACCGCGCAGTTGGCGTGGAAGCTGCGGCAGCCGTCCGAGATCAGCCGGATCGACTCGAGCACGGCGTGGGCCATCACCGGCTTGAAGACGTTCAGCTGGAAGTTGCCCTGGCTGGCGGCGAAACCGACGGTGGCGTCGTTGCCGAACACCCGGGTGGCGACCATGGTCAGCGCCTCCGACTGGGTGGGGTTGACCTTGCCGGGCATGATCGAGCTGCCCGGTTCGTTCTCGGGGATGACCAGCTCACCGATGCCGTTGCGGGGGCCCGAGGCGTACCAGCGCACGTCATTGGCGATCTTCATCAGCGCCATCGCCAGGGTCCGCAGCGCCGAAGAGACCTCGGCCAGCGCGTCGTGGGCACTCAGCGAGGCGAACAGGTTCGGCGCCTGGACGAACTCGGTGCCGGCCTCCTCGCTGATCTTCTTGGCGGCGAGCTTGCCGAAGTCGGGGTGCGAGTTCAGCCCGGTGCCGACGGCGGTGCCGCCGATGGCGAGTTCACGCACGCCACCCTCGGCCTGCTTGACGGCGTTGATGGCGAAGTCGATCTGGGCGACCCAGCCGCCGATGACCTGGCCCAGCAGCACCGGGGTCGCGTCCTGCAGGTGGGTGCGCCCGACCATCACGATGTCGGCGAACTGTTCGGCCTTGCCGGCCAGGCCGTCCCGCAGCTCAGCCACGCTCGGGTACAGCTTCTCGACCAGGTCGAGCACCACGGCGATGTGCATCGCGGTGGGGAAGGTGTCATTGGACGACTGGCCGCGGTTGACGTGGTCGTTGGGGTGGACGGGGCTCTTCGAGCCCATCTCACCGCCGGCGATCTCGATCGCCCGGTTGCTGATGACCTCGTTGGAGTTCATGTTCGACTGGGTGCCCGACCCGGTCTGGAAGACGACCAGGGGGAAGTGGTCGTCGAGCTTGCCGGCAATCACCTCGTCGGCGGCCTGGCTGATCAGGTCGGCGACGTCGGCGGGCAGCTCGCCCAGTTCCCCGTTGGCCTGCGCGGCGGCCTTCTTGAGGATGCCCAGGGCACGCACCATCGAGCGGCCCCACACGAAGGTGTCGCGGCCGATGTCGAAGTTGTGCAGGGAGCGCTCGGTCTGTGCGCCCCAGTAGCGGTCGGAGGCCACATCAATGGGGCCCATGGAGTCCTTTTCGACACGAGTAGTCATGGGGCTGAGCCTATTGCGTGGGGGTTGCCCCCACAGCAGCGGGGCCCACCTCCCGGACCCTCACCACCCCCCTCGGCAACCTGAGGAAACGCTGAGACAGAACACCGTTTTTCTTCGTTCCGCGCCTGAGGTCCTTGGGAAGGGTGACTAGACTAACCAATTATGGCCCGACCGAAACTGCACGACGAGAACCTCCGCCAGCGCCTCCTCGAGGCGGCGACCGACCTGGTCGCCGAGAAGGGTGACACGTTCGCCCTGCGCCCCCTCGCGGAGTCCCTCGACACGTCGACCACCGCGATCTACTCGCTGTTCGGCTCCCGCGACGCCCTGCTCGAGGCCGTCGCCGAGCAGGCCGCCAAGAGCTTCGCCGACGCCCTGGAGGCGGTCCGCCACGACGACTCGCTGACCTGGATCCTGAGCCTGGGTGTCGGTTACCGCCGCTGGGCGCTGGAGAGCCCGTCCCGCTTCCACATCGTCTCGACCGCCCAGGTCGATTCCGAGGACCTGCGCTCGGTGCGTGCCATGTCGCTGCGACCGCTGGGTGAAGCAGTGCAGCAGGCGATGGACGAGGGCTACGTCCAGGGCAACGTCGAAGACATCTGCACCACCTGGTACGCCGGCGTGCACGGATTCATCCTGCTCGAGATCAGCGGCATCCTCACCGGCGGGGACGAGCAGTTCCTGCGCCTGGCCGACAGCCTGTTCCTCGCCCACGCCACCCCCAAGGGAGTGGAGCGCCTGCGCGAACAGTCGTTCATCGACCTGCACCCGAAGGTCGTGGCCGTCGAGCTGGTGTGAGTTCGCGAGTTTGAGCAATTTTTCACACGTGAGGGCCTGCGCGATAGTGTGTGCACCACGTGACCCGTGGGCGTTCCCGTGCGGGTCGTCTCGTTTCAAGGAGGACTCGACCCCATGACAGAAGCAACTCTCCAGTTGGGCGACGCCACCGTCCAGATGCCCATCATCCCCGCCACGGCGGGACAGCACGGTTTCGATGCTTCCAAGGTGCTCGCCAAGACCGGTCACGTGGCCCTGGACGTCGGCTTCGTCAACACCGCCTCGTGCGCCTCGTCGATCACCTTCATCGATGGTGACGCCGGCATCCTGCGCTACCGCGGGTACCCGATCGAGCAGCTGGCCGAGAAGTCGACGTTCATCGAGGTGGCCTACCTGCTCATCTACGGTGAGCTGCCCACCGCCGAGCAGCTGGAGACCTTCCAGGGCAAGGTGTCGCGCCGCATGATGCTCGACGAGCGCCTCAAGGAGGTCTACCGGGCCTTCCCGCGCGGCACCCACCCGATGATGGTGCTGGCCGCCGGTGTCATCGGTCTCGGCGCCTACAACCGCAGCACCCTCGACCCGCACGACCCCGAGCACATCGAGGAGTCGACCCTTCGCCTGCTCGGCTCGATGCCGACCCTGGCCGCCTACGCCTACAAGAGCTCGGTGGGTGAGCCCTACCTCTACCCGAAGACCCAGCTCAGCTACGTCGAGAACTACCTGCGGCTGTCGTTCGGCACCCCGCAGGAGGAGTACGAGCTCGACCCGGCCGTCGTGCGCGCCTTCGAGACCCTGTTCATCCTGCACGCCGACCACGAGCAGAACTGCTCGACCTCGACCGTGCGCATGGTGGGCTCCTCGGACGCCAACATCTACGCCTCGATCAGCTCCGGCGTGAACGCCCTGTCCGGCCCCCTGCACGGCGGTGCCAACCAGGCCGTGCTCGAGATGCTGGCCCAGATGCGCACCGAGGGCATCGACACCAAGACCTTCGTCAGCCAGGTCAAGGACAAGAAGTCGGGCCGCAAGCTGATGGGCTTCGGTCACCGCGTCTACAAGAACTACGACCCCCGCGCCAAGATCATCAAGGGCCACGCCGACGAGATCCTGCGTGCTTCGGGCAAGTCCAACGCCCTGCTCGACATGGCCCTGGAGCTCGAGGAAGCGGCGCTGAACGATGAGTACTTCATCGAGCGCAAGCTGTACCCGAACGTCGACTTCTACACCGGCCTGATCTACGAGGCGATGGGCTTCCCGGCCCAGTTCTTCACCGCCCTGTTCGCGCTGGGCCGCCTGCCCGGCTGGATCGCCCAGTGGCGTGAGCAGCAGGCCGACCCGGCCCGCAAGATCGGTCGTCCGCGTCAGGTCTACACCGGCGAGGTCCTGCGCGACTACGTCGAGATCGAAAACCGCTGATCGCACCCAACGGGTCCCGCGCCGCACGGCCGGGGCCCGTTGGCGTTCCCGGACGAGTACCGGCGACACCGGCGCTGGGTAGCCTTGGGGCAGATCAGCCGGGGTGGAGGAGTGAGATGAAGTCGTGTGGATCGATCCTGTTGGTCGGCGCCATCGTCCTGGGGATCGGTGTCGCCTTCGTCGGCGGTGAGACCCCCGGCTGGTTCATCACCGTCCTGGTGGTGATGGGCGCAGCCGGCCTGATCATCCAGAGCGCCGGCAAGAAGAAGCCGGACGCGGCCGGCTCGGGTGCAGGGCAGTCGAAGCCGGCCCTGCGGTCGGGTCGTGGTCCCCAGCTGCCGGGCGGCTGGGCCTACACCGAGCGCAGCGATGCGCTGGCCTCGGAGTGGAAGAACAACCACCCGATCCTGCCCAACAACGGCCTGTGGTCGGTGCGCACCGGCAAGGCCCACCGTCGCCAGGTCTCGGTCTTCCAGTCCTCGCGGTTCCCACCCACCTCGACCTTCATGGTCTTCCGGATGCCCGAGTACAACGGGCCGCAGTTCACCGCCACCAGTGACGGGCGCAGCGAGATCACGGTGAGCGGCACCATGGCCAAGGGCCTCTCGGAAATGCTGACCTCGATCGGGCCCAGGGCGTTCAAGCGGCTCGGCGTGACCGGGCGCCTGTTCTGGGTCGACCTGGGCACCATGGCCGAGGCCGAGGTCGACACCTTCATCTCCAAGCGCCTGCCCGGCTTCGTCCACCAGGTCACCGAGCACCTCACCCCCGACCGTGGCTCCGGTGCTCAGGCCGACACCCCCCAGCAGGCCGCCCCGGCGCCGGCCCAGCGTCCCACCCAGCAGGCGCCGCGCCAGCCCCAGCCCGCGCAGCGCGTGTCGTCCGGACGACCGCAGACTGCGCAGCGCCAGCCGGCCCAGCGCCCAGCGGCCCAGCAGCCCCGGCAGCCCCGGCAGCCCCGGCAGCCCCGGCAGCCCCAGCCCACGATGCGCCAGGCCCCCGCTCGCCCGCAGACCGCCGCCGGCGGGGTGCCACCGACGATGCCGACCACCAAGCTGCCGCATGACCTCGGCCCCGACCCGGACGACATCCTGCAGACCGGGCCGATCGAGCTGAACGAGCGCCCGGCGCTCAAGCCCGCCCAGGCCGACCCGATCTCGCGAAGCCTGGAGAACCCGGAGCTGGTCGCCGGCTGGGCGCCGATCGAGTGGACACCGACCCCCTTCGAGCTCACCGCCCCGATGGGCCTGGGCGAGACCCCGTCCGCCAGCCAGGAACTGGCCGGCGGGTGGAAGCCGCGGGAATGGTCGGCCCCCGACTACGGCTCGTCCCAGCTCGGTGAGTGGAAGCCCGCGGAGACCTGGCAGCCGAACTACAACACCACCAGCAGCGACTAGCCCCACTCACCCTCTCCGCGGATGCGCAGGTTCCTGCCTGGAATCTTCACTGGTGGCAAGGATTTCGGGACGAAACCTGCGCATCCGCGAGTTCGGGGAGTGTGTTGGGTCGCTCGGACGATCGGGGCCCTGCGCATCCGGCGGTATGCGGAGCACTGCGCGCTCGGACGATCGGCTACCAGCCGGGTCGGGTCACTCGGCCAGCGGCGCCCAGGCGAGGAAGACCGCGCCGACGGGGCCGGGCAGTTCGACGCCCTCGGGCACCTCGGCATGCCTCACGTCGCCGCCCATCGCCCGCGCATACCCGCGGGCGATCGCCAGGCCGAGCCCGGACCCCTTGGTGGAACTGGCGGTGCTGGGCAGTCGCACCAGCCGGTCGAAGACCCGTTCCCGGTCCTGTTCGGGGATACCCGGCCCGGAATCCATCACGTAGACCTCGACCATGGGATGACCTGCATCGCCCTCGCCCTCACGGCACAGGACCCTGACCCAGGCGGGGGTGCCGGCGACGGTGGCGGCGGTCGCTGCGTTCTCAATGAGGTTGCGCAGCACGCTGGTGTAGCCGTTGCGGTCCCCGAGCACGGTCAGGTCGTCGCCTGAGACCTGCACGTCCAGGGCCGGACGAGCCAGTTCCACCCGCCGACGTTCGGCCTCCAGCAGCGGCATCACGTCCAACTCCACCGGTCGCAGCCGCAGGCCGGCATCGACGTGGGCGGCCTCGAGCAGGCTGGTGACCAGGTGGCCACCCCGGTTGGCCTCGCGGGCCAGCAGGTATTCCAGGTCCTCCCGCTCACTGCTGGGGGCGTCGTCGGGCAGGTGCATGAGCGCTTCGGCGGCGGCCTGGATCCCGGCCAGCGGGGTCTTCAGTTCATGCGCCGCGTCGGCCAGGAAGGTCTGCATCTGCGCATGGGCCTCCACCGCGTCCATCTCGGCCGACATCGCCCGGGCCTCGGACTGCTCAAGCTTGTCGAGCATGGTGTCGATGGCCTCGACGGTCTTCATCACCTCCGGCGGGCCGGGGGTCTCCCCCATCCGGATGCCCCGCTCCCCCGAGCCGATCCGGCGGGCCCGGTCAGCCATTTCGTCCAGCGGCCGCAGGGCCGCATTGGTGACCAGGATCATCAACAGCACCGAGGCGATCAGGGCAGCAGCCCCCACCACCGCCAGGATCCGCTGCAGCCGGTAGTGCTCGGCGAGCACCAGATCGGCCGACACCCACAGGGTCGCGGTGGCCTGGTGCAGTTCCCCACCGCCGTCGATGTTCACGATGCGGTAGCGGTAGTCGACGCTGTTCAGGTCCGGCGGCAGGGGCACCCCGAGCTGGCGGCCGTCAACGGTGGTGATGCTGACCTGGATGATGTTCTGCCCCAGCCGCTCGGCCAGGGTCGCGTAGTCGGGTGACTCGGCAGCGGTCTCGACCACGTTCTCGGCGCGCGCATCAAGCGTGGCGGCAATGGGTCGTTCGATCGCCGCGGCATGGGTGCGGGTCGCGGCATACATCACCAGGGCATTGGTGATGACCAACACCGTGCACATCGCGACAAGGATCCGGGCCCGCATCGAGGCCCGGCGGGTCACGGTTGCTCCAACTTGTACCCGCGCCCGCGCACGGTGTGGATGATGCGGGGCCCGTGGGCTTCCAGGCGTCGCCGCAGTGACGAGATGTGCACCTCGACGATGTTCTCGTCGTAGCCGTCGTAGCCCCAGATGGCGGTCAACAGGTGGGTCTTGGACACCACCCGGCCCGGGAAGCGGGCCAGTTCGGCCAGGATCTTGCGTTCGGTCTCGGTGAGGCTGACCTCGACACCGTCGCGTTCCACCTTGGCGGCGTCGTCGGCCACGGTGAGGTCACCGATGGTTATGGCGTGCCCGCTCTGGCCGACCCGGCGCAGCAGCGATTCCACCCTGGCCAGCAGCTCGGCCATGTTGAACGGCTTGGAGATGTAGTCGTCTGCCCCCTGGGTGAGGCCCCGGACGCGGCTCTCGACCTCGTCGCGGGCGGTCAGCATGATCACCCCGGTGCGGCTGAGCCGCCGCACCACCTTCAACAGTTCGAAGCCGTCGCGGCCACCGGGCAGCATCACGTCCAGGATCACGACGTCCGGACGACCCTGCACCAGCACTGATTCCAGGTCGGTGCCGTCGGGCAGCGCCTTGACCAGGTGGCCCTGGGAACGCAGTGCGGACGCCACGGCAGCTCGGATCACGTCCGAGTCCTCGACGACCACTACCCTGCTCACGGCCATCATTCTGCCCTGCCGCCCGTGATCGCGCCACGCCCGGGCATTATCCGGTTCGCCGACGCCCCCGGGGCTCGGCGGGGTCGTCCACGAGCTTGCCCGGCGGGAACTATCGTGGGGGTCACACATGACGAAGGGGCCACCGATGCCTGCTGCCGTTGCCGTTCGGACGACCGCCCGCCTGCGCTGGGTGGCGGTGCTCGTCGCGCTCGCCGTCGTGCTGGGCAGCTGTTCCCGGATCGGGCTCGACCAGCCGGACGAGGAGACCTCGACCACCGGGGTCACCCACGGCCAGCCCCCCGAGGGGGAACCGGATGCCGTCGCGGTGGCCGAGGCCCTGGCCCAGGCCTTGCAGACCGGTGACCTGTCCACCGTGCCGTTCGTGGGTGACCCGGCCACGGCCCCGAAGGCGGCCGCCGACGACTACGCAACCATCATGTCGGGCATGGACGGGTTCACCCCCGAGGTCACCCTGCAGCCCATCGAGTACAAGGGCAACGGCGTCGCCCAGGTCAGCCTCGAGCAGACCTATTCGATGGGCACCGAGCCGTGGACCTTCACCTCCGTCGCCGGGCTGAACCTGGTCGCCGGGCAGTGGCGGGTGGTCTGGCGTCCGTCGATCGTCCACGAACAGGTGACCGCCACGACGCGCCTGCGGCACACCCGCGAGTTGCCGGCCCGGGCGCCGATCCTCGATGCCCAGGGCAAGGCCGTGATGGAGTCCCGTGACCTGTCCCAGGTCGGCCTGGACAAGCAGAACACCCCGCCGAACCAGTGGTCCGACTCGGCCCGGCGCATCGCCGAGGCGATGGGCATCGACGTGGCCGCCTACCAGCGCAAGGTGGCCGCCCACGGCCCACGGGCGTTCGTCCTGGCGGTCACCGTGCGCCGCAGCGAGGTGCCCGAGGCCATCGCCACCATCCCGGGAGCGATCACCCTCACCGAACAGGGCACCGTCGCGGTGACCAACGGGTTCGCCGCCTCCCTGCTGGGCACGGTCGGCAAGGTCACCGAAGAGCAGGCCAAGGCCAGCAACGGCGCCCTCGAGGTCGGTGACCAGATCGGCCTGACCGGGCTGCAGGCCCGCTACGACGAACAGCTGCGCGGCACCGCCGGCCACCTGGTGATGCTGGTCAAGCGTCGTGACGCCCCCTCGCCGGGCCCCTCGGACGAACCCCATGTCGACCTCACCCTGTTCGCGCAGGACCCGGTCGAGGGTGAGCCGTTGCAGACCTCGCTGGACACCGGCTGGCAGCACCGGGCCCAGGGCGTGCTGGCCAATGAGACCCGGGTCGCCGCGATCGTGGCCGTCAACTGGAAGACCGGTGGGGTGCTGGCGGCCGCCGAGTCACCGGCCGCGAAGGGCCAGCCCTACTCGACCTTCGGCCAGTACGAACCCGGCTCGACCTTCAAGACGGTGACCGCGCTGGCGATGGTGCGCCAGGGACTGAGCGCCCAGACCATGGTCGACTGCCCGGCCACCACCGTGGTGAACGGACGAAGCTTCAAGAACTACAGCGACTACCCCTCGTCCAAGATCGGACGAATCACCCTGGCCGATGCCTTTGCCCACAGCTGCAACACCGCCTTCATCCGGGCCGCGGCCGACCTGCCCGACGGCGCGCTGGCTGAGGCGGCCGCCTCGCTCGGGTTCGGCGTCGACTTCGATGCCGGGTTCCCGGTGTTCTACGGGCAGGTGCCGGCCACTGACGACCCGGTGGTCAACGCCGCCAACGCCATCGGGCAGGGACGCATCCTCGCCTCGCCGCTGGCCATCGCGGGCATCGGCGCGTCCATCGCCGGCGGGAAGACCGTCATCCCGTGGCTGGTGGCCGGCCACGAACCGACCTCGACGGCGCCTCCGTTGAGCCAGAACGAGACCGCCCAGCTGCAGGCGCTGATGAAGGCCACCGTGGCGAGCGGCTCGGCCTCGTCCCTGGCCGGGGTGGTGACCGGCGCCAAGACCGGCACCGCCGAGTGGGGCAACCAGAACCCACCGCAGACCCACGCCTGGATGGTGGTCTACCAGGGTGACCTGGCGATCGCGGTGCTGGTCGCCGGCGGCTCATCCGGCTCCGCCGACGCGGCCCCGCTGGTGCGGGCATTCCTGCGCTGAGCCCGACTGCCCGTGTTGGGCTCAACCATGCTCAACGTCGGTTCCTGGGCAATCAGCGGCGCGTCACCGGGCGAGGCCCAGAAAGACCATGGTCGCGCGTTCGACCTCGACCAGGTTCTCCGGAGTCAGGCTGCCGATGCGGGACCCGACATTCTCCCGCCTCACCGTGGTGATCTTGTCGACCATCAGTGCAGTGACCCAGGCGAATGCGTTACCAGCCCCAACTGGCGTTCAGTCGCGACCGCTTGGCCCGGTCTCTTGCTGGTGATCGCAGGCGTCGGCCTCTTGGCTGCGGGGTTGGTCAGGCCGCGCCGTCGCCAGCCTCGGCCCGGTGGGCATCGGCTACGCAACTGACCTGGGCGGCCTTCACCGCCGCCAGCAGCCGCACCGACCCACCGGACGACCCGGCGACCCCGTCGGCGACGGTGCCGATACCGAGCTCCGCGACGCTGCGGGCGGTGACATCGGCGGCCACCAACTGCCCGTCGTCCAGCTGGGTGCGCACCCGCACCAGCGCCCCGCGGGGTTCGACCCCGATCACCTCGACCGGCCACACGTTGCGGGCACTGCCCTGGGGCTTGTCGTCGGCCGGGTGCAGTACCACCGCCGAGGGGTCGAACAGCGCCATCGCCGCAGAACCGTCCCTGGGCGGGTCGGCCTCGGAGGCCACCCCCACCACCTCGAGGTCACCCACCCGGACGACCTCGGGCGAGGACGCCACCCCGAGCAGGCGGTTGGTGCCCAGCAGGCCGGCCAGGAAGCCGGTCGCCGGCCGCTGGGCGACCTCGTCCAGTGAGCCGCGCTGGCGCACTCGTCCGGCCTCGATCACCAGCACGTCGTCGGCCAGGGTCCACAGGTCGAGCGGGTCGTGGGTCACCAGCAGCGCGGTGCGCCCGCGCAACCGCTGGGCCAGCAGGGCACGCATGTGCAGCGCGGCATCGACGTCGAGCGCGGCCAGCGGTTCGTCCAACATGACCACCGACGGGTCGGTCGCCAGCGCCCGGGCCAGCGCCACCCGTTGCGCCTGACCACCCGAGAGGTGACGCGGACGACGGCCGGCCAGGTCGGCCAGGCCCACCGCCCCCAGCTCGACCATGGCCCGTTCGGCCGCTTCCTTCTTGGGGGTGCCCTGCGCCCGCACGCCGAAGGCGACGTTGTCGAGCACGCTGAGGTGGTCGAACAGCAGTGAGCGCTGGGTGAGCAGGCCGACGCCGCGCTTGTGCACCTCGACCATGGTCCCGGGCCCCGACACCGTGCGCCCGGCGATCTCGACGCTGCCCTCGTCGGGGCGGACGAGGCCGGCGACCAGTTGCAGCAGGGTCGACTTGCCCGACCCGTTGGGCCCGACCACCGCGAGCGTGCGGCCCTGGTCGAGGTCCACGTCGAGCTGGACGTTGCGCACCGCCACGGTGGCGGCCACCCGCAGCGTGGGGGTGGTGCCCGCGGTCATCGGGTGCTCCAACGGCGTTGCACCAGGGCCGAGGCACCCATCAGCACCACGGCCACCGCGATCAGCACCATGGCCAGCGCCAGCGCGGCGTCCATGTCGTCCTCACGTTTGAGGTAGATCTCCAGCGGCATCGTCCGGGTGGTGCCCTGCAGTGACCCGGCGAAGGTCAGCGTGGCCCCGAACTCACCCAGGGAGCGGGCGAAGGCCATCGCGGCCCCGTTGACGACCGCCGGCAGCACCATCGGCAGGGTGACCCGCCGCAGCACCGTGGTCGGGCGGGCACCCAGGGTGGCGGCGACCACGTCATGGTCGGGGTCGAGGGTGCGCAGCGCCCCCTCGACGGCCACGATGAAGAAGGGCATCGACACGAAGGTCTGGGCGATCACCACGGCGGTCGTGGTGAACCCGATCTGGATGCCGATCAGGTCGAGGTAGCGCCCCAGCAGGCCCCGGCGCCCCAGGGTGACCAGCAGGATCAGGCCGGCCACGACCGGCGGCAGCACCATCGGCAGCAGCGACAGGGTGCGCACCAGGAACGCGGATCGTCCCGATGCACGGGCCAGGTAGAGCGCCACGGGCAGCCCGAGCACCACCGAGAGCAGCATCGAGACCGCGCTGGTGCGCAGGCTCAGCCACAGCGCAGCCTGCGCAGATCCGGCCGACAACAGTTCGGGCAGTTCGGTCCAGGGCAGCCGGACGAGCAGCCCGATCAGGGGAATCGCGAGGAAGGCGATCCCGAGCAGGGCCGGCACCGCCAACCATCGCGGTAGTCCAGGTCGCACGAGGTGGGTTCCCCCTCGCCGATCAGGGCTTGGCGAAGCCGTACTTGGCCAGCACCGCCTGGCCCTCGTCGCTGAGGACGAAGTCGACGAACTCCTGCCCGGAGGCACTGTTGGCAGGCTCGGCGGTCAGCGCGATCGGGTACTTGTTGACGACCTGGTCGGCGCCCTCGATCTGGATGGTCTCGACCTCGGAACCCGCGTTGCTGGCGTCGGTGGCGTACACGACGCCGGCATCGCCCTCACCGGTGGTGATCTTGGCGAGCACGTCGCTGACCTTCTCCTCCTTGGAGACGGGGTTCAGGGTGACGCCGAGCTGTTCGGCCAGGGTATTGGTGGCGTTGCCGCAGGGCACGACCTCGTCGCAGATGACCAGCTTCTTGCCCTCGAGTGAGGAGTCCAGGCCGGTGATGCCGGCCGGGTTGCCGGGCGGGGTGACAATGACCAGGGTGTTGGCGGCGAAGATCTTCGACTCCCCGACCAGGTTCTGCTCGGTGGCGCTGGTCATCGACTTCTCGTCGGCGGTGGCGAGCACGTCGGCCGCGGCGCCACCGGCGAGGTTCGAGACGAGATCCTGCGAGCCGAGGAAGCTGAAGGTGACCTCCGTGCCGGTCTTCTCCTTGAACAGCGGGGCCATTTCCTCGAAGGAGCCCTTGAGCGAGGCCGCGGCGAACACGGTGATGGTGCCACCACCGGTCGAGTTGGAGCCGGTGGTGTCGTCGGAGCCGCAGCCGGTCAGCAGCAGCGCGAGGCCGGCGACGAGTGCGATGAGTCGTTTCATGGTTCAGTCCTGACGGTCGACGACCACATTGGTGGCCTTGATGCGGGCGGTGGCGATGGAGCCGGGTGCGAGCCCGAGGTCCTTGACGGCTTCGGTGCTGACCAGGGCCATCACCCGGTAGGGCCCGCACTGCAGTTCCACCGAACTCATCACCTGGTCGCTGACGACCTTGGTCACCAGGCCGGTGAAGGCGTTGCGTGCCGAGGTGCCGTGGGGGCGCTCGCTGTTGGCCCGCTCCTGGGCGAAGTGGGCCAGCTCAGCCCCGTCGATGACCTGACGTCCCGAATCGTCGGGGAAGGCGGTCAACTGGCCCTGGTCGATCCACCGGCGGACGGTGTCGTCGCTGACCCCGAGCAGGTCGGCGGCATAGCTGATGCGAATCTGCGTCATGGACGAGACACTAGCACCGCGTTTGCGGATCATTCACCCAGGGTTCTCCGTAGGCTCGGGGCGCCTCGGGGAGCCACGTTTTCCACAGGCGCCGCACGGTAGGTTGGGGGGTATGTCCAGCACCCCCGCGACGGTGATCACGGTGTCGGACCGCAGCGCCTCGGGACAGCGCGAGGACCGCTCCGGCCCGGTGGCCGTCGAGCGCCTGACCGATGCCGGGTACCGGGTCGAACTGCGCGTCGTCCCCGATGGCGTCGAGTCGGTGGCCGAGGCCCTGCGGGCCGCAGTGGCCGCCGGGTCGCGGCTGGTGATCACCTCGGGTGGCACCGGCATCGGCCCGCGTGACCTGACCCCGGAGGGCACCCGGCTGGTGGTCACCCGCGAGGTGCCCGGCCTGGCCGAGTTGCTGCGACTGCGGGCCATCGAGGTGGCCCCCCATGCCGCCCTCGGACGAGGGGTCGCCGGGGTGGTCGGGCAGTGCCTGGTCGTCAACCTTCCCGGCAGCCCGACTGCGGTGGGCGAGGGCCTCGACGTGCTGGTGCCGCTGCTGCCCCATGCCCTGTCCCAGTTGAGCGGAGGAGACCACTGATGCCCGTCGTGCATGCCCAGGTGAGTGAGGACGCCATTGACCCGGAGGTGCTGCGCCGCCTGGTCGACTCCCCCGCTGCCGGCGCCGTGGCCGTGTTCGTGGGGCAGATCCGCAACCACGACGCCGAGGCCACCGGCGAGGTCGAGAGCATCGACTATTCCGGCCACCCTGACGCCGACGCCATGATCGGCCCGATCGTGTCCAGCCTGCTGGACGAACTGGACCCGGCCGGCGAGACGCTGGTCGCCGCCCAGCACCGGGTCGGCCACCTGCTGGTCGGGGAGGTCGCCATCGTGGTGGCGGTCTCGTCCGGGCACCGTGAACTGGCCTTCAGGGTCTGCTCCCAGGCCGTTGAACGGATCAAGGCCGAACTGCCGATCTGGAAGCACCAGAAGGAGGTAGGCGGGCGGAAGGTCTGGTCGAACCTGGGCCTCGACGACACCGCGGCCGACCTGAGCCCGGACGGGGGTGGGGCGTAGTGGCGCTGGAGGACAACTACGGTCGCATCCACCGTGACCTGCGGATCTCGCTGACCGACCACTGCAACCTGCGCTGCACCTACTGCATGCCCGCCGAGGGCGTGCCGTGGCTGCCGCGGCAGTCACTGCTGAGCCCCGAGGAACTGATGCGGATCGTGCGCATCGGGCTGAACGAGGGCATCACCGAGGTGCGCCTCACCGGTGGGGAGCCGCTGCTGCGCCCCGACGTGGTCGAGATCGTCGCCCGGATCGCGGCCCTGCGCCGGCCCGACGGCAGCCATCCCGAGGTGTCGATCACCACCAACGGCATCGGCCTGTCGAAGATCGCACCGGCGCTCAAGGACGCCGGGCTGACCCGGGTCAACATCTCGCTGGACACCCTGGACGCCGAGCGCTTCCACAGGCTCACCCGCCGCAACCGGCTCGCCGACGTGATCGCCGGGATCGATGCCGCCATCGCGGCAAACCTTCGTCCGATCAAGATCAATGCGGTGCCGATGCGCGAGGTGAACCTGGACGAGGTCGGCGCACTGCTGGACTGGTGCCTGGCCCGCGGCCTGGAGCTGCGCTTCATCGAGCAGATGCCGCTGGATGCCGGCAAGATCTGGGACCGACGCACCATGGTCACCCAGGCCGAGATGATCGAACTGCTGTCGAGGGACCACGAACTGACCCCGATCCAGGACCGTGGCGCCGCCCCCGCGGAACGGTTCCTGGTCGACGGCGGGCCGGGCGTGGTGGGCATCATCGCCTCGGTCACCGCCCCGTTCTGCGGGGCCTGCGACCGGCTGCGGCTGACCGCCGACGGCCAGCTGCGGTCGTGCCTGTTCGCCCGCGGCGAGAGTGACCTGCGTGGCCCCCTGCGCGAGGGGGCATCGGACGAGGAGTTGGCGCAGGTCTTCCACACCTGCCTGGCCGGCAAACTGCCCGGGCACGGCATCAACGAACCCGGCTTCCTGCAGCCGGATCGTCCGATGAGCGCCATCGGCGGCTGAGCGGACCTGCTCGTGTGACTCAGTGAGACGTCAATCCGGGACCATGATCGTGAGCGATGCCCATGCGGTGATCATGGTCGTGGGTGAGGGCGTCGACCTGGTCCCAATCCGGGCCCACCAGTGACACCGCGGCGGCCGGGAACAAGGAGTTGTCCTCCCGGTCGATGTGTTCGCGCAGGGCATCCTCGAAGACCCCGACCAGGTCGCGTCGTCCCTCGGCGACCTGCGCGAGCAGACCGTCCAGGGTGACGTGTTCGCCGCACAGCTGGGTGATGTAGTCGACGAACTCGTCCTGCTGCTTCATCACGCTGAACAGGCCCACCTCCTCAGCGCCGGTGTGCGGGCCCAGCAGGCCCGCCACCGTGGCGGCGTGCGCGCGCACCGACTCGTCCGGCTCACCGGCCTCGACTGCGCGGCGCAGCTGGCCGGTGGCGTTGATGATCTCGACGTGTTCGTTCATGAACCGCCCGATCACCTCGATGGCGTCACAGCCGCAGTAGCTGCACATCAGCCGCGCACCAGCTTCAGGCGCCACACCTCGGGGCCCTCCTCCACATAGCTGACCTCGACGGTGCCATTGAACTGCTGGTCGATCTGGCGCAGCAGCGGCAGCGGGTCGTGCGGGGCGGCCAGGATCATCGCGGCACCCGGGCCGAGCTGGCCCAGGGCGCCCAGGATGGCGCCGTGGCGAATCGCGTGCGGGATCGTCCGCGCATCGAGTTCGGGCAGCTGGTGGTCGTGGTCGCCGCACCCGCAGGAGTGCTTCTCGGTAATGGACAGGGGGCTGGTCAGGGAGTCATTGCTCATGGGCGTATATTAATTAAGACCACATGTAGTAACTCCGGGGGGTAGGGGTCATGGCCATGCAGACCGAGAGCGCGCCACGGCGCCGGGTTGGGCGACGGATGTCAGCGGCCCGGGAGCGCGTGCTGCGCGCCGTGGCCGACCTGGGCGCCCGGAACTCCGGCGCACACGATGGCGACTCCGGCGCACCCCCGGGGTGGGTCAGCCTGGAGCAGGTGGCCGAACACCTGGGTGGCCACCCGAACACCTCACGCCAGCAGCTGACCGCACTCGCCGACGACGACATGGTCGAGATCTCCACCTTCCCCACCGGACGACCGGGTCGGCGACCGCAGGGGTTCCGGGCCACCTCACGGGGGTGGGCGGCGCTGGCCGACCATGACCAGGTCAACGAGTATCGAGACCTGGTGGGCGCTTTCGCGACCTTCCTGGTGCAGGACGACCAACACCGGGCCCCGGAAAAGGCCCGCGCAATCGGACGCATCTGGGGTGACCAGCAGGCAGAGCAATTGCCCGAGTTCACCCACCCCACCGACCACCAGCCCCTCGACGGCCTCGTCGAGGTGCTCGACATGCTGGGCTTCTCACCCACCCGCGTCGCGACCGAGCAGGGCGAGACGCTGACGTTGGGCACCTGCCCGCTGATTGACCTGGCCGAATCCCACCCGAATGTCATCTGCGAGATGCACCAGGGCATGATCGACGCCGTGCTGCACAATCTTGGTGCCCGCGAGGGCGTCGAACTGCTGCCCATGGCCGACGCCGAGGGCTGCCGGGTGCAGCCCCGAGGACGCGGCGCCTGACCAGGGCGAAAGGCCCTACCCCCCGGCGAAGGGCGGCAGCACATCCAGCTTGGCATTGGCCGCCACCGGCGTCTCGGGGTCGCTGACCTTGGCCCCGTCGAGCAGCAACGAGCAGCGGGTGACCACCTCGGCCAGACGCTCACCGTGGCGCTCGGCCATGGCGGCCAACACCTCGGCCAGGGTGCCTGGCTCCAGGCTCTCGGCGGTGGTGCCCGCAGCATCGGCGGCGGCAGCGAAGTAACGCACGGCAATCATTCATGACTCCTTGTCAGGATCGGTTTCGGGTTCATTCTCGGCGCCGTCCCCGATGGCACCGCCACCCGGCGGCATCGGCGCGGCGGTGGCGGCATCCTCGACCACCCGCGCCAGGTAGTCCGGGTCACCGCCGGCCCCCACGGCCACCCCCAGGATGTAGGCGCTCACCGGCGCCATCGCGCGGGCGCCTGCGTGGGCGACCTCGCGGGTCAGGTCGAGCACGGCGTCCTCGTCGACCAGGTCGGGGTCGACCCCCACCGCGGCGCAGACCCGCTCGATGAACGGGCGCCACGGGGTACGGTCCTCCGGCGGGGTGCCGGTGCGCAGCCGGATCGCGGCATTCCACCGGGCATGGTCACTCCAGGTGTCCAGGTCATGGGCCGCATTGGGCAACTCGGGTTCGACCACCACCGGGTTCAGCGGGCCCACCATGCCGCGCACCGACCGGTCCCTCGGGTCGCCATAGGCCTCGACCGCAGCCAGCAGCGCCGAGGTGCGGTAGATGCCGAACAACCACTCCGGCTGGCCCGACTCCCGGGCCAGGCAGTAGGCATCGGCCTCGGCCGAACCCTCGACCACCAGGGCCAGCAGCTGGTGCACAGCCAACGGCGCCCCCGGCAGGTCACAGGCCAGCAGCAACGTCCATTCGGCGTGTTCACCGACCACCGCCAGCCCGGCGGCGATACCAGCCGCAGGCCCGGTGCCGGGCGGGTCCTCCCGGGTGACCAGCACTCCTGCGGGGGCGTCGACCGGGCCGACCACCACGGTCGTCCGGGCCCCGGCGGCGGCCTCGAGCACCCGGTCGAGCAGTCGCACGCCACCGACCTTGAGCGCAGCCTTGTCGACCCCACCCAACCGGGAACCCTTCCCCCCGGCCAGGACGACAGCGTCGAAGCCCGCCTGCCGGCTCACGACCGCGAACTCACTGGTCACGGCGCCAGACCCCCGATCGTCCGCCCTCTTTCGACAGCAGGCGCACATTGCTGATCGAGGCATACCGATCGGTGCCCTTGACCATGTCGATGACCGCCAGCGCGGCGACCGTGACACTGGTCAGCGCCTCCATCTCGACACCGGTGCGATCAGCGGTGCGCACGGTTGCGGTGATCTCGACACCATGATCAACAACTTCCAGGTCGACCACCGCCCCGTGCACCCCGATGACATGCGCCAATGGCAACAGCTCGGCGGTCTTCTTCGCGGCCTGGATGCCGGCCACCCGCGCCACGGCGAGCACGTCGCCCTTGGGCACCCGGCCCGAGCGCAGCAGGTCGACCACTTCGGGGCTGCACAGCACGGTGCCAGCGGCGGTCGCGGCGCGCACGGTCGGCTGCTTGGCGGTGACATCGACCATCCGCGCCGACCCGGCGGCGTCGAGGTGCGTGAACGGGTGCTCAGCCATCACAGCCCCCTGACCCGGACGATGTCGCCGGCCTCGACCCGATCGACCTCGGTGGGCACGTCAACGATTCCGTCGGCCCAGGTCAGCGCACTGACCATGTGGGACGCCGAACCGCGGCGGTGGGCCGGGCGCACCAACCGCCGACCGGTCTGGTCGTGCTCGACGCTCACCGGGATGAACTGGCGTCGTTCGGGTGGGGCGTCCCAGCCCTCGGCGGCGACCGCCGCCGACCACGGCCGCTCGGGCCGGCCCAGGAACTTCTCGATGATCGGCCGGACGAACAGGTGGTAGCTGATGGCGGTGCTGAGCGGGTTGCCGGGCAACCCCAGCACCGGGGTGCCGTTCCAGCGCGCCCAGCCCTGCGGTTTGCCCGGCTGCATCTGCACATGCCGGAAGGTGCCCTCGGCGCGCTCACCCAGGGCGATCCGCACGACGTCGTGGTCGCCGGCGCTGACCCCACCGCTCATCACGATCAGGTCGGCATCACCCGCCGCACCATCGAGCCCGGCACTGAACGCCGCCGGGTCGTCGGGCAGCCACAGCCGCTGGACGACCTCGGCCCCGTCAGCCTGCAGCGAGGCCGCCAGCTGGGTCAGGTTCGACTCATGGATCTGCCCCGGCCGCAGGTCACCGCCGGGGGGCACCAGTTCGTCGCCGGTGGCGACCACGACCACCCGCGGACGACGCACGACCTGCACCTCGCCGGCACCACTCGAGGCGGTCAGCGAGACGTGGTGGGGCCCGAGCAGCGCGCCGGGTTCGATCAACACCTGGCCGACCTGGAAGTCCTCCCCGGCGTGGCGCACATGCAGGCCCCGGCGCGCCGGCAGCTGGTTGACCAGCACCCCGGGTTGGCCGGGGGCGAAGGCGTCGGGCAGTTCGGTGACGAACTCACGCTGGATGATCGTGTCGGCCCGGCTCGGTACGGGGGCGCCAGTCATGATCCGCACGCACTCCCCCGGCCCCAGGTCGGGGTCGAGCCCCGACCCGGCGGGCACGTCACCGACCTCCCGCAAGGTGTCGCCGACCCTGATGCCGTCGAACTGCACCGCGAAACCATCCATGGCCGAGTTGTCGAAGCCGGGCACGTTGACCCGGGCGGTGACCGGCTCGACGAGCGTGCGCCCCGCCGCCGCGGCAATGGGCACCGACTCGGGCTCGTCCAGCGGGTTGACCAGGGCCAGCACCTCGGCCAGGTACTCCTCGACCTCGAGGCGCACCCGCTCAGCCATGGTGGGCCACCAGGGGCACGACCTGGGGGTCGGCGGTGAGCGCATCGAGGTAGAGCACCCGCCCGATCAGTGGGTCACCGATGCCACAGATCAGCTTGACGGCCTCCACGGCCATCCAGGAACCGGCGATGCCGGTCAACGGCGCGAAGACGCCGACATCGTCCAGCTTGGTGACGCCGGGCTGCTGGTCCTCGTCGAGCAGGTCACGCAGGCCGATGCCCCACGACTTCCGGAAGACGGTGACCTGCGCGCGGGTGCTGCTGACCGAGCCGTAGACCACCGGCAGGTCGAGCTGTTCGGCGGCGTCGGCCATGGCGAAGCGCACGGGCAGGTTGTCGGTGGCGTCGACCAGCAGGTCGTGCCCGCCGAGTTCGGCCAGCGCATTGGTGGGGTCGAGCCGCAGGTCGCGTTCGACGATCTCGACCTCGGGGTTGAGGTCACGCAGCCGGTTGGCGGCGCTGGTCACCTTCGGCACACCGACGGTGCCGGTGCCGTGCACGACCTGGCGCTGCAGGTTGTGCACCTCGACCACGTCGTTGTCGATGATGGTGAGCCGCCCGATGCCGGCACCGACCAGGTAGGTCAGCACCGGGGATCCGAGCCCACCGGCGCCGACCACCGCCACCGAAGCGGCCCGCAGCCGGGCCTGGGCCTGCTCACCGAACGCGGGGATCGCGATCGTCCGACTGTGCCGGTGGAGTTCGTCGGGGCTCAGCGCGCGCGCCTCGGCGACCAGCGCCTCGGGATGTGTCTTCACCGTGGGTTCTCCTGTGTCGTCGCTGACGGGGTCGTCCCGGCCAGCCTACCGATGCCCGGCACCTGCCTCAGTTGGGAGGCGCTGCCCCAGTTCGAAGCAGGGCAGGGCGTGGAACTGAGGCAGACGGCGCGGCCAAGGTCAGGACCCGGTCTTCTCGCCCTTGCGGGTGCCCGGGCGCTGCCCGTCCCAGCCCGGCTTGTCCCACAGGTGCTCCGGCGTCGATCCGAGGGCGCCGCCGCGGTGGCCGGCCGAGCGGTAGACGATGTAGGGCCGGGTGAGGTAGCCGATGGGGGCGCTGAACACGTGCACCAACCGGGTGAACGGCCAGATCAGCACCAGCAGGAAGGCCGAGATGCCGTGCAGCTTGAACTGCAGCGGGGCGTCGGCCATCAGCTCAGGCTGCGGGTTGAAGGTGAAGATGCTGCGGAACCACGGCGAGACGCCCTCGCGGTAGTTGTAAGTGTCGTCGAGGGTGGTGCCGATGGTGTTCCACATGCCGGTGACGATCACGATGCCCAACAGCAGGTACATGATCTTGTCGTTCCAGGTGGTGGCGTTGAACACCGCCTTGGTGGTGCGGCGGCGGAACACCAGGATCGCGAAGCCCACGACGATCATCACGCCGGCCACCAGCCCACCGACAACCGCGACCAGGTGGTAGGTGTGCTGGTCGATGCCCATCCAGTCGGTCCACGACTTGGGAATGAGCAGGCCCATCGCGTGCCCGACGACTGCGAACAGGATGCCGAAGTGGAACAGCGGGCTGCCGATGCGCAGCAGCTTCGACTCGTACAGCTGCGAGCTGCGGGTCGTCCAGCCGAACTTGTCGTAGCGGTAGCGCCAGACCAGGCCGACCACGAAGACGGCCATGGCGATGTAGGGGAAGATGGCGAACAGCAGGGTATTCATGACAGCACTCCCTCGGCGTCGAGGTCGGGGTGGGGGTTGAGCCGCGGGTCGAGGGAATAGGCGTCGAGCCCGACTTCCTCGTCCGGCGGGCCCTGGATCATCAACTGGTGCACGGCCTGTTCCTGCTCACCGGCCAGAGGCGGCATGGTCGCCAGCAGTGATTCGACGGCATCGACCCACGGTGAGGGTCGCGAGACCAGCCCGCGGTAGAGCAGTTCCAGGCCGGCCCGGTGGTCGTTCAGCAGCTTCCAGCAGGTCTGCGGGGCATTGCCCAGCGACCCGAACTCGAGGACGACACCGAGGTGGTCGGGCAGTTCGTCCTCGGTGACCTCGAGGCCACCGCGCCGGAACGCCTGCTTGAACTGGACGAGCGCGATCCCGCGCTTGCGGGTGTCGCCGTAGGAGTAGTACGTCAGGTGCAGGGCGCAGCGCCGGGTGGTGTCGAAGGTGTCGACGTAGTCACTCTGCAGGGCCTTCAACTCACCGGCCTCGAGGTGGTCCATCAGCCGGCCCAGCGGTTCCCGCACCGGCCCGGGCAGCCCGGAGGCAGCCCGGCGCAGCAGCGGGATGCGCGTGATGCCCTCACTGGTGGGGTAGTCGAGCAGCAGGGAGATGACCTGCCAGGCCGTGCGCAGGTCGGCCTCGCCCAGCTCGGGGTCGGGGTGCTTGCGCCGGGGTGCGACCGCCTGGCGGCGGCGCAGGGTGGGCAACCATTCCTTCATCGCGGACCACCCTCGTCCAGGCCGCGGCGGGCACCGTTGGCTCCGGCGGTGCCGGGGTCACCGTCCAGCCGTGGGGCGCCGGCCATGAAGGGGTGGCTCTCGCTGGAGGGCACCGCGCCGGGGATGCCCTGGCGGTGGGCGACCTGCTCGGGGCTGTCCTTGCCGGGCATCCCGCGCCCGTCCCATTCCAGGTAGGAGACCGAGCCGGGCACCTGCGACATCTCGTCGGCCTGCATGCGGGCCTTGGTCTCGCGCAGGGTCTGGATGGCCACCGGCACCGGGCCACCACCCGAGCCGCCGCCGAACAGGCCCGAGCGACCGGACTTGCCCTCACCGACCGGGCAGTCGGTGGCCAGTTCCTCGAGCGAGTGGGCCTGCTCCTTGTGGGCGCTGGGAATGACGTAGCGGTCCTCGTACTTGGCGATGGCCAGCAGCCGGAACATGTCGCGCATCTCGGCGCCGGTCATGTCGACGGCGTTGGCGATCTGTTCCTGGGGTTCCCGGTCGAGGTTGATGTCGCGCATGTAGCTGCGCATCGCCGCCAGCTTGTCGAGCACCGCCCGCACCGGCTTCACGTCACCGGCGGTGAACAGGTTCGCCAGGTACTCCTGGGGAATGCGCAGCGCATCGATGGCACCGAACAGGTTGCCGGCGTCCTCGGCGTCGTGACCGGTGTTGCGCAGCGCGTCGACGACCGGTGACAGCGGCGGGATGTACCAGACCATCGGCATCGTCCGGTACTCGGGGTGCAGCGGCAGCGCGACCTGGTAGTCCTGGATCAGCTTCAGCACCGGCGACTTCTTCGCGGCCTCGATCCAGTCCAGCGGAATGCCCTGGCGTTCGGCCTCGGCGGCGATCGCCGGGTCCCGGGGGTCGACGAAGACGTCGCGCTGGGCCTCGTAGAGCTTGGCGTCATCGCGGGTCGAGGCCGCCGCCAGCACCCGGTCGGCGTCGTAGAGCATCAGCCCGATATAGCGCAGCCGCCCCACGCAGGTCTCTGCGCACACCGTGGGGATGCCCACCTCGATGCGGGGGTAGCAGAACGTGCACTTCTCTGCCTTGCCGGTGGAGTGGTTGAAGTAGATCTTCTTGTACGGGCAGCCCGAGACGCACATGCGCCAGCCGCGGCAGCGGTCCTGGTCGACCAGAACGATGCCGTCCTCGGAGCGCTTGTAGATCGCCCCCGAGGGGCAGGACGCCACGCAGCTGGGGTTGAGGCAGTGCTCACAGATGCGGGGCAGGTAGAACATGTAGGTCTGCTCGAACTCGAACTTCACCTTGTCCTCGATGCCCTTGAGCATCGGGTCGTCGTGACCGGTGGCGTAGGTGCCGCCGAGGTCGTCGTCCCAGTTGGCACCCCATTCGGGCTTCATGGGCTTGCCGGTCAGCATCGAATGCGGACGAGCGACCGGGAAGTTCGGCTGCGCCGGGGCGTTGAGCAGGTTCTCGTAGTCGTAGGTCCACGGTTCGTAGTAGTCGTCGATGTCGGGCATCTTCGGGTTGGAGAAGATGTTCAGCAGCTTGTTGAACCGGCCGCCGCCCTTGAGCTTGAGGCGGCCGTTCTTCTTGAGTTCCCAGCCGCCCTTCCACTCGTCCTGGTCTTCGTAGCGGCGGGGGTAGCCGAGCCCGGGTCGGGTCTCGACGTTGTTGAACCAGACGTACTCGGTGCCGGTGCGGTTCGTCCAGGCCTGCTTGCAGGTCACCGAACAGGTGTGGCAGCCGATGCACTTGTCGAGGTTCATGACCATCGCCATCTGGGCCATGATGCGCATGTCAGTGTCTCTCTTCCCGGTCGGTGTCTCAGTAGGTGACGTTCTGCGAACGGCGCCGAATCATGGTGACCTCGTCGCGGTTGTTGCCGGTGGGCCCGGTGTAGTTGAACGCGTAGGCCAGCTGGGCGTAGCCGCCGATGATGTGGCTGGGCTTGATCAGGATGCGGGTCATCGAGTTGTGGATGCCGCCGCGGCGACCATTGGCCTCGGTCAGCGGCACGTCGATCAGCCGGTCCTGGGAGTGGTACATGAACACCGTGCCCTCGGGCATGCGGTGCGAGACGATCGCGCGGGCGTTGACCACGCCGTTGCGGTTGACCAGTTCGACCCAGTCGTTGTCGCCGATGCCGACCTTCTCGGCGTCCTGCACGCTCATCCACACCTGCTGGCCGCCACGCGAGAGCTGCTGCATGAACCAGTTGTCCTGGTACTGCGAGTGGATCGCCCACTTGAAGTGCGGGGTCAGGTAGCGCACGCTGACGCCGAGTTCGTTGGTCTGCCCGATCGGGGTCTCGTCGAACATGCGGCTCATGTTCAGTGGGCCGCGGTAGGTCGGCAGCGTCTCACCCAGCGCCTGCATCCAGTCGTGGTCGACGTAGAAGTGCTGGCGCCCGGTCAGCGTGTGCCAGGGCTTCTTGCGTTCGACGTTGATCGTGAAGGGGCTGTAGCGCCGGCCCCCGGACTCGGAGCCGGACCATTCCGGTGAGGTGATCACCGGGGTCGGCTGGCCGACGATCTCGTCGAAGGTGATGATCTTGCCCTCGTGCTCGGCGGCCAGGTCGTGCATCTGGTGGCCGGTGCGCTTCTCGAGGGTCTTGAAGCCCTGGGTCGCCAGGTGGCCGTTGGTGGTGCCCGACAGCGCCATGATCGCCTCGGCGACATTGATGCCGGTGACCAGCTTCGGGCGCCCGGCGTTGACCCCGTCACCGCCGTGGACCCCGTTGCGGCCCTTCAGGTACTCGACCGCACCGTTCACGTCGACGGTGACCGCCTTGGTGGTGGTGCCGAGCTTGTCGAGCAGCGGGCCCACCGAGGAGTACTTCTCGCCGATCCTGGTGTAGTCACGTTCGACCAGTGCCAGCTTGGGCATGGTCACCCCGGGGACCGGGTCGACCTCACCCTTCTTCCAGTCGGCGGCGATGCCGTGGGCGTTGGCCATCGCGTCAGGGCTGTCGTGCATCAACGGCGTGGCCACCACGTCGGTGCGGGTGCCCAGGTGGGTCACCGCCAGTTCGGACAGCTTGTCGGCGAGCAGGCCGAAGATGTCCCAGTCGGTCTTGGCCTGCCAGGGCGGGTTGATCGCCGGGGTGAAGGGGTGCACGAACGGGTGCATGTCGGTGGTGTTGATGTCGTGCTTCTCGTACCAGGTGGCCGCCGGCAGGATCACGTCGGACATCAGCGTCGAACTGGTCATCCGGAAGTCGAGGGTCAGGACCATGTCGAGCTTGCCCTCGGGGGCCTTCTCGCGCCACTTGATCGAGGTCGGACGGAGGTGTTCCGGTGCCTCGGCGGCGGTCACCGCGCTGTCGGTGCCCAGCAGGTGCTTGAGGAAGTACTCATCACCCTTGGCGGAGTTGCCGAACAGGTTGGCCCGCCACAGGGTCAGCGCGCGGGGGAAGTTGTCCTCGGCATCGGGGTCGTCGACGGCGAAATTCAGCTCGCCGCTCTTGAGCTGTTCGCTGACGTAGTCGCCGACGCTCTTGCCGGAGGCGGCGACGTCGTCGCCCAGCTGCAGGGAACTGCGGTCGAAGGTCGGGTAGGAGGGCATCCACCCCGAGCGGGCCGACTGCGCGAACAGGTCGGCGGTGACGCAGCCCTTGAACAGGTCGTTGCCGACGGCCTTGGCCGACAGCGACTCGGCCGAGAAGGTGTCGTGGCGCCACTGGTCGGTGTTGATGTACCAGTAGCCGGTCTGGATCATCTGCCGCGGGGGGCGGCTCCAGTCCAGCGCGAAGGCCATGTTCGCCCACCCGGTGATCGGACGAGCTTTCTCCTGCCCGACGTAGTGCGCCCAGCCGCCGCCGTTGCGGCCCTGGCAGCCGGTGATGGTGGTCAACATGATCATGGTGCGGTAGATCACGTCGGAGTGGTACCAGTGGTTGGTGCCGCCCCCCATCAGGATCATCGAGCGGCCCTTGGTGTCTTCGGAGTTCTGCGCGAACTCGCGGGCGATGCGGGCGACGACCTCGGCCTTCACACCGGTGATCGGCTCCTGCCAGGCGGGGGTGTAGGGCACCGTCGAGTCGTCGTAGTCGGCCGGCCACACCCCGGGCAGCCCCGGCCGGGCGACCCCGTACTGGGCCAGCAGCAGGTCGAAGACGGTGGTGACCACGCGGTCACCGACCCGGCGCACGGGCACCCCGCGGCGCAGTTCCTGCACATCGCTGATCGAGTCGTCGAAGGCGGGCAGCACCAGTTCGGCGGTCTCGGTGGTGCGCTCGGCCAGCGTGAGGCTGGGCTGCAGGTCACCGAGGTCGAGGTTCCACCTGCCGACGCCCTGTTCACCGAAGCGGTCACCCAGGGTGCCGCCGGGCACGGCCGGGCCGTCGGTCGCGCCGTCCCACAGCGCCGGCTTCCACATCGCGTTCTCGCCGGCCTGCTCCGGGCCCTGGAAGTCGCCGGCGACCAGGAACTTGCCCGGCTTGTAGGACCCGTCGTCCTGCGGGTCGAGGGTGACCAGGAAGGGCAGGTCGGTGTACTGCTTGCAGTAGCCGTCGAAGAAGTCGACGGTGCGGTCGACGAAGAACTCCTTGAGCACGACGTGGCCCATGGCCATGCCCAGGGCGGCGTCGGTGCCCGGGGCCACCGGCAGCCATTCGTCGGCGAACTTCACGTTCTCGGCGTAGTCGGGGCTCATCACCACGACCTTCTGGCCGCGGTAGCGGGCCTCGGTCATCCAGTGGGCGTCCGGGGTGCGGGTCAGCGGCACGTTGGAGCCCCACATCAGCAGGTAGCCGGCGTCCCACCAGTCACCCGACTCGGGCACGTCGGTCTGGTCACCCCAGATCTGGGGGCTGGCCATCGGCAGGTCGGCGTACCAGTCGTAGAAGCTCAGCATCGAGCCGCCGATCAGGCTGGTGTAGCGGGCGCCGGAGGCGTGCGAGACCATGCTCATCGCCGGGATCGGGGAGAAGCCGGCGATCCGGTCGGGGCCCCAGCGCTTGATCGTGTAGGTGTGGGCGGCGGCCACCATCTCGATCGCCTCGTCCCAGCTGGAGCGCACCAGGCCGCCCTTGCCGCGGGCACTCTTGTACCGCTTGGCCTTGGCCTCGTCCTGGACGATGGAGGCCCAGGCCAGCACCGGGTCGCCGTGTTCGGCCTTGGCGGCGCGGTACAGCTCGAGCAGCACCCCGCGGATGTAGGGGTAGCGCACCCGGGTGGGCGAGTAGGTGTACCACGAGAAGGCGGCACCGCGGGGGCAGCCCCGCGGCTCGTACTCGGGCTTGTCGGGCCCGGTGGAGGGGTAGTCGGTCTGCTGCGCCTCCCAGGTGATGATGCCGTCCTTGACATAGACCTTCCAGGAGCACGACCCGGTGCAGTTCACGCCGTGGGTCGAGCGGACGACCTTGTCGTAGGCCCAGCGGTCACGGTAGAAGGCGTCGGAGCGCCCGCCCTCGTTGAAGATGGCGCGCTTGTCCTCGGAGACCTCGGCGCGGGTGAAGAAGCGCCGGGTCGAGACCAGTGCCTCGGTCAGCGGGTCGTCCAGGCCCTCCGGGCGGCGTGACTGGATGTCGGTCATGATGACTGGCCTTTCTCGGGGGAAGCCGGCTTCTCGGGGGTGGCTCGGTGCTGGGTGAGGTCGTGACGGGTGGTGATCCGGGCGAGGCAGACGTCGGGGGCCGCCATCGGGGTCAGCCTGAGTTCGGCGTCACCCTCACCGATCGCCTCGAGGGTGCCCTGGATGATGCCGCGGTGGACCCCGCAGGCGACATCGGGCTGGGTGTCGACCAGGTCACGCAGGGGGCAGTTGTGCAGCTGCAGTTCGGCGGTGTGGCCGGCGTTCAGGGTGGCCAGTTCGGGGGCGTACCCCCACTCGTCGAGCACGTCGACCAGTTGGCCGATCTTGGAGAACCACTCGGCGCGGTTGTGGGCGGGCTCCTGGGCGGGGGCGTTGATGATGTCGGTGGCGTGGGTGGCCAGCCAGAAGCGGCCGGCCTCCTCGGCGGTGGCCAGGTCACCCTCGGTCTGCAGGGCGCTGGAGAGCATCTCCTCCAGCCGCTGGTAGGACTCGGTGCGCTGCACGTCGGGCAACAGGCCGGGACTGGCGGTGTAGCGGCGCTTGGGTCGTCCGACCTGGCCGCGTTCGTCGTGGCACGAGACCAGGCCGACCTCGACCAGCTGGTCGACGTGGAAGCGGACGGTGGTGACGTGCAGGTCGAGCCGCTGCCCCAGCTCGGCGGCGGTCAGCCCGCGGGTGCGGGTGAAGGACTCCGAACCGGTGGGAACCCGCGGCAGGTTCGCCAGCACGTCGAGGATGTCTCGACGCACCGGCGAGGACAGCACACCGAGCGCATGCGGGGCGGACTGGCCGCCTGGGTTGCCTGCGCTCATGCCCTGCTCCACTCCGTCGGGGTGCGGATGATTTGACGACGTTCAACAGTATTTAGCGGAACGTCTGTGCGATGATGCAATCACATCACAGGATCGCCCTGCAATCCGTCGAATCCTTCAAATTCCGTGGTCACGAGGGCATCGCGGATTTAGCACCCCCCGCCGGTCGGAACCCTCGGGCTGTGCCAAAGTGGCCGCAGTCATGCCGATTTGGCGGAAACCGCCCGTTGACGATTCAAGGACCCTCAATGACCGCTCCAACATCCCCCTCGTCCCCATCGTCCGCGCCGACTGACGTGGCGACGAACGGCCCCGACGCTGCGCCTGCAGAACTGCCCGGCTCCGGCCGGGTGCTGGCATGGTCGACGATCGCCTTCACCGTGATGTTCGCGGTGTGGCTGATGTTTGGCATCCTCGGTGTGCCCATCAAGGAGGAGTTCGGCCTCACCAACTCGCAGCTGACCTGGATCAGTTCGCTGGCCGTGCTGAACGGGTCGATGTGGCGGCTGCCGGCCGGCATGCTCGCCGACCGGATCGGTGGCCGCAAGGTCATGCTGGGGCTGCTGCTGTTCGGTGCGGTGGCCTCGCTGGCGGTCTCGTTCGCCCAGACCTACTCGATGCTGCTGGTGCTGGCCTTCCTGGTCGGCTTCGTCGGCAACAGCTTCTCGGTGGGCGTGTCCTGGAACTCAGCCTGGTTCAGCCACCGCCGCAAGGGCTTCGCCCTGGGCCTGTTCGGGGCCGGCAATGTGGGCGCTTCGGTGACCAAGTTCATCGGCCCGGTCATCATCACCGCCACCGCCGGCACCACTTTCTTCCTCGGCATCCAGGGCGGCTGGCGACTGATCCCGGTGATCTACTCGGCGCTGCTGCTGGTCCTGGCGGCGTGCATCTTCTTCGGCACCCCCCGGCAGGACCGGGTGCCCGGCGAGGCCAAGCCCGTCCGTGAGATGCTCCAGCCCCTCAAGGACGTGCGGGTGTGGCGGTTCAGCCTCTACTACGTCGTCGTCTTCGGCGCCTACGTGGCGTTCTCGGCCTACCTGCCGAACTACTACGTGAGTGTCTTCGGGGTGAGCCTGCAGACCGCGGCACTGCTGACGGCCACCTTCATCTTCCCCGCCTCACTGCTTCGTCCGCTCGGTGGCTGGGTCAGCGACAAGTGGGGTGCCCGCCGCGCGATGTATGCCACCTTCGCCGTGCTGCTGGTGACCTCTGGAATCCTGATGATGCCCAACGGGCACCTGGTGGTGGCCATGCCCGACGGCAGCGAACGGACCTTCCTGCCCTGGACCATGAATGTCTGGCTGTTCGTGGTGCTGGTCTTCTTCATGGGCTGCGCGATGGGCATCGGCAAGGCCGCGGTCTACAAGCACATCCCCACCTACTTCCCCGACAATGTCGGCTCGGTGGGTGGATTGGTCGGAATGCTGGGCGGCCTGGGCGGATTCTTCCTGCCCCTGATGTTCAGCTACGGGCAGGAGCTGACCGGCATGTGGTCAAGTGCCTTCGTCGTCCTGTTCGGCTTCACCCTCGTGTCGCTGCTGTGGATGCACTGGACGATCCACCGCATGCTGCACGACCAGTCCCCGCAGTTGGAGGACGAAATCGACATCCGCGTTGCCGAGGAGCCCGTCCTCGCCACGACTGAAAAGGCATGACGATGAGTACATCAACCAACCCGGCCGCCGGCCGCAGCAGCGAATGGCTGGAGTCCTGGGACCCCGAGAACGAAGAGACGTGGGACAGCAAGCTGGCCTGGCGGACGCTGTGGATCACCACGTTCAGCCTGACCATGTGCTTCGTCACCTGGTTCCTGCCCAGCGCGATCATCCCCAAGCTCAATGCCATCGGCTACGACTTCACCAAGGGCCAGCTGTACTGGCTCGCGGCCACCCCCGGCCTGGCAGCAGGTCTGCTGCGACTGGTCTGGATGGTGCTGCCGCCCATCATGGGCACCCGCAGGATGGTCGCCCTGACCACCCTGCTGCTGTTCTTCCCGGTGCTCGGCTGGGGTGTGCGGACGATGCTGCCGGGTACGGCCCCCTACTGGGAACTGCTGGTGCTGGCCTTCCTGGCCGGTATCGGCGGCGGCGCGTTCTCGGGCTTCATGCCCTCGACGTCGTACTTCTTCCCCAAGCGCATGTCGGGCACCGCCCTGGGCCTGCAGGCCGGCATCGGCAACTTCGGTGTGTCGCTGGTGCAGCTGCTGACCCCGTGGATCATCGGCTGGGGCATGTTCTGGTGGATGGGCATCAGCCAGCAGATGTCGTTCCCCGGCCAGCCCGACCAGGAGGTCTGGTACCAGGCGGCGTCGTACGTGTGGCTGCCGTTCATCCTGATCTGCGCCTGGCTGGCCTGGAAGTACCTCAAGTCGGTGCCGATCAAGGCCAACATCAAGCAGCAGTTCGACATCTTCCGCAACCAGGACACCTGGTGGATGACGATCCTCTACATCATGACCTTCGGCACCTTCTCGGGCCTGTCTGCCCAGTTCGGCCTGCTGATGAGCAACCTGTACGGCTCGGGCAACCCCGACATCGTCGAGGGCAGCGGACCCACTGCGCAGATCCTGGTGGCGGGTTATGACCTGCCCGACCCGGTCAAGTACGTCTTCCTGGGCCCCCTGATCGGGGCGGGTGCGCGGGTGCTGTTCTCACCGTTGACCGACCGCATGGGTGGGGCCATCTGGACGCTGATCTCGGGCGTCGGCCTGATCGGCTCGATCTGGTGGACGATCGGTGGACTCACCCCTGACACGTCCTCGGCCGAGGCCCTGTCGTCGGGCTTCAACCAGTTCCTCTGGGGGATGCTGCTGATCTTCCTGTTCTCGGGCATCGGGAACGCGTCGACGTTCAAGCAGATGCCGATGATCTTCGAGAAGCGCCAGGCCGGCGGTGTCATCGGCTGGACCGCCGCAATCGCCGCCTTCGGGCCGTTCCTGTTCGGCATCGGCCTGACCACCATGGGCGTGGTGCCCTTCTACATCATCGGTGTCGTGTGGGCCGTGATGTGCGTGGTCATCACCTGGGTTCGCTATGCCCGCCCCGGAGCCCCCAAGCCCGGCTGATCCCCCGCCTAAGCCCCTCGTCCGCCGACAGGAACGGGGGGCTGGGTTCAGCGCCTGCCTCAGTTCGACGCCTTGCCCCGCGTTGAACTGAGGCAGCAATGCACAAGCAGGGCAGACGGGGCAAGCCGAAGGGCTGAGCACAGGGGAAGGCGGCCCGGTGTGATCACCGGGCCGCCTTCTTGGTGTTGCGGCAGCTACTGCGATTCAGCTAGCTGCTGGTCGCTCCCTCCTCAGGCCTGGTTGCGACGCAGGCGGCTACCGAGGATCAGCAGCCCACCGAGCACCAGACCGCCTGCCAGGCTGGACAGGCCGATCGGGTTGCCGGTGTCGGGCAGCTTGACCGGCTTCTTGATGGCACACACCTTCACCGTGGCCGTGTCGGTCACCGCAACCCCGTCATCAGTCAGCGATGCGACGTTCGGGTAGTCCACACAGCCGGGCGCGGTGGGCGTCCAGACCAGGTCGTAGGTGATCACCGTCTGGCCGTCAGTGGCCTTCAGGGTCTGGGTGAGGTTGCCCAGGTCATCGGTCAGGACGACCTCGGCGTCGGTCTCGGTCGGGGTGACCGTGGTGAAGTCGACATCAGCCGATTCGTCCGCGGACTCGACCGTGGCCGGGTCGGGGTCACCCTCCCACACCACCGTGGCCACGGTGGTGACGGTGTCACCAGCGCTGACCCCGGTCAGGGTGCAGGTGTAGTCCAGGGTGACCGAACCACCGGCCGGGATGGTCAGGCCGTCACCGTCGACCACCACACAGGTGCCCTCGGGCAGGGTGACCGTGACCGTGACCCCGTCGATGTCGATCGCGTTGTCGTTGGTCACCACCGTGGTGCCGGTCAGGCGGAAGTCGGAGTCGATGGTCGACGGGGTGGCGGTCAGCGTGTACTTGGCCACCCCTTCCTCGCCCACCGTCACCAACAGGTTGGTGGTGTTGACGTCCTTGGTCAGCGTCCAGTCGTGGTCACGGTCGAAGTCACCGGTCACCGTGTTGGTGATGGAGACGTCGAGGGCGGTGCCACAGACCGTCACCGTCCGCGAGACTGGGTCGGGCACGCTCGCCGCACCCAGTCCGGTCGGCACCAGCTGGATGCCGGTGATCGTCGCGGTGTTGGTGTACGGGACGCACGACAGTTCGGTCGCCTCGTGGGCCAGCGTGTAGGTCACGGTGAACACACCGTCGGCCGCCTGGATCGTCCACGTGGTGCCGGCCAAGTCGTCCTCGACCGTCACCTCGGGGTCGGTCTCGTACGGGGCCACGGTGGTGAAGTCCACGCTGGTGTCGGAGTCAGCCGCGTTGGGTGGGTTGGTCGGGTCGGTGTCACCCTCCCAGGTGACCACTGCCGTCGTGGTGAAGGTGTCACCATCGGTGGCACCCGGCAGCGAGCAGGTGTAGCTGACCAGCAGGGAGGCCCCCGCCGCGATGGTCAGGTTGCTGCCACTGGGCACCGTGCAGGTACCACCGGGCACCGTCACCACCACATCGATGCCACTCAGCGAGATGGTGTTCGAGTTGGTCACCGTGGCGGTGCCGTGGATCTCGAAGTCCGAGTCCACCGAGGTCGGGGTCGCGGTGATCGTGTACTCGAAGTCAGCCGTGGACCCCACCGGGATGGTGGCGCTGTCCTGGTCGACGTCCTTGGTCAACGACCAGTCCCAGTCACGCTCGAAGGAACCGTTGGCCGCATTGGTGATGCCCACGCCCGTCGCGGTGCCACAGACCGTCACCGTCTGGGTGTCGGTCAGCGCCGGCACCTGGGTCTGCAGTTCCTTCAGGGTCGCGGTGTTGGTGAACTGCTGGCAGGCCAGCGCGGTCGACTTGTGCTGCAGGGTGTAGTTCTTGGTGAACACACCATCGGCGGCATCGGCCGTCCAGGTCTGCCCGGCGAGGTCGTCACTGACGGTGATCTGGGAACCGACGGTGCTCGGGGTCACCCCTGCGAAGTTGAACGGGTCGGTGTCGGAGTTGCTGCCACCCGTCCAGGTGACCAGCGAGACGATGTTGCCCGATCCCGGGTTGCTCGCCGCCGTGCAGGTGAAGTTCAGGTTCACCGACGCGAAGGCGGCCACATTCACGTTCTGCGGCGCAGAACAGTTCACCCCGGGCGGGGCACCATGACTCACCGATCCCGCCACCGCGGCAGCCCCGGGGTTGGTCACCGTCACGGTGCCGTTGATCAGCCAGCCCGAATCGGTGTGGGTGGGGGTCGCGGTCACCACATAGTTGAACGAGGCGCTGCTGCCCACCGGCACGGTCTTGGTGGCCTGTTCACCCGGCGCCAGCGACTTGTCCAGCGTCCAGTCGTAGTCCCGGACGAACGTCGGCGTGATTGTTTGCGCGATCGTCAGCGACGGCGGGTCCAGCTTGTTGACGACCTTGCAGGTGACCACGTCATTGCGGCCGACCGAGACGGTGAAGCCATTGGTGACGTTCGCGGTGGTGACCGTCGCACCGGTCTTGTTGTTGGTACAGACGGCGTTGCTGCCCGATTGTTGCTGCATCGTCCAGCCCGGCTTCTGGGCCTCGGTGATGGTCGTCGAAGCGGTGTTCGCGCCGTCGGGGATGTCCACCTCGAAGTTCAGCGCACCGTTGGCGTCGGTCTGCCCGCTGGCCGGGGTGCCGTTGCTGTTGTTGAAGGCCCAGTTGGCGTGCTGGTTGATGACGGTGCCGTTGTGGTCCTGGGTTTCCTTGATGACACTGACGGTGCCTTCACAGGCCTTGTAGGCGATGGTCTCCAGGGCCGCCGTCAGGGCCTCGTAGTTGCCGATCAGGTACCAGTCCGTGTTCTGCACCGGGCCCGAGATGGCCTGCAGGTTGACCTGGTTGACCCCACTGCCGACCCCGAGCCCGATGATGAACGTGCCCGCAGCCTTGTGGGCGTCGGCCTGGGCAATGGCCGGGCTCAGGTGGTCACCCCCGGTGCCGCCAGTGTTCGGGTAACCGTCGGTGACGAAGACGATGATGTCGTACTGGCTCTTCGGTACCTGGCTGAAGCCCTGCACCCAGTTCGTCAGACCGTTGGTGTAGGTGAGGCCATCGATGTGGTTGCGTACGGTGTTGGCCCCGGCAGTGTTGGCCACCGAGGTCTTGGCGAGCTCGTTGCCGGGATCAGCCGTGGTCGAGAACGTGTAGATACCGACCGACGACGGGGTTCCCTCCAGGGCGCTCACGAAGTCCTTGGAGGAATTCTTGGCGGTGGTGAAGGCGCCGCTGCCGATGGAGCCCGACGCGTCCAGCACGAGGGCGATGTCGACGCCACATCGGTCGGGCAGCGGCGGCTGCGGCGCGGCGGCCTGGGCGGTGGCGGGGTTGAGGACAAGTCCCAGCATCGCCAACAGGGACATGATTGCTGTGAGGGCCGCAGCCCTGACAGCTCTGGTAGGTGGTCTCTTCATGGTCTCCAGCTCCAGTGGTTGAGGGGCACCGCGCTCATGGCACCCAGGTGGCCGGCCTGCCGACCCGTGCCGGGGCCGACTGACCCCGATGCTGCTGACACTATTGATGACAGCGTTGCAATTGAAGACTTCACAGCCGATTCTTAGTCGTCGCTAGAGAGGATCTGACTCTTTTGGCACATCGTTCTGTAACGGCGTTGACCACAATCTAGGCCCGGGCGGCCACTTTGGGAAGGGGGCACACGCTCCCACTCGTTCGGGATGGGCTGGGCGCTCACAGTCGGTGGGCGCGGCAGAATGGGGCGCATGATCAGTTCCTGGACCTGGCCCGACACCCTCATCGAAGTCGGGGTCATCATGGCGGTCATGGCCATCACCTGGCAGCTGGCCAGGGTGCTCTCGCGCCGCCTGGTCCGGATGGCACTGGTCAACCAGCAACGACACCTTCCCCTGCCGGGCCTGTCGAACACCCGCACCCGCCGCCTGCTGGGCCTCGACCACCCCCGCCAGGCCCAGCGGACGAAGACGCTGGGCTCGATGGTCAGCTCGGTGGCCGGGTTCCTGATCGTGTTCATCGGGACGATGATGATCCTGTCCACCCTGGGCTTCCCGATGGGGCCGCTGCTCACCTCGGCCGGCATCGGTGGTGTGGCCATCGGTTTCGGCGCGCAGACCCTGATCAAGGACTTCCTGTCGGGGCTGTTCCTGATCGCCGAGGACCAGTACGGCGTCGGTGACATCGTCGACCTCGGTGAGGTCAGTGGCACCGTGGAAGAGGTCGGCCTGCGCGCCACGAAGGTGCGCGACGCCAATGGCCAGGTCTGGTACGTCCGCAACGGCGAGATCGTCCGGGTGGGGAATGTGAGCCAGGGCTGGTCGAACGCCGTGGTCGACATCCCGGTGGGCTACCAGGCCGATCCCGACCGGGTGATCGAGATCATCACCGGCGTGGTCACCGGCATCGCCGAGGAGGACCAGTGGAAGGAGACCCTGCTGGAGACCCCGACCGTGCTCGGCGTGGAGTCCCTCAGCGGCACCTCGATGACCTTCCGGGTGACGGCCAGGTGCGTGGCCAACCAGCAGTGGGGCGTGCAGCGCGAGATCCGGGAGCGCAGCAAGGTCGCCCTCGACAAGGCCGGCATCCCGGGCCCCGCCGTCCCCTTCGGCGGCTCGGGCGGCCTGACCTAGGTCGGCCCCGCTGCGGGCCCCTCGTCCGCTCAGCCCCCTCGTCCGTGCAGGCCCGTCGTCCGCCTCGAGCCCCAACCCCGCGGATGCGCAGGTTCCGTCACGGATCCTTCACTGGCGGCGTGAATTCCGGGCAGAAAGCTGCGCATCCGCGGGATTGGGGGGCGGGATCGCGGGGGCGGGGACGGGGCCGCGGACGGGAACGGGGCGGGCCGGCTCGGGGTCCGGGCCCCGAGCACGGTCAGGGTCGAGTCAGGGTCCCACTGCTTGGCACCAAGACTTCTTTCGATATATCGTTGAGCTATCGAGCGATCTACCAAGGAGTCATCATGACCTACGACGAACACGAATCACACGAACCTCGCGGACGACGCGGCCGCGGACCCCGCGGCGAACGACGCGGCGGCGGACACGGTCGTCCGCACCACCACGGCCCCGACCAGGGCTTCAACCCCGATCAGGACGACCGCGTCCCCGCCCCGGGCTTCGGCTTCGGCGGTTTCCCGATGCCGCCCGCCCCGCCCTTCGGCGGTCCGCACCCCGGCGGGCACAAGGGCTTCGGACGACGCGGTCGACGCGCCGGCCGAGGAGACGTCCGGATGGCCGTGCTGCACCTGCTCGGTGAGCAGCCCCGCAACGGCTACCAGATAATCCAGGAGCTGGCCGAACGCACCGACGGACTCTGGAAGCCGAGCCCCGGTGCGATTTACCCCGCGATGTCCGCACTCGAGGACGAGGGACTGATCGTCCCCGATGCCGACAACCCGAAGGTGTTCACCCTGACCGACGCCGGCCGTGACGCCGTCGCCGCCTCTCCCGAGGCACCCTGGGCCAGTTTCCAGGATGCCGGCCGCGACTTCCGGGCCAGTGAGCACGGAACCCTGTGGAAGGAGTTCGGCAAGCTCGCCGATGCCCTGCGTGCCGTGGCCACCAATGCCACCGGCGACCAGGTCAGCGCCGCCGCCGACATCCTCGCCCGCACCCGCCGCGACCTGTTCAGCCTGCTCGCCACCGAGCCGGCCGGGTCCGCGGAGGCGTCCGAGCCCGTCACCGACACCGACGACATCAGCTGACCGGCTGACGTGGGGCCGGCCCGACCACGGCCGGCCCCGCACCCCGTGGGTGCACCCCGCAGCAGAATCACGCACGCCTGCAACACCGGGGGCCTCGCGTGCGTGAATAGGGGTATGCAGGCATTCGACGACTGGGTTGCCGCGCACCAAGCGCGGCTGGTCTCCTACGCCTACCTCGTCTGCCACGACCGCGAAGATGCCCGCGACATCACCCAGGACGTGCTCATCGCGATGCTGCGCCGCTGGGACGAGCTCACCGGTGACCCGCTCGCCTATGCCCGCCGTTCGATCACCAATGCCGTCATCGACCAGTGGCGTCGCCACGGACGACACCGCTCCGGCACCCCGGTCGGTGACGATCCCCCCACCACCGATGCCACCCCGGACGACACCACCCGCAGCACCGACGCCGCCCTCGCCTGGCAACTGTGCCGCGAGCTGCCGCCCCAGCAGCGGGCCGTGGTGGTGCTGCGGTACTGGGCCGACCTGCCCCACCGTGACATCGCCGACCAGCTCGGCATTCCCGAAGCCACCGCCCGTTCCCACCTGCGCCGCGCCCTGGCCGCCCTGGCGCCGCGACTCACCGCCGAGGACCTGTCATGACCGACCACGAGACCCCGCCCGCCGACGCCGTCAACCCAGCCGACGCCGCCAGCCCAGCCGACCCTGACGATCCCGGGTTCGCCCGGGCCGAGAGCGCCCTGCGAGCAGCCCTGGCCGAGCACGCCGGCGATGTCGACGCCCCCGATGCCACCCAGAGCCCGACCCCGCCCGCACCCCGCCGGCAGTGGCGTTGGTGGGCCGTGGCGGCCATCGTCGTGGTCACCGCCCTGCTGGTCGCACTGATCGTCCAGCAGGTCGGCCGGGACACCGAGCTGACCCCGCCGGAGGTGGGCAGCGGCCTGCCTGAGCCCGAACCGGGGTTCCAGTGGGTCTCCAGCAGGGATGTCGCCGTCCAGGTGCCCACCGAGTGGGGCTACCGCGGCGCCCCGGGCCCCGACTGGTGCGCCGGCACCCAGGACCACTACCCCACCAGCCCCTACTACGACTCGTTCACCGGCGACCGGGTCATTCTGTCCATCGGCTGCCCGGGGCCCTTCCCCCGCAACCAGGACGTCATGCACCTGTCCATGTACGACGCCACGACCGGTGCCCCCGAGCTGCCGGAATGGCACCAGACCCGCCGGCTCGGCAACGTGGTCGTGTCGGTGTCAGTCCCCAGCGGCACCCCGGACGACGAGGCCCTGGCCCAGCAGGTCCTCGCCAGCGCCACGGCCTTCACGATCGACCAGGCCGGCTGCGCCCCCAACTCCCCGATCGAGAAGTGGGACTGGGTGAGCCCCACCGACAGCTTCGACCTGGGCACCATCGACCAGGTCAGCGCCATCAGCCTGTGCCAGTACGAGAAGTCCCAGCTGCCGGAGGCCGAGGCGGTCCCCGGCCCGAGGTTGGTCGTCTCCCGCCAACTTGTCGACCAGGACGCCCGACAACTACTGCTGGCCCTGAAGCAGGCACCGATCGGGGGTGGCCCGAACGACCCGGAAAACTGTTCGGAGGACTACCACGATGCCCAGGCGATCGTCGTCCGGTTGTGGACGCAGCAGGGTGTGCGCGACGCGTTCGCCCATGTCGGCAACTGCCGGCACAACGGCATCGACGACGGCACGAACGTGCGTACGGTCACCCGCGAGTGGTGCCTGCCCCTGTTCACCCGACCCGTGCAGTGGACGAGCATGAGCGGCAGCGTGGCCGGGCTGTGCTCACCCGCCGACCAGGTGCCCAGCCCCACCACCACCAAGTGAGCGCCCGGCCGGTGACAGCAGCACGCGCAGCAACTAGGTGCCGTCGACCGCGGCGACGGCGAGGGTTCTTCGTGGTCAGCATCACCTGCAGCACGACCAGGTAGGCGACCACCCCGAGGACGAGGACGCCGAGCGCCCCCGGGCCCAACCAGCGGTGGAGGCGGGTGTCCCGGGGGCGCTCTACGGTGTGCTCACCTCAGGAGAGCTTCGCCAGGGCCTGGTCGAGGTCGGCGATCAGGTCGTCGACGTTCTCGATGCCGATCGAGAGGCGCACCATCTCCGGCGGCACCCCGGCCGCCTGCAGTTCCTCTTCGCTGAGCTGCGAGTGGGTGGTGGTGGCGTTGTGGATCACCAGCGACTTCGCATCACCGATGTTGGCCAGGTGGCTGAACAGTTCCAGCCCCTCGACCACCGCCTGACCGCCCTCACGACCCGACTTCAGGCCGAAGGCGACCAGCCCACCGAAGTAGCCGTCCTTCAGGATGCGCTTGGCGACCTCGTGGTAGGGGCTCGACTCCAGGCCGGGGTAGTTGACCCATTCGACGGCCGGGTGCTGCTCCAAGTACTTCGCCACCGCCAGGGCGTTGGACGAGTGGCGCTCCATGCGCAGGTGCAGGGTCTCGATGCCCTGCAGGAACAGCCACGAGTTCATCGGGGTGATGGCGGCACCGGTGTTGCGCAGCAACACGGTGCGAGCCCGCAGGATGTAGGCGGCGGCACCGGCGGCCTCGGTCCACACGACGCCGTGGTAGGCGCCGTCGGGGCCGGTCAGGTTCTTGAACCGGTCGGCGTGCGCGGCCCAGTCGAACCGGCCGGAATCGACAATGATGCCGCCCATCGAGGTGCCGTGCCCGCCCAGGTACTTGGTGGCGGCGTGCACCACGACGTCGACCCCGTGGTCGAAGGCGCGGGTGAGGTAGGGGGTCGGCACGGTGTTGTCGACGATGAACGGCAGGCCCTGCGCGTGGGCGGCGTCCGACCAGGCGTCGAGGTCGACGACGTTCAGGTTCGGGTTGCCGACGGTCTCACCGAAGACCAGGCGGGTGTTCTCGTCGACGTGCTGGGCGAGTTCCTCGGGCTTGTTCGGGTCGACGAAGCGGGTCTCGATGCCGAACTGCGGCAGGGTGTGGGCGAACAGCGCGTAGGTGCCGCCGTACAGGGTCGACAGGGCGACGATGTTGTCGCCGGCGCCGGCCAGGTTCAGCACGGCGTAGGTCACCGCCGCAGCGCCCGATGCGGTGGCCAGTGCCCCGATGCCGCCCTCCAGGGCGTTCACCCGCTCCTCGAACACGCTCTGGGTGGGGTTCATGATGCGGGTGTAGATGTTGCCCGGCTTGCGCAGGGCGAACAGGTCGGCAGCGTGCTCGGTGCTGTCGAAGACGTAGGAGGTGGTCTGGTAGATCGGCACGGCCCGGGCATTGGTCACCGGGTCGGCGGTCTCCTGACCGGCGTGGACGGCAAGGGTTTCAGGACGAAGAGTCATGCGCCCCATCGTTGGGCCAGTTCGGGGCGGCGCGCCAGTGGGGTCCACGATTTGGCTGTTCGCCGGTGGCGAAGCCACCCCGGCCGGACGACCGCGGACGATCCCTTCCAGAACACTGTTCCGCTAGACCGCTACGGCGTTACCCTTGGCCCATGTCGCAGCCGCCGCAGTACTACCCGGTGCACCACGAGCCGCCGGGCATCGCGGCGGCGCCACGCCCCCGGCGGATCTCGCAGTGGTGGGGGGTGATCGGGGTCAGCCTGGCCACGGTCGCCTCCCTGGGCCTGGCCAGCTCGGTGCGGCCGGCACCCCTCTACCCCGACGTGCCGGTCTCGCAGTACGTGGCCGCCTCGGGGCACCGCGCCGTCCTCGAGGGCGAGGAGGGCACCATCGTGGTCGAGACCTCCCACCTGGTCGGCGGGCAGGCCTGGGCCGACCAGACGCCGGCCGGCTGGGCGTCCGTGCTGGACCTCGAGTTCGAGGACGTCACCAGCCGCCACTGGGTGACCGAGACCGAGGTCGGCGACGGGCTGACCAACCGGACGCTCTACCACCTCGGTGAGCAGGGGTTGGTGGCCTACAGCGGGCAGGGCGGGACGATTGACTTCGCCCTGTCCCCGGCGCTGGTCGAACTGCCGCCCGACCCGAGCCCGGGCACCACCTGGGAGCAGGAGTCGAGCATGTTCGTGCCCAGCCTGCAGATGTCGCTGCCCCTGAAACGCAAGGCGTCCATCGAGGCCTCCGCGCTGGGTGAGGGGTGCATCACCGTCACCTACGACGACGTGATCGGTGAGGAGCCCAGCCAGACGGTGATCACCCGCTGCCCCGGCCGGGGCATCGTCGCGTCGAACTCGGCGCAGCTGTCCACCGGGCCGTTCAGCTGGGCCGACAAGGCCCTGTCGACCACCGGTTCCCAGGTCGGGCTGACCGCGCTGACGCCGTTGCCGACCACGATCCGCAACGGCTCACTCGAGTACACCACCACCATCAACTCGCCGGCGGTACCGCTGGGCAACGGGTTCGCCTTCATCAACCAGTTGAACCAGCACCTCACCTTCCTGGCCCCGCAGGTGGTCGACGGGAACGATTCCGGGATGAACCTGGCCTGGGTGCGTCGCCCCGGTGAGGCCACCATCGCCCTGCTCGGGGCCGGCGACCTGGTGGTCGCCGCCACCAGTGAGCGCCGGCTGGTCGCCTATGACGTGGACGGGCTGCTGCGCTGGCAGGTCGACACCTCTGACATTGCAGGGTTGGCGCCGATCCAGTTCGACGAGGACACCCTGCTGCTGCTCACCCTCGACGGCTTCCTGACCGCCTTCAACCTGCACACCGGTGAGCAGGAGTGGCGCACCGCTGCCCCCGCCGGGGAGGCGCCGCTGGGCTGGGTGGAGGTCGAGGGTCGCCGCATGGTGCTGCTGGCCGCCGATTCCGACCTGTACCTCTACGACGGGCCCGAGCTCTACCTGACGATCTCGATGCTCGACACGATCTCCTCGGTGGCCCAGACCCCCTCGGGGCTGGTGGTGGCCGACGCCGGTGGCCTGCTGACCCTGGTCGACCTCGGCGGCCGGGCCCACTGGTCGACCTGGAGCGACAACTGCACCACGGTGGTCAGCATCGGTGACGTGGTCTTCTGCCCGCAGACCGACGACGTCCTCGCCCTGTCGGCGCGCACCGGGGAGACCCTGTTCACCCGGCCGTTGAAGGCCCAGCAGATGTTCACCGACGGATCTCTGCTGGCGGTGCTGACTGATGCGGGCTACACCATGCTCAACACCCACGGCGCCACCCAGTACGAGCTGCCGATGACCAAGCGAGAGGGTGTCTCGACCTTCACCGTGTGGGGCGGGCAGAACTTCTTCCTGATCACCAACCTCGGCGAGTTCCACCGGTGGGGGCGGCCATGACCACCCTCGACCCGGCCTTCGACCCCCAGGCACCCCGCGACCCGGACGCGACCGTCCGGCGTCCTCGTCCGACTTCGCTGCCCGCCCAGTCACCGCCCACCCAGGCACCGCCATCCCAGTCACCGCCGACCCAGACCCCGCCCCAGCGAGCCGGGGCGCCGGTGGCCCAGCCCCCCGCGAAGCCGTTCGTCCCGCCCCGACCGGGGCTGTGGACGGTGGTGAAGCAGATCTTCGACAAGGTCATCATCGAGCCGATCAAGGACGGCTACCCCGAGCCGAAGCAGTGGCCCCGCGGGCTGGTGCCGGCCGTCGTCCTGGGTTCGATCGGCATCCTGGTCTGCGCCGTGATGATCCTCGCCTCCCCCTGGATCCGCGAGGCGGACATTCCGATCGCGGTCGGCGGCCAGCAGGTCATCGGCAGCTGGTCGGTGGGGGTGCTGATGTGGCTGTCGGTGCTGACGCTGGCCCTGGGCATCACCGCGAACCTGCACATCCACCTGGTGGCCCGCTTCATCGTGCTGCCGCTGCTGCTGACCCCCTTCCTGTCGGCGCTGGCCATGTCGCTGTACCCACCCAGTGCACCGGCGATCGGGGGGGCCGTGGCGATCCTGGGCATCGTGGCGTTCACCGTGGTGCGCATCGGGCGCAAGTTCGCCTGGTTCGAGTTCCCGGTGGTGCTGGTGCTCTCGACGACAGCCGTGTTCATCCCGATCGGGTCGGGGGTGTTCTACAGCTTCGACTTCCGTGCCACGGTGCTGTTGACCATGCTGGTCACCTTCACCACCTTGGCGGCACCCTCATTGATCGTGCTGGGCTATTCGGCCGCGCAGGTGGCGGTGAACCTGTCGGAATGGACCGCGGACCGGTTCAACCGGATGCTCGAGGGCCCGGCCACCATCGCCCTGGCCCTGCTTCTCGGCGCCGCGGCCATCTGGCGCGGGGTCGACCTGACCCTGGCCGGTGACCCGTCGTGGACGCCTGCGGTGTGGATCACCTCCATCATCGTCCTGGTGGTCGCCGTGGCACTGTCCCTGGGGTTGCTCGCACTGCGTCCCGACAAGGGCCTGCACCCGGTGCCGCCGGAGGCACTCGAGAACTCGTGGACGCCACTGGCCTACCCCCTGGCCTTCCTGATCGTCCCGCAGCTGCTGGTGAACCTGCTCGCCATCCACGGCAACATCTTCTTGACCGTCTTCAGGCTGGGGAGCCTCGAGTGGCTGATCGACTGGACGGCCGGCGACACCGCCAACTCGATCATGCGCCTGGTCTCGGTGGGGGCGGCGCTGTGGCTGGCGGTGGTCAGGGCACGGCGCAACGACCGGATCACCCCGGTGGTGCTGGCCTGCTACTGCACGGTGATGCTGGTCTCGGCCGTGCGGCTGGTGGCCACCGGGCCGCTGCGGGTGATCTGGACGATCGACGCGCTGGCTGTCGCGCTGGTCGTGCTGGTCTTCGTGATGGTCACGGTGCTCTGGATCCGCGAGGGCCACAGGGAAGTGATCTGGAAGCAGGTGCTGCTGGTCTCGATCCTGGCGACGCTGTTCCGGTTCCGCGAACCGCTCTCGGAACCCAGCATGGTCTTCGCCGGGGTCTCGGGCACCGTGGTGATCCTGCTCAGCCTGGCCTGGCGCGTCCTCACTGACGGTGGCATGACCCGGCACGATTCAGCGATGCTGCCTCGCGCCTCACGGGTGCTGTTCTTCGTGACCAGCATCCTGTTGTCGGCGGTGACCCTGGCATGGGTGGCCCAGACCCGCATCGTCGGCGGCGCCAACCACGCGGTGATCAACGCGCTGGGTGATCACATGCTCGGCAAGCCCCTGATGATGGGCGCCGGCATCTGCGCGCTGATCGCGATCGTCGGCCGCCTCACCGATGACGACCCCGGCATCAACCGCACCGGGAGCAAGGCGGATTGAGGCCCCGCCGATCCCACAAACAAGTAGCCAGCGGCCTCACCTGGCGGCAAAACGCCCGAATCGGGTCGTCCGCTACTTGTTTCCTCAGATCGCCCCCCAGCGGGATTGCACAGCTCAGCCCAGCAGGGCGGGCAGGGCCTGGACGGCGGTGTAGATCGCCACGGCGCACACCAGCACGGCGAACCCGATCGACAGCTGCCGGTTGTTCGCCTTCGCCGCCAGCCCATCACCGACCAGCAGGCCCACCACCGCCAGCACGGCCAGCACGCCGATGGTCGTCCACTGGGGCTGCACCCCGGCGGGTGCCGAGACCAGCCGGGTGAGCAGGGCGGCCGCGCAGCTGATCGTGATCACCATCAACGACGTGCCGCCGGCGCGCCACATCGGCACTCCCAGCACCAGGGTCAGGGCCGGCACGATCAGGAATCCGCCGCCCACCCCCAGGAAGCCGGTCAGCAGGCCGACCACGGTGCCCAGCGCCACGACCTTGCCGACCTGGGGCCAGTCCACCTGCCCGGCAGCCCAGACCGGACGAGCCTCCCGCGCGGCGGCCGCCTCCTTGGGAGTGCGGCGCAGTCGGCGCACAGTGGTGACGGCGACCACCAGCATCAGCACCGCGAAGCTGGCCATCAGCACCTCGGGAGCGACCCAGTGCGCCCCGATTGCCCCGATCGACGAGCCGACCACCGCGACCGCCCCGAACACCAGGCCCTGACCGATGTCGAGCCGGGCCCGGCGGTGGGCCAGCAGGGTCCCGAGCAGGCCGGTGGCGCCGACCACGATCAGCGACCCGGTGGTGGCCTGCAGGGGGGGCTGCCCGAGGGCATAGACCAGCACCGGCACGGCCAGGATCGCCCCACCGCCGCCGACACTGCCCATGCTGAACCCGATGGCGAAGCCCGCGATCACGGCGATGACAATGTCGACAGGGCTCACGCGCCCCACGATAGGCCCATGCCGGGGCCGACTCGCTAGCATGGACCGTGCTCGGCAGCCGGGGTCTCACCGCAGAACCACCCCGCGCGCGGCAGGGGGTCGACCCCACCAACAGGAAGGGGCCCCAACCATGCGAGTCCTCATCACCGGCGGCGCCGGGTTCATCGGCAGCACCGTCGCCTCGGCCTGCGTCGATGCCGGCCACGAGGTCATCCTGCTCGACGACTACTCCACCGGACGACCCGAGTACGTGCTCGATCGTCCGATCTACGTCGGTGACGTGGGCGACCGGGAACTGCTCGACCAGCTCTTCACCGAGAACCGGGTTGATGCGGTCGTGCACTGTGCCGCCCGGATCGTCGTCCCCGAATCGGTGAGCGACCCGCTCGGCTACTACCGCAACAACGTGGCCAAGACGATCACACTGCTGCAGGCGATGGTCGAACACGGGGTGAACCGGTTGCTGTTCAGCAGTTCGGCCTCGATCTATGCCACTGACGAGAACTTCCAGGTCACCGAGCAGTCACCGCTCGACCCCGGCAGCCCGTATGCGACCACCAAGTTCATGGTGGAGTACATCCTGCGCGACGCCGCGGCGGCGAGCGACCTGCGGGTGATGAGCCTGCGCTACTTCAACCCGATCGGCGCCGACCCGCAGTTCCGCACCGGTCTGCAGACCGCCCAGCCCTCGCATGTGCTCGGCAAGATGATCGAGGCCTGGCAGGCCCAGCAGACCTTCACCGTCACTGGGGTCGACTGGCCCACCCGCGACGGGTCGGGCATCCGCGACTACATCCATGTCTGGGACCTGGCCCGCGCCCACGTCGCCGCCCTGGAGAAGTTCGACACGGCCACCGCTGCGGAGGCCTACCAGGTGGTCAACCTGGGCACCGGCAAGGGCGCCACCGTCAAGGAACTGGTGCGCGCCTTCGAGGCGGCCACCGGTTCGCCGCTGAAGTCGGTCGACGGCCCCCCGCGCCCCGGTGACGTGGCCGGCGCCTACACCGTCAGCTCGAAGGCCCGCGACCTGTTGGGCTGGCAGGCCGAGCTGACCGAGGCCGACGGCATCCGCGACGCCATCGCCTGGCTGCCCCGTCGTCAGGAGCTGCTGGGCTACTGAGCGCTGGGCTGCTGGGCGCTGGGCTGCTGGGCGTCGGGCTGCTGGGCGTCGGGCGGCGCATAGGCTGGGGCCATGAAGAAGGTGATCCTGGTCGTGCTGGCCGCCCTTGCGGCGGCAGGTTTCATCGCTGCCCGGCGCGAGGTGCAGCGCGCCGAGGCCGAGGCCGCACTGTGGGCCGAGGCGACCGACCCGATCGAGTAACCCGGACGAACGGCTCTCCCGCCTCCCGCCCCCGGCCTCCCGCCGGATCAGGACTCTTCGCGGGTGCAGGTCGTCCATTCCAGACGCAGCGTCTTGTCACGGCCACGGACCAGGATGCGGTCGGCACCCCGGGCTGCGGCCACCCAGTCGTTGTCGTGGCGCCAGTAGTGCGGGTTCTGGGCCACCTGGTCGACGAGGAAGCCGCCCTTCCATTCCAGCCGGTACTCATGGGGTGCTGGTGGGGCCACCGAGGAGTTGGAGTGCTCGAGGTTGAACACCAGCGCCCCGCGCAGGTGGTGCAGGGTGGCCTTCTTCAGGGTCGTCACGAACCCCTGCAGGCTGCTGAACTCACTCAGGTCGGAGGCGACCAACGCCCAGCCGGTGACCTGGCCACGCTGGACGACCTCGGTGGGGCTGACCATCTCCATCCGCTGCAGGGACACGATGCCGACCAGGCTGGTGCCGATGCGCCCGGCCAGTACCCGCGTGCCGAGGGTGGTCTCGTCGAACTTCACGAACGGGAAGTACAGGTGGCTGTACAGGTGGCGGCGAGCCTCCAGGTAGCCGCGCCGCACCCGCAGGTCGTGCAGCGCCAGCACCACATTGTTGAACTGCCCCACCGCGGGGTTGACCCCGTTGCCGACCCACGCCGAGGGCGAAGGGGGTCGTCCCTCACCGGGCAGGTTCGTGGAACCCGGGTGGGTCGCGAAGATGTTGATGTCACGCGGGAAGGCGGCGTGCCACAGGTGCTGCTGGTCGCCGAACTGGCCGACCTGGTACTGCTGCGTGCTCGAGACCAGGTAGTTCGGGGTGCGGTAGGTGAACACATTGGCCCGGTTCAGCGCGGTGCCCTGGATGACGGGGTTGAGCGTGCGCAGCAGTGCCCGCTGGGCTGCCGGTTGGCGGACCTTGTCGAAGGTGGCCAGCGGGGCCATGAAGCGGTTCTCCTGCAGCTGGTAGCGGCGCAGCGCCTTCATGGTCAGGCTGATCGACTCCGGGGTGACGTAGGCCTGCTGGCCCCAGGCGGTGCGCACCAGGGCGGCGAACCGTTCGTCCTCACCGGCGCGGTAGAGGCGACGGTCGACGTCGGCCAGGGCCTCACCGATGTCGCGGCCCTGGCTGGTGCGGATCTGGCGGGCACCGTCGGCGGCCGCGATCTCCTGGATGACATCGGGCACCCGGTACTTCTGCCGGGCGACGAAGACCCCGGCGAGCTGGTCGTGGTTGAACCGTGGGGGTGAGGTGAACGCGGAGGCGAGGATCGACTCGACCTCGGCCCGTGCGGGGTTCATCTTCTGGTGCTTGTGCACCCGCCCGCCGCTGGCCTGGAAGTGGCCCTCGAAGCGGTGCAGCGCGAGGTCGAGCATCAGCAGGTCGAGCACCATGGCGGCCCGGGTGGCGAGGTCCTGGTTCTCGGCGTGGTCGACGAGCATGACCAGGGCGCAGGCCATCAGTTCGTAGTAGGTGTTCGACAACCACTCGCTGAAGCCGTGGTGGTAGCGGTCGTCGAGCCAGGCCAGCAGCGCCACGTGGGCGCTGGCGCGGTGCATCGACCCGGTGCGGCCGTCGTTGGTGAAGGTCTCGTCGGGGTAGAACTGCCCGGCCAGGTACTCACTGGTGGCGAACAGCAGCTGGTGGTTCTCGGTCCAGGTGCACATGCTGTCGCGCCCGGGTTCGGCCATGGAGTAGCGGAACCCCAGCACCGCCCGGCGGATCTGCTCACGGGCATCGTCGGGCAGCACGTCGTCGCTGGTCAGCAGCAGTTTGAGCAGCACCAGCATGCGGTGGTCGGACAGGTCGAGCCGGGCGTTGACGAAGTCGGTCATCTGGGTGAGCCACGCCCGTTGAATCGGGTCACTGCACATCCGGGCGGCCAGTGCCCGGTATCCCCACGCGTCGCTGGGAGCGAGCGCGTTCAACTCAAGACCCACGACGCGATCAGGTTCGTCCGCCGGGGCCGGCAGAACAGTCATCGGGGCCAACGCTAGTGCGCAGGCGCCGCCCGCGCGCGGGAATTGCAGGGATGGGTGGGCGGTGGGGGGCCGTGGTCCGCGGACCCGGTCGTCCGATCCGGCCCTCGTCCCGCTGGGCCCCTCGTCCCGCCCGCCGAACTCGCGGATGCGCAGGTTCCGTCATACATCCATGACTGGCAGTGAAGCTTCCCTGCAGAAACCTGCGCATCCGGCTGTCGGGAGGGGCTCGGGAGGGCTCGGGGCTCGGGCTGTCGGCGGGGGTTCAGGGGCGGACGGGGGCCGGACGATGCAGCGCCCCGAGGTACCGGCCCGCCGACAGGCGGACGACGGTGGCCCGACGGCATCCCCTGGTCTGACCCGATCGTTGGGGGCGCCGTCCTAGGCTGGGTGGTGATGAGTTTCCCAGCCAGACCACACCCCGGCACCGAGGAGTCCGCGTTCCGACTGAATGCGGCGCTGGTCGGCGTGGCCAGCCTCGTGCTGGGCGTGCCCCACCTGGCCATGCTCAACTTAGGCCTGGAAGGACTGATCGCCTACCTGACCGGGCAGGCGATGATGTTCGGCCTGCTGTGGCGGCGACGCAACCCGCGGCTCATGCTGCTGATCGTGACCGTGGCCGGCATCGTGCAGATGCTGCTGGTGAGTTGGCCGACCGGTTTCCTGATCGCCATCCCGATTGCGGTCTACTCCTACGCGCGCTGGGTCGAGGGACGACCGCGGATGGTGCTGGTGATCGGGTTCGCGGCGGCTGTGCTGGGCCCGCTGACCTGGTTCCCGAACCTGATCCGCTCGCTGACCGGCCAGGGCGAGGCCTTCAGCGGCGAGCTGACCGCCTTCATCCTGTTCGTGCTGGTGTGCGCCGGCCTGGTGGTCACCCCGTATGCCTTCGGGCGCCGGGTGAGGGATGCGGCGATGGTCAAGGAGCAGCGCATCCGCGCCCAGCAGGAGCACTACCAGTCGGTGATGCGCGGCCGCGAACACGCCGCCCGCATGGCCGAGGTGAACACCCGCAACCAGATCGCCCGGGAACTGCATGACATCGTGGCCCACTCGGTCTCGGTGATGATCGTGCAGGCAGAAGGGGGTCGCGCCCTGGCCGCGAAGAAGCCCGAGGCGGCAGCCGAAGTGCTGACCACCATCGCCGAGACCGGCCGCGATGCGCTCACCGAGATGCGCCGCCTGGTCGGGGTGCTGCGGGCCGGGCCCGACGAACAGGCCGACTACAACCCCACCCCCGGCGTCGAGGACCTGCCGAACATGGTCGAACGCGCCGGTGACCGGGTCTCGCTCGAGGTCACCGGGCAGCCGCGGGCCCTGTCCCCGGCGATGGAGCTGACCATTTTCCGCGTCGCCCAGGAGGGGGTCACCAACTTCCTCAAGCACGCCGGGCCCGAGGCGCACTGCGTCGTCCGCCTGCACCACGGCCCCCACCACGTGCAGGTCGAGGTGGCCGACGACGGTCTCGGCGCCGCCGCCACCAGCGATGGTGAAGGCCACGGCCTGCAGGGCATGCACGAACGGGTCAGCGCCATGGGTGGGCGGCTGTCGGCCCGCCCGGGCGAGCAGGGTGGGTTCGTGGTGCGGGCGGTCTTCCCGACCGGCTCGGGCGACCACCACCCAGGCGGACGACCGGCTACCGCCCAGCGGCCTCGTCCGGGGGGTGCAGCTGAGGTGCATCCTGGGTTCCCGAGCCCCGGGTCACCGCCGTCGCCAGGTCCGCAGACCTCGCCCACCCCACCGACTGAGCTGCCGGCCCAGCCGCCGTACCGCCGCGACGCCCCGATCCCGATCCCGGGTGACCCACGAAAACTGGAGGAACGATGAGCCCGATCCGAGTCCTGCTGGTCGACGACCAGTCCCTGGTGCGCAGCGGCTTCCGCATGCTGATCGACTCCGAGGACGACATGGAGGTCGCCGGGGAAGCGACCAACGGGGCAGAGGCGCTCGACCAGTTGCGCACGATCCAGGTGGACGTGGTGCTGATGGACATCCGGATGCCGGTGATGGACGGGGTGGAGGCCACCCGGCGGATCGTCGGCTCGGGGCTGGACACCAAGGTGCTGGTGCTGACCACCTTCGACCTGGACGAGTACGTCTTCGCGGCGTTGAAGGCCGGCGCGTCCGGGTTCCTGCTGAAGGATGCCCGGCCCGACGACCTGCTCAGCGCGATCCGCAATGTCGCCGCCGGTGAGGCGGTGGTGGCGCCCTCGGCGACCAAGCGCCTGCTCGAGCACGTGGTGCCGATCCTGCCGAACCGACCCGGCGCCGAGGACGAGCGGCTCGGGCTGCTGACCGACCGGGAGCGCGAGGTCCTGGTCGAGATCGCCGGAGGCGCGACCAATGCCGAGATCTCGGCCAACCTGTACATGGCCGAGGGCACCGTGAAGACCCACATCGGCCGGCTGCTGTCGAAGCTGCAGTGCCGCGACCGCGTCGGGCTGGTGCTGTTCGCCTACGAGGTCGGCCTGGTCCAGCGCTGACGGCTGCGTCCAGCGGGGCGTCCGTCCGCACAGCCTCCCCCAGGTTTGCAGCGCCACCAGTCGTCCGCAGAGCCTCCCACCGTCTGCAGCGCGAACCTGCGTCTGCAAGTCGTACAGACGTGCAGACTCATGCTCGGGCTGCAGAGAAGGGCTCGGAGCTGCAGACAGGGGCTACCCCTCCCCCGAACGGCGGAGAAGATCAGACCGATGGACGAGGCTGCCGGGGCAGGTTCAGCCATCCGGCTGACGCACCCTGCCCCGGTGCATCCGTAGGCTGAGGCCCGTAACCCGCCAATTTGCGCGCACCAGCGAGCAAGCACCTGCGAGAAAGGCCGTCCCGTGACCCAAGCGCCCATCCTCCCCCAACAGGGTCAGCACCCCCAAGGACCCGGCACCCCCGCCGGTGAACCGCCTGTCGCCGAAGCAATCGACCTGGTCAAGGTCTACGGCTCGGGCACCGCGCAGGTGGTGGCCCTCGATCGCGTCAACGTGCGCTTCCAGCGCGGGTCCTTCACCGCCATCATGGGCCCCTCGGGTTCGGGCAAGTCGACCCTCATGCACACCCTGGCCGGCCTCGACCGGATCACCGCCGGTCGCGTCTTCCTGGCCGGGCTCGAACTGAACACCCTGCCCGACTGGAAGCTCACTGAAACCCGCCGCGACAAGGTGGGATTCGTGTTCCAGGCGTTCAACCTGCTGCCCACCCTGACCGCCCGCCAGAACATCGTGCTGCCGCTCGACCTGGCCGGCAAGAAGGTGGACGAACAGTTCTTCAACCAGATCGTCGACTCCCTCGGGCTCGCTGAGCGACTCAGCCACCGCCCCTCCGAGCTGTCGGGTGGCCAGCAGCAGCGCGTGGCGATTGCCCGCGCCATGATCACTCGTCCGGATGTGATCTTCGCCGACGAACCGACCGGTGCCCTCGACACCAAGACCGGCACCCAGCTGCTGGAGTACCTGCAGCGGTCGGTGCGCCAGCTGGGCCAGACGATCATCATGGTCACCCACGACCCGAAGGCCGCCGCCTACGCAGACCGTGGCCTGGTGCTGGTCGACGGCAACATCGTCGACGACATCACCAACCCGACCGTCGATTCGGTCAACGCCGCCCTGGCCCGACTGGAGGCCTGATGCTTGCCGAAGCCTGGCGGGAAGTCCGCTACCACCCAGGTCGTGTCGTCGCGACCCTGATCGCGATCGCCATCAGCGTCGCGTTCATCGCCGGCGGCGCCGTCTTCCTGGGCACTGAACAGTCCGCGATCGGCAAGCAGGGGTCGATCCAGTACTCGGCGACCGACATCGTCGCCACCCCCGACTGGACCCAGGAGCAGGAACCCCTGCCCGCCGACGAAACGATCGCCAAGCTGCGCGCCGTCGACGGCGTGCAGGACGTCGACCCGACCTTCTTCACCACCGGCCTGTTCAGCAAGGACGGTTCCAACCCGCAGCTGATCACGCTGCTGAACGTGCCCGCCGATGGCTTCCGCTGGGCGGGCCTCGAGGACGGCACCTGGGCGCAGAAGGCCGATGAGGTCACCCTGACCAAGCAGGTCGCCGACCGGTTCGGGGTCAGCGTCGGCGACACCCTCACGATGGACGAACAGGACGTCAAGGTGGTCGGCATCTCCGACGACCCCACCACGCGGCTGAACGTCTACTCCTACATCGGCGCCCAGCGGTTCGCCGGCCCGGAGGAGACCCCGCAGGGCTACAACATCAACCTCGAGGACGGCGCCGACGCCGACGCGGTGATTGCTGCCGCGAAGTCCGCCCTGCCCGGCTTCGACGTGCTGACCGCCCAGGATGCCCAGGATGCCTTCGTGAAGGACCTGGCCACCGGCATCGATGTGTTCCGTTACCTGTTCGGGGTGTTCCAGTTCATCGCGGTGCTGGTCGGCATGATCATCATCGCCAACACGTTCACCATCCTGGTCACCCAGCGCCGCCGCCAGATCGGCCTGCTGCGGGCCGTTGGTGCCTCCAGCGGGCAGGTGCAGCGCAAGTTCCTGGCCGAGGCCGTGGTGCTCGGCGCGCTGGGTTCGCTGGGTGGCATCCTGCTCGGCTACGTGATCGCCGCCGCCGGGTCGGCCTGGACCGGGTCGCTGCAGTTCGGCATCTCGTTCCCCTGGCTGTGGTTGCTGCTCTCGTTCGTGATCGGTGTGGTGATCACCGTGGCCGCAGCGTTCATCCCGGTGATGAAGACCACCCGGGTCTCCCCCCTGGAAGCGCTGCAGCCGGTGCTGAATGCCGATGCCGAGAAGCGGATCTCGCGCATCCGCACCGTGGTGATCCTGGTGTTCGCCGCGATCGGTGTAGCGATGGCCCTGATGTCGTTCTTCGGCCCCGAGGACCCGGCCCTGTGGTGGGCACTGGGGGCGACCTTCTTCCTGGTCATCGCCGTGCTGTTCGGTGCCCCACTGTACGTGCCGACCCTGCTGCGGCTGCTGGGCCGGTTGGTGTCGTGGCGCGGCCCGACGGCACGCCTGGCCGTGATGAACTCGGCCCGCAACCCGCAGCGCGCTGCGGCCACCGCCGTGGCGCTGATGCTGGCCATGGGCCTGATCGTCACCATGCAGGTGGGCACCGCCACGATTCGCACCACTCTGGTCAGCGAGATCGAGGAGCAGTACCCGGTGGACCTGACGGTCCAGAGCTACGGCCAGCCGCTGACCACTGCTGACCAGGACCTGGTCAAGAACCTGGACAACGTCGACCAGCTGGCTGAACTGCGCGGCGGGTTGATCGAGACCGACACCGGCAGCGTCCTCCTGCTGGCAAGCCCCGACCTGTCCAAGGTGACCCCGTTGATGCCGACCCCGATCCCGGACGACGTGGCCTACACCGGCGGCGACTTCCCGGACGGCTCCACCGTCACGCTCACCACGACCTCGGGCGAGTCGGTCACGCTGACGATCCGGACGTTCAACGACGTCGGCTTCGGCAACCTGATGGTCTCGGAGTCGACCATGGAGAAGCTGGTCGACAGCCCGCAGGTCTACGGCTACTGGATCAAGGTCGTCGACCGCGGTGAGATGGCCGGCATGATGTCGGCGCTGACCCCGGTGCTGGCCACGGGTAGTTTCGGGCTCGGCGGTGGCGCGATGATCGCCGACCTGATCAACACGGTGCTCGACGTCATCCTGCTGGTGGTCACGGCCCTGCTCGCCGTCGCGGTCACGATCGCGCTGGTGGGTGTGGCAAACACCCTGGGCCTGTCGGTGATCGAACGGACGAGGGAGTCGGCGCTGTTGCGGGCGCTCGGCATGAAGCGCGGTTCGCTGCGGATCATGTTGCTGATCGAGGCGGTGCTGCTGGCCGTGGTTGGCACGGTCGTTGGCCTGATCGGTGGCAGCTTCCTGGCCTGGATGGGCATTCGCGGTGCGTTCCGGACTGTCGGCATCCCCGTCTCGGAGTTGAAGTTCGACATCAACCTGTGGCAGACGCTGATCCTGCTGGCGGTGGCCGTCGGGTTCGCGGCCCTGGCCTCGATTCTGCCGGGTCGTCGGGCAGCCATGGCCAGCCCCACCGAGGCCCTGGCCACCGAGTAAACCACCGCGGATGCGCCAGTTTCTACCTCGTCCCACCACCACCAGTGATGGAACGGGGAGGAAACTGGCGCATCCGCGTCTTTGGGGTCGGACGAGGGGGCTGGGCGCCACGGGGCTGACCACCCCGTCCCGCGGTCACCCGGGGGTGGAACTGCACACGGACAACACTTCGGGCGTCCGGACAACACCTGCACCCGGTCGGGCAACACCTACGACAACGGGCACCGCGTGGACTGGGGTCATGCCCCTCACCCGCGATGACCGCCTGCTGCTGACCCGACTCACCCGACCCGACCGGGCCACCGTCACCGACGACGCCGCCCTGGTCGTCCTTGTGACCATGGCCCAGGGCGGCGACGAAGAGGCGGGCGAACGCGTGCTGTCGGCAATGGCCTTCCGCCTGGCGGCGATGGCGCGGGCCAGCCAACAGACCACGTTGGCCCAGTTCGTGTCGGCGGCCTGGTTCGTGATCAGCGGGTTCAACCCGGCACGGAACCACAAGGTGCTCACCAACCTGGTGCTCGACTGCCTCAAGCAGGTCACCCGTGACCGGGTCAGCCGGTGGGACGAACGGACGATCAGCCATCCCGACCCGGACCTGTGGGACCTGCCCACACGCCCCTCACCCACCGGACGACCCGAACGCGCTGAGGCCCGCGCGGCGCTGGACGAGGCCAGGCACCTGCAACTCATCGACGAGCGCACCCATCAGGTGCTCGATGCGGTCTATCTCGGTGGGCTGTCCAGCCGGGAAGCAGCCGCCCGGCTCGGGGTCAACCCAGACCAGGTGCGCTACCGCTGCAGCCGAGCGCTGCGCACCCTGCGGGAACACCAGCGGGAGCTCTGCACACAATGAGCCGGCCATGATCTTGTTACGGAATGATCACACTTGTCCGAGTTTCGCAGAGTCTAAAAAATCCCTGATACTGTCTTCAACAGAGCACCGGGCCAGTCGCAACGAGGCGATCCCGCGTGGATCTCCGTATTCGCCCGGGGGGTTGCTGGGGGTGACCAGCAGCCCCTTGGTGCATTTTCTGGGACTTTCTCAGTCTTCGACTCCCACCTCAGGGCCCAACGGCTGCCCCGTGTCCGCGGCCCCGCCTGCAGGCTGCCCCGCCGAACGGGGGGCTGGTTCCTTCAGTTCGACCAACATCACGTGCGTGGGGGTGGTGCCGATGTTCTCCCCGTGATGGGTCTGCGCCGGCAGCCACACCGGGGTGCCGGCGCCGAGCGACACCTCGACGTGGCGCTCCCCGGAGACGAGCCTCCGGTCGAAGCTGCTCAGGGTCACCATCACGCTGTCGGGGTGGTGGTGGGGCCGGCTCACGGTCCCGGGGGTGTCGCGGTACTCCAGCACGCGCACTCGTTCGTTCTCAAAGACCACGTGGTACAGGTCGGGGTTCGACTCGACCGGATCGATGTCCATCACCTCACGCTACGCCGCTGCGTCCCCTTGAAGAAGGGGCGGACGAGCCGGCTGTCAGGCAGTATGCGCCACGCCTGCCTGGGTCAACCGCGTCGGTCAACCAGCGGGGCCAACCAGCGTGGGTCAACCTTGCGCGAGTCGCCAGGCCAGGAAGGTGGACAGGTCACCGGAGTCCCCGTCGCGGGCGCCGCGGCCCACCACCAACGGGGGTGGGCTGGCCTCCAGCCGCACACCGCGCAGGCGTTCGCGCCACCCCCCGGGCACGGTCAGCACGTAGTAGCTGCCGTCCTCACCGACGGCGACCGACCGGTTGGCACGGATGTACCAGCCCCGCTTGTCGGTCCGGACCTCACGGCCGTCCATCAGGCGCGCGACCAACCGTTCGGTGAGGATGCCCTTGGCCACGGCCTGCGCCACGAAGTCGTCCACAAGTACCTGGGCGCGGGCAGACTCGTTCAGTGCGCTGCTGCGGCTCAGCTGGTCGCGCAGCTCGGCATCGCGACGACGCCGGCTGCCCGCATCCTGGGGATCAGCGGGGGGATCGGTGTCGCGCGGCTCGTCGGCCGGGGTGCTCATGGCGGTGGCCGGCTAGAAGGTGCGGGCGAACTCGGTGACCCGGTCGATCGCCTCGGCCATGATCGCCGCCGCATTGTCCGGGTCGTGGTCCATGCCTTCGGCGTACATCGACTGGTAGTCGCTGACCCCGATGAACCCGAAGACCCGGCGCAGGTAGTCCGAGGCGGGGTCGGCGCCGCCGAAGAAGCCGCCGTTGGTCTGCAGGTGCAGGCCCCGCTTGCCCTTCACCAGGCCCTCGGCCCGGCCGTCCGAGGTGTAGCGGAAGGTGCGCCCTGCCCGGCAGACGGTGTCGATCCACGCCTTCAGCCGGGTGGGGACCGACAGGTTCCACAGCGGGTTGGCCACCACGAACTTGTCGGCGCCCATGAACTGGTCACCGAGCTGGTCGAAGATGGTCAGCTTGGCCTGCTCGCTGGGGTGCAGGTGGACGAACGGCTCTCCGGCGGCCAACTTCTTCCACCCGTTGAGCAGGTCGAGGTCGATCTCGGGGACCGCCACGTCGTAGAGGTGCAACTGCTCGACGCGGTCGTCCGGGTGAGCCTCGGTGTAGGCGGTGACGAAGGCGTCGGTCAGCTGCATCGAGCGAGACGAGGACGAGTCGAGCGGGTGGGCGCGGACGACCAGGAGTTGGGCCATGGGATCGATCCCTTCGTGGGGTGGTGCCCCCATTCTTGCCGACCTGTTCAGGCGTCGCTGCGCCGCTGCCCTGATTGTTCGCCCGGCTCGGCCTCGATCAGGTCGGCGGCGAGCTGGCCGCCGTGCACCACCGGGTCGAGGGCGACCGAAACCTCCGGGTGGGCACCGATGTGGGTACCCCGGTTGAACCCCTCGTCGCCGTAGCGGGCCGAACGCCACCAGAACAGCAGGGCCATCAGGATGTAGAACACACCCATGCCCACGAAGACCACCGTGTCGAAGCCGGTCGGCGGCAGGATCCACACGGCCAGGAAGGCCGAGGCAACCAGGGCGGCGTTGAACAGCATGTCGTAGATGACGAACACGCGGCCCTTGTACTGGTCGGCGACGTGGGCCTGCACGACGGTGTCGATGCAGACCTTGACCGACTGGGCGAACAACCCGAGCAGGAAACCGGCGACCAGCAGCGGCACCCGGTGGAAGATCGAGCCGGGAATGATCTGGGCGATGCCCGAGGTGATCAGCAGCACGAAGATGGTGCGGCGCACCCCGATCTTGTGGGCCAGCGGCGGGACCAGGGCCGCCGACAGGACGAACCCGACCCCGGTGAAGCCGCCCCACACGGCGAGGTCGGCCAGCGCAGCGTTGGCGTCCTGCACCTCGTGGAAGTAGTTGCGGTAACCCAGGATCACGCCGACGCTCATCAGGCCGAACGCGAGGCGCTGCAGGAAGATCATCAGCAGTCCGAGCGCCGAGGGGCCCTGCTCGTTGAGGTGGACCAGTCCCTCCTTCAGTCCGGAGGCGACCTCGCGGGCGGTGACCCGGTGGTCCACCGGTTCGGGGCCCAGCTCGTCCCTGCCGAACCGCATCGCCAGCGCCACCGCCGCCAGGAACAGGACGAAGGCGACCACGAAGACCAGTGCGTCCGCCTGGTGCGCCTCGAGCCAGTGCGGGGTCAGGCCGAGCCGCAGCCCGCCCACGATCGCGCCGCCGATCAGCACCCCCGCGGGGCCGATCATCGGCATCACCGAGCTCGCGGTGAGGTATTCGCCCTTGTCAATGGTGTAGGGCAGGCCGGCGGTGAGCGCGGCCATCAGGAACCGGTTGAGGCTCATCGCCACCAGCAGCAACAGCATCATCGACAACTGGATGCCCGGTGATCGGTCGCCGGTGAGCACCAAGGCGGCCAGGGCGAGGGCGATCAGTCCGCGGACGGCGTCAGTGACCGCCAGCACCCGTTGCCGGGGCCACCGGTCGAGCACCACCGAGACGAACGGCCCGATCACCGAGAACGGCAGCAGGGTGATGGCGAGCACCATGGCGATGGCCCAGGCGTTGGGTTGCTGCTGGGGTGAGAACAGCACGTAGCTGGCCATGCCGACCTGCAAGGTGCCGTCGGCCGCCTGGGTGGTGACCCGCACCGCCATGAACTTGCGGAACTTCGGGTGTCGCCACAGTCGCTTCAGGCTGTGCCACCACTCCACCAACGGCCCCCTCGGTCGTGGCCCGCATGGGTGCGTGGGCCTTGGTCAAGGTTACCCAGCGGGGGTCCCCTGCTCCTACACGTTGGCCGGCACCACCCCGGGTAGGACAGCAATCAGGGACCGCGGTCGTACCCGGGGAGTGCGCCCTTGCCCGGTGAGGAAGATCACCGGTTCAGAAGGGGGGCTCTCCCTTGTGGAGGGGGGTGGGGCGGCGATAGCCTCACGCACGAGGTCGACGATGACCTCATCTCGTCCGCAGGACGGCGACTCCGTCCTCCGGGCACTGGCCGGGCGAGGGTGCACCTGACTGCACTCCAGAAAGGCCACGCACATGCGTTCACGACTTGGGTTCGTGCTCGTTTTGGCCCTCATCGCCGCACTGGCGATCACGCCCACCACCGCCCACGCCGACAACCGCACCCTTCCTGCCAACCCGGCCGCGGTGGTCACCATCCCCGATGCCGGGTTCAAGGCCTGCCTCGCCGCCGAACTCGGCGTTCCCGCGTCCAGCCCCATCAACCAGGGACAGCTCGCCGGCATCGTCTACCTGGAATGCAGCACACCCGGGACGATCACCTCCCTGACCGGCTGGGAGTACCTGGTCAACACCGTCGACCTCTACATCTCGGACCAGAACCTCGGTGCCGTCTCGGTGCCGGCGTCACTGACTGCGCTCGAATGGTTGTCCCTGCCCGGGAACGCCATGACCAGCCTGAGCGTGCCGTCGACCCTGACCGGGCTGATGGGCCTGGACGCCAGCCACAATGAGCTCACCAGCTTCAACGTGCCGGCCACGTTGACCCAGCTCATGTTCCTGCAGCTGGGCTTCAACCGGCTCACCAGCTTCACAGTGCCGTCCACGCTGAGCGAACTGGTCGTCCTTGAGGTGTCGGTGAACCAGCTGACCAGCCTCACGATCCCTGCCGGCGCCACCCAGCTGGGCGCCCTGGAGGCCTATGACAACCTGCTCACCAGTCTGGCGCTGCCCAACACGCTCACTGAGTTGGGGTACGTGGACCTCACGTGGAACGACCTCACCAGCATCACCGTGCCCCCGACCCTGACCCAGCTGGAGTACCTCGGCCTGGGCAGCAATCGGCTGGCAGACCTGTCCACCCTGGCCTTCCTGCCGCCCTCGGTCGTCGAGGCCCCGGGTCAGCGGCTGATGGGCCCGGACGTGCAGCTGGGCTACCCCTACGCCCCCTACATCCGTGACCACCGTGGTCAACCGGTCACCATCACCGCGGTGGCAGGCAGCACCGTCAGCGGGGGCATGATCACCTACCAGGCTCCCGGCAGCTACCAGCTCAGCTTCACCAGCCCCAATGGCTACAGCGGCACCATCAGCCAGAAGGCAGTCGGGGCGATCGGGGCCTCTGGGGTCTTCGGGGACCACACCGGCGACGGGATCGGTGACCTGTTCGCCATCGACTCCGCCGGCAGGCTGCAGTTCTACCAGGGCTCGACCACCGGGGCGGCGGTCCACGTCGGCGTCCGCGGCACCGGGTGGGGCTCGATGACCTACCTGACCCAGCTGGATGACATCGACGGCGACAAGCGCTCCGACCTGCTCGCCCGTCGTGGCAACGACCAGTCGCTGTGGGCCTACCGCGGCCTGGGCGGCGGAAACGTGACCGGGTTCAAGCAGATCGGCAAGAACTGGGGCGGCATGGACCAGATCGTCCCGGTCGGCAACCTGGACGGTGGGTCGACCCAGTACGTGGTGGCCCGACGCGCCGCGGACGGGAAGCTGTTCCGCTACACGCTGACCCAGAACGGGCTGACCGGCATCACCGAGATCGGCCAGCACTGGAACGGGATGAAGCAGATCCTGTCCGTGGGTGACTTCAATGGTGACGGGCGTTCCGACATCCTGGCGATCCGCAAGGACGGCACCCTGTGGTCCTACCTGGGAACTCCGCAGGGACGGATCGGTGCCGGCAAGCAGGTCGGCCATGGGTGGGGCAACTTCACCCGCGCCTTCACCGCTGGCGACCTCTCCGGCGACCGGTTGCGCGACCTGGTCGGTCAGCGCGCCGACGGCGTGGTGTTCACCTATCCGAATCAGCAGGGTTCCTGGGGGCCGGCGCGCCAGATCCTGACCGGCACGCGGACCCATCTGTTGATGGCCTGAGTCATCCGCCAGGGCCCCGGGACCTCGTCCCGGGGCCTTGGTGCGTGGTTCGTCGGCCGGTGAGCCCTCAGTGCGGCCCCCGTGACCCAGGTCACCCCGCGCGCCAGCAACCGGCGAAATGGTCGTCCACCATGCCGGTCGACTGCATCAGCGCGAACATGGTCGTCGGACCGACGAACCGCAGGCCCCGCTTCTTCAGGGCCTTGCTCATCGCGGTCGACTCCGGGGTCACTGCCTGGACCTCAGCCCAGGCGCTCGGACGAGCCCAGCTGGTCGGGGCGAACGACCAGAGCAGCTCGTCCAGTTCACCAGGGGCGAGCCCGACCACGACGCGGGCGTTGCCGATGGTGGCCTCGATCTTGGCCCGGTTGCGGATGATGCCGGGGTCGTCCATCAATCGGCTCACGTCGTCCGGGGTGAACCTGGCGACCAAGGCAGGGTCGAAACCGGCGAAGACCTCGCGGAAGCGTGGGCGCTTGCGCAGGATCGTGATCCACGACAGGCCGGCCTGGAACCCCTCCAGGGCGATCTTCTCGAACAGCGCCCGGTCCCCGTGCAGGGGGACGCCCCATTCCTCGTCGTGGTAGCGCCGGTAGTCGGCGTCGTCGGCCGCCCAACTGCAGCGGACCAGCCCGTCCTCACCGACCACCACGTGAGCGGCAGCCGCCAGCCCACCAGGAACAGCGTCGTCCTCAGCAATCTCGGCCATGCGCACACAGTAGGCCCACACCGCGACAGCTCCTGTTCACAGCCGGCCGACAGCCCGCTCATCAGCCGCCGACCAAGGCATCAACCGGCTGGCATTCCACCGCTCCGGCTGGCGCCACGCCCCTGTTCGGTGCATCCCGCACCCCCTCTCGTCCATGGCGCCCCTGCTCGTGGCACGCCGCCCCTCTCCGGCCCGGGTTTACGAGGGGCGGCGTGCACCGACGAGGGGCGCGACGGATGGAACGGGGTGCGGCGCGGACGGAAGAGGGGCGCGCCGGATGGAAGGGGGGCGCGGCACCAACACACGCAGCAGCGCACCCAGTGAAGCCCGGCACACCCAGTGAAGCCGGCACACCCAGTGAAGGCGGCACACGGGTGAAGGCGGCACACGGGTGAAGGCGGCACACCACGAACCCCACGACCCACCCCTTCACCACCGCCACCACCCCGCTGCCCAACGATGCAGCCATGGACAACGACGTTCTTCTGACCACCCACGTGTGGGGCTCCCCGGAACCACGCCCGCCCCACCTTCGCTTCGGCACCGACGGCCGAGTCACCGGCTCCGACGGCTGCAACCGGCTGATGGGCCGTTGGGCCTTCGACGAGGACGACATCGACATCGTCACCCTCAGCCAGATGGCCTCCACGATGATGTTCTGCGAGGGCGTCGACGACTGGCTCAAGCGCGCCGACCAGGTGCGGCTGCACCCCGAAAGATCGTGGTCTCCGATGCCGAGGGCAACCACCTCGGCGAGCTGACCCGCACCGATGACCCGGACACCGAGACCGGCGACAACAACACCGACTCCGAGAACACCGACGATGAGGGCCCCAGCCACGGGGAATCCACCGAGGCGCCCCACGCCTGACCATCAGCACCGGACCCTACGATGGGGCGATGAGTTCCGTCCGCATCCGGCCCTTCACCAGTACCGACGCCGACGCAGTGGTGGCGCTGTGGCAAGCGGCGGGTCTGGTTCGTCCTTGGAACGATCCGTACCGCGACATCACCCGCAAGCTGTCACAACAGCCAGAGCTGTTCGTGGTCGCCGTGGACGAGCAGGATCGTGTGGTCGGTTCGGTCATGGCGGGCTTCGACGGGCATCGCGGGTGGATGAACTACCTCGCCGCGGCCACCGACACCCGCGGGCTCGGCATCGGGCGAGCCCTGGTCGAACACGTCGAGCACGAACTGCGGGCCGTCGGCTGCCCGAAGCTCAACCTCCAGGTGCGCACGTCGAACAGCGAGGTGATCGCCTTCTACCGACACCTGGGCTACCAGGTGGACGACGTCGTCTCGATGGGCAGGCGCCTCATCGAGGACCCGTCACCCTCCGCCCTCCCCACTGCGGACTCCACCGCTGGCCCCACCACCCCACCGGCGCCCCGGTAGACTCGTCGTTCGTGCCGCCCACTGATTCACTGACCCGCGACCAGCGCCGGGCCCTCGACGACCTGCTCACCGCCACCCCCGTGATCGGTGAGCTGGGCGCGTTGTACCGCCGGGCCGGCCACGACCTGTACCTGGTCGGCGGGTCCGTGCGTGACGTGCTGCTGGCCACGCTGGTCCACGACCTCGACTTCACCACCTCGGCCGACCCGGAGACCACCGAGAAGCTGCTGGCCGGCTGGGCCGACTCGGTGTGGGACATCGGCAAGGACTTCGGCACCATCTCGGCGGGCAAGAAGACCACCGCCGATGCCTATGACAACCCCGTCGAGTGGGTCATCGAGGTCACCACCTACCGCGCCGACAACTACCGGGGTGACTCCCGCAAGCCCGAGGTGAACTTCGGCGACTCGCTCACCGACGACCTCATCCGGCGCGACTTCACCATCAACGCGATGGCCATCAACGCCAGCACCGGTGAGTTCGTCGACCCCTATGGCGGCCTGGACGACCTGCGGGCCGGGCTGTTGCGCACCCCCTTCGAACCCGAGCGCAGCTTCAGCGACGACCCGCTGCGGATGATGCGCGCCGCGCGCTTCTCGTCCCAATTGGGGTTCGGCATCGAACCGGGCACCTTCGCGGCGATGACCGCCCTGGCCGAGCGCATCGAGATCATCAGCGCCGAGCGGGTCCGCGAGGAACTGTCGCGGCTGCTGCTGACCGACAACCCGCGACCGGGGCTGAGTGCGCTGGTCAGCAGCGGCATCGCCGAGCGCGTGCTGCCCGAGCTGCCGGCCCTGCGGCTGGAGACCGACGAGCACCATCACCACAAGGACGTCTACGAGCACAGCCTGACCGTGCTCGAGCAGTCGATCAGCCTCGAGAAGGCCCGCGGCCACGACCCCGACCTGGTCGGACGACTGGCCGCGCTGCTGCACGACATCGGCAAGCCCGCCACCCGCCGCTTCGAGGAAGGTGGCCGGGTCAGTTTCCACCACCACGACGCGGTCGGCGCGAAGCTCACCCGCAAGCGGATGAAGGCGCTGCGCTTCAGCAAGGACGAGATCGACGCGGTCTCGAAGCTGGTCGACCTGCACCTGCGGTTCCACGGCTACGCCGACGTGATGGACGCCGACGGCACCGGCTGGACCGACTCGGCGGTGCGCCGCTACGTCCGCGATGCCGGCGACCAGCTGGAACGCCTGCACATCCTGACTCGCAGCGACTGCACCACCCGCAACCAGCGCAAGGCCACCCGCCTGCGCCGCGCCTACGACGACCTCGAACAGCGCATCGAGGTGCTCGCCGAGCAGGAAGAGCTCGACGCGCTGCGCCCCGACCTGGACGGCACCCAGATCATGGAACACCTGGGCATCGGCCCCGGCCCGGTGGTCGGCCAGGCCTACAAATACCTGCTCGAGCTCCGGATAGAACGCGGCCCCCTCGACGAGCAGGCCGCCCGCGAGGCGCTGGACCAGTGGTGGGCCGCCCGCCCCTCGTGACCCGCCCGCGCCCCGGCACTGCTGCAAGAATGGGACGGTGACCACCACCGCCCCTTTCCGTGCGCTCATGCTGGCACTGGCCTGCATGCTGGTGCTGGTGGGGGCCTGGGCCGACCCGCCGAAGGCCCACGCCGCCGAGGGGCTGGTCACCATCACCCTCGACACCGTCACCCCGGACACGCTGAGCGCCGACGCCACAGTCACCATCACTGGCACGGTCACCAACACCAGCGACCGGCCGATGACCCACGTGCAGGTCTCGTTCTGGCGCTCCACCGACCCGGTCAACACCGAGGGCGACTTCCAGCTGCTGCTCGACTCGCCCTGGGACGTGCCGATCGGGGCCCGCGGCACCGCCGAGCACAACCTCTACAACCTCACCGATGAGCAGGCGCCGACCTTCGAACCCGGCCAGACCCGCGGCTTCACCGTCCAGGCCACCGTGGCCGAACTGGCGCTCACCAACCCGTCACCGGGCACCGTGTACCTGATGGGTGTCCACGTCCGCGGCATCCCCGAGGGTGACGGCAACCAGACGGTGGGCCGCTCCCGGGTCTTCCTGCCCTGGCAGCAGGCACCGGGCCAGGCGACGGTGGTGCCGGTCGTCCTGCTGACCAGCGCACCGGCCCTCACCCTCGACGGCAGCCTCACCGACGACCACCTCGCCGGCGAACTGAGCGGACGACTTGAGACCCTGCTGCGAGCCGCCGAGCTGCCCGCCGCCACCGTACTGGTCGACCCGAACCTGGTCGACGAACTGCGCACCATGGCCGACGGCTACCAGGTGCAGGGTGAGACGGTCACCCCGGAAGACCCCCGCGCGCGGGCCGCCGCCGCGTGGTTGCAACGCTTCGACGCGCTGACCGCCGCCCCGGACCGAGCGGGGTCGGTCTACCGGCTGCCCTACGGCAACCCCAACCTGGCCGCCGCCGCCTCCGCCAACCGCATCGAGGTCGTCCAACGAGCCGGGCGGGCACTGCCGGGCAACCACGAACTGGCGCAGCTGCCATTGGCGGTCTGGCCGCAGGACACCGGCCTCACCCCTGCGGGCCGGGAGTTCCTGGCCGGGCTCGACCCCGACCTGTGGGTCGAACCGTCCAGCCTGGACGGCCTCTACGCGCTGACCGAGACCTCATCGCTGGTCACCTACGACCCGACGCTGACTGCCGGTGGCCCGGGACCCGACCCGCGCGGCAGCGTGGCGCAGCGCCGCGGACGACTGCTGAGCCAGTTGGCGCTGACCCCTCGTCCGACGGTGCTGGTGGTGCGCGACGCCCCCGATGCCGCCGCGGCCCTGGCGCTGCCCAGCTGGGTCACCACCGCGGGACTGGGTGAGCTCGCCACCAACATCTCCGGGCCGCCGCCAGCCACCCGCCTGCCGGCCGGCTCCTCACCCGACTGGGCGGCCATCAACCGCGCGCACCGCCGGATGACCTCGTGGTTCGACCTGACCGGCTCCCCCGATGCGGGTGCGCTGGCCTCGGCGCAGGTCAGCAGCCGCGCGGCGAACCCCCGGCTGGGGGAACGGGGCGCGCAGTGGCTCGACCAGGCGATGGCCTCCATCCCGACGAACCTGCAGCAGGCCGGCATCACCCTGCAGATGGCGGACACCTTCGTCCTCGGTGATTCCAGCGGCACCCTGCCGATCACCATCACCAACTCGTCCAACGTGGCGGTACGGGTGAAGGTGCGCATGGAATCGGACAACGCCCAGCGCATCAACATTCCCGACACCGAGGTGGTCACGGTGCCGGCCAACTCGTCGGTCTCGGTGCAATTCACCCCGCAGGCACGCACCAACGGGGTGGTCGGGTTCACCGCCCAGGCCCTCACCGAGGGCAACCTGGCCGTGGGGCCCCCGCGACGGTTCAGCGTCAATGCCACCAACTTCGGGCAGGTGGGCTGGCTGATCATCATCGCCTCCGGGGTGGTGGTGCTGGGTGGCACCGCGATCAGGATCAAGCAGGTCCAGCGTGAGCGTGCGAACCAGGCCAGCTCCGCCCCGGAGGTCGGTTCGGCGACCTCGGGCGCACCAAGTTCGGCGACGCCCCGCCAGGACACGAGTTCTAGTCCACACCCCTGAGTAGGCTGCTGGGAACCATCGACTCGGGCAGACTGGGGTCTGTCAGGCAGGACCAGGTGAGGGGCTGGGATGCACCACGACGGCTTTGAGGAGCAATCCTCGCGCTCGCGGTGGAGCGACCCCGAAGCCCCCTCCCCCGACGAGGTCTTCGACCAGGACGAGTACACCGCGCCGGTCTGGGACAGTTGGTCCGACTCCCCCGACACCTTTCCCGAACCGGCCAGCCCTGAGCCCGTCAGCCCTGCGCCATCGTCCGCGTTCACGCGGGTGGCCCAGTCCGGTGACATGTACGGACGACCGCCGGCCGCGACCAGCCCCGACGTGGACGACGAGTCGACCCAGACCTGGACCCTCGACGACGAACTCCTGGGCCCCGAGCCGACCACCCCGGGCACCCCCGACCAGGCCCCGGACGACCCCGACGAGAGCTACGCGGACGACCTCGGCACGGACGAGGGGGACGACGACGAGGACGACGACGAGGAGGACACCTCCCCGATCACCGAGGAACTCTCGGTCGGCCTGGTGGTGACCGATCGCTACCGCCTCGAGGAACGCATCATCACCCGCGGCCACACCCACAGCTGGCGGGCCTTCGACCAGAAGCTGTCCCGACCGGTGATGCTGCACCTGCTGGAGGCCAACCGCGACCAGAACAGCCTGGTGCTGGATGCCGCCCGCCGATCAGCGATCGCCACCGACTCGCGGTTCCTGCGGGTGCTCGATGCCATCAACGCCCATGACGTCGCGATCCCCGGGGTGGGGGCCTGCATCGTCTCCGAGTACGTCCCGGGCCAGTCGCTGGAGGCGCTGCTCGCCTCAGGCCCCCTCAGCGGCACCGAGGCGGCCTGGGTGGTCCGCGAACTGGCCGACGCGCTGGTGCCGATGCACGCCAAGGGACTGTTCCACCAGCAGCTCAACCCCGACACGGTCGTGGTGACCGCCACCGGCAACGTGAAGATCGTCGGCTTCCTCATCGAAGAGGCGATGTACCCGGGCACCGATCGTCCGCACCATGACGTCGACTCGTGGGCCGCCATGCAGGAAGCGGACGTCCGCGCCCTGGGCCAACTGCTCTACGCCACCTTGGTCAACCGCTGGCCGGCACCGCATTCCCAGGCCGACCGACTGCACTGGGGCATGGCTGCCGCCCCGATGGACGGCCACGGCTGGCTCACCCCACGCCAGGTCCGCGCCGGGGTCGCGCCGGCCCTCGACGTGATCTGCGACCAGGTGCTCAGCCATGTGCCGCGCACCGGCGCCGCCCCGATCACCACCGCCGCCCAACTCGAGGAGGCCCTCTCGCGGGTGCTCGGCACCGCCGACGCATCGGCCGACCTGGAACACCGGGTGCGCTATCCCGTGGTGGCCGAACCCACCGGCCGCACCCCCCAGGTGGCCTCGGCCACCTCGTCCGCGAGCGCCAACGCCGCGCCGGCCACCCCCGCAGCAGTCGTCACACCACCCCTCGTGAAGAAGCCCAACGCCCCGCTGGACCCGATCGACGCCCGGGTCGGTGGGCTGGCCCGCCCACGGCCGGCACCCCGCCACTGGCTGACGATCCTGGCGGCGGTGGTCGCCCTGACCCTGGTCGGCAGCCTGATCGCGGTCGGCATCAACAACCGTCGCGGCACCGCCACCCCACCGTCGTCGAGCACCGCCACCCAGGCCGACGGGCAGCCCGTCTCGCACCCGTTCGCCACCGTCGACGACTTCGACCCGGAGGCGGACGGCGGCAACAACGAGGAGAACCCCAACCAGGTCGCGCTGGCCCACGACGGCGACCCGGCCACCGCCTGGACCACCCTTCGCTACATCGGCAACCCCGCTTTGGGCGGGCTCAAGCCCGGGGTCGGCCTGGTCATCGACCTCGGCCAGGTCGTCGACGTCGGACGAGTCACCCTGCAGTTGCAGGGCAGCCCCTCCAATGTCCAGGTGCTCCTTCCCACTGAGAACCCGGACGACGCCGAGGCCGACCCGCCGATGACAAGCGTCGAGGACTGGACCGTGCTCGTGCAGCAGGACGGCGCCGGGGAATCACTGACCCTCACTCCCCCAGCGGTGGCCAAGACCCGGTATCTCTTGGTGTACTTGACCTCGTTGCCTAGCATCGGGGGTGACGGCTACCGCGGCGCCATCGCCGAAATGGAGGTGTTCGACAGGTGACGACGGGCTCGGCAAGGGTGTTCGGCGAGCGCACCGACGAGGAACTGTTGCGCCTGCATGTCGACGGCGACGACCAGGCCTTCTCGGAGCTGTTCCGCCGCCACCGACACCGCCTGTGGGCCGTTGCCCTGCGCACCCTGCGTGACCCCGAGGACGCCGCCGATGCCCTGCAGGAGGCGATGATCTCCGCCTTCCGCCGCGCCGGCAGCTTCCGCGGGCAGTCGGCGGTCACCACCTGGCTGCACCGCATCGTGGTCAATGCCAGCCTCGACCGGATTCGCCGCAACCAGGTGCGCCGCACCGATGCCCTGCCCGAAGACCTCGACCGTGACCTCGGCCTGGCCAGCGACGAGGACCTCGACGAGATCGTCGCCCACGCCGAACTGCGCGTCGACGTGGCCGAGGCCCTGGGCCGGATCAACCCCGACCAGCGGGCCGCGCTGGTGCTGGTCGACATGGAGGGCTACTCGGTCGAGGAGGCCGCCCACATGCTCGGCTGCGCCGAGGGGACGATCAAGAGCCGCTGTTCACGCGGCCGCAGCAAACTCGCCCAGCTGCTCGCCCACACCCGCGTCCCATGACCGCGGCGACCCCGGCCGGGCCCGAGGTGCTCGCCGACGGGTCGTCCAGCGCCCCCGGCGGACGCACCGACGACGGCACCCCGCTGCCCCGCATCATCGCGCACCCCGAACTGCTCGACGCCGGCCCGCTGCCCCCGCTGTCGACGGGCCGCTGGAAGCTGGTCGTGGCGGCCCTGCCGGCGGTGGTGCTGTTCGTGATCGGCCTGCTCATGGGCGGCAGCAACTGGACGATGGCCGTGGTCGGGGTGGGGTTCTGGCTGTTCATGGCGCTGCTGGTGTGGATGGACCGGCGGGCCCTGCTGCGCACCGAGGCCGACACCCTGGTGGTGCGCAACGTGCTGGCCACCCGGTCGGTCTCCGGAGCCGGGGTGCAGCGGGTCGTCCACCAGTTCAACGGGCGCAGCCCCGACTTCCAGCTGGTCACCACCGCGGGCAAGGTGTGGGTGCCCACCTCGCGGCTCGAGCGTGGCCATTCCACCCTGTTCAGCTGGCTCGACGTGCACGCCCCGCAGGCGGTGCTCGACCCGAAGGCGACCCGCTGGCGCCAGGCGCTGGTCGACGAGGGCCACCTGTAGAGTTGGCTGGAAGTTCTTGGGAACCGACGTGCACGGTCGCGCGTCACACCGCTGTCAGCGCCCGGTTGGGCCTGATGTTAAGACGTGCCATCCGCACGGACCACGTCCAAGGAGGAGGACCATGACCGGCGAGAACCACGACTGGGTCAGCGACATGCTCAGCGCCGAGGTTGACGTCGCGATGCCCGAGTGGGTCAGCGAACGCATCGAGACCGCACTGGCCGCCGAGGTCGCCCGCAGGGCCACCACCGACGCCGCCGACGAGGCCAAGCGCAGCTACCTGGAGATGCAGACCCGCTCGGCACTGGGCACCTTCGGCGGCAACGCCCCGGCCCACTACGACCCCTCCGGCGTGGGCATCAGCGTGCACCACCCCGGCGCGAACCAGCCCCACTGACCCCCCACCCCGCGTCTGCAGCCCGAACCTGCGTCTGCACGTCGTAGCAACCCGCAGACTCAGGTTCACGCTGCAAACCTGGGGTGGCTTGGACGAGGGTGCGGCGCAGCCCCGGCAGAACAACAGCGGGTGGCCCCCTGGGGGGACCACCCGCTGCTCTGTTCATCCCGGGCTCAGGCGGCCCGGGTCAGATCACTCGACGACGTCCTCGTCGACCCAGTCGAAGGTCTTGGTGACGGCCTTCTTCCAGTTGCGGAACAGACGATCGCGCTGGGCGTCGTCCATTTTCGGGCTCCAGCGCTTGTCCTCGGCCCAGTTGTCGATGACGTCCTGCTCACCGTTCCAGAAGCCCACGGCGATACCGGCCGCGTAGGCGGCACCCAGCGCGGTGGTCTCGGCCACCACGGGACGGACGACGTCCACCCCGAGCTGGTCTGCCTGGAACTGCATCAGGATCTCGTTGGCGATCATGCCGCCGTCGACCTTGAGCTCGGCCAGCTGCACACCCGAGTCAGCCTCCATGGCCTCCAGCACCTCACGGGTCTGGTACGCCGTGGCCTCCAGCACCGCGCGGGCGATGTGGTTGCGGTTGACGTAGCGGGTCAGGCCGACCAGGGCGCCACGGGCGTCGTCACGCCAGTAGGGGGCGTACAGGCCCGAGAAGGCCGGCACGAAGTAGGCGCCACCGTTGTCCTCGACCTGGCCGGCGAGCTCGGAGATCTCGGGGGCGTCGGTGAAGAACTTCAGGTTGTCACGCAGCCACTGCACCAGCGAACCGGTCACGGCGATCGAACCCTCGAGTGCGTAGATCGGCTTCGAATCGCCGATCTTGTAGCACACGGTGGTCAGCAGGCCGTTCTTCGACGGGACCTGCTCCTCGCCGGTGTTGAGCAGCATGAAGTTGCCGGTGCCGTAGGTGTTCTTCGCCATGCCGGGCTCGAAGCAGGCCTGGCCGAAGGTGGCCGCCTGCTGGTCGCCGAGGATGCCGGAAATCGGCAGGCCCTTCAGGCCGCCGACGGTGGCCTCACCGTAGACCTCCGAGGAGGACTTGATCTCGGGCAGCATCGACAGCGGGATGGTCATGTCCGCCGCGATCTCCTCGTCCCACGCCAGGGTGCTCAGGTCCATGAGCATGGTGCGCGAAGCGTTGGTCGGGTCGGTCACGTGGATGCCGCCATCAACACCGCCGGTCAGGTTCCAGACCAGCCAGGTGTCGATGTTGCCGAAGGCGAGCTTGCCGGCCTCGGCCTTCTCGCGGGCACCGTCGACGTTGTCGAGGATCCACTTCACCTTGGGGCCGGAGAAGTAGGTCGCCAGCGGCAGGCCGACCTTGGCCTTGTACTTGTCCTGGTTGCCACCACCGAGTTCCTCGATGATCTTGCCGGTGCGGGTGTCCTGCCACACGATCGCGTTGTAGACCGGCTCGCCGGTCTCGCGGTCCCAGACAACCGCGGTCTCACGCTGGTTGGTAATGCCAATCGCCACGATGTCCGCAGAGGAGATGCCGGCCTTGGTGATTGCCTCGGCTGAAACGGCTGCGGTGCTCGAGATGATCTCCTTGGGGTTGTGCTCAACCCACCCCGCACGCGGGAAGATCTGCTCGTGTTCCTTCTGACCGGAGGCGACGACCTGACCGGCATGGTTGAACACGATGGCGCGGGTCGAGGTGGTGCCCTGGTCGATGGAGAGAACGTACTTGTCGGACATGGGGATCCTTCCAAAATGGTCGACACTGACCTGCCCCCACCGTCGTGGTGGGGACATCACCCCTCACCAAACCAGATCTGCACGAATGAAGCGATAGTGTGAACGCACGTGCAGATGGAGTATCCACAATTTGCACGAGTGTGATGTGATAGACGTCACAAATCGGGGGAAGTGGGCGCTCAGATGGACGGTGCAGAAAGGTCACGGGTGCACGTCATGAATGAATGGTCCGAGGAACTGGTGACGGCCGCCAGCATGTACTACGCCCAGGGCGAGACGATGGAGACCATCGCCCGCCACCTTGGCACCTCGCGCAGCACCGTGTCACGCCTGCTCAAGGAGGCCCGCGAGACGGGTCTGGTGCGCATCTCGATCAACCGCAACGCGCAGGACCAGTCCTCGATCGGCGCAACCCTGGAGCGGATCTTCGGGCTGAACGTCACCGTCGTCCAGGTGCGCGACACCGCCTCGGAGCTGCACCGGCTCAACCAGGTGGCCCGCATCGCCAGCCAGGTCCTGTCCGAGCAGGTCAGCGACAACTCGATCGTCGGCGTGGCCTGGGGCACCACCTTGGCCGCACTGGTGGAGCACATCACCCCCCGTTCCCTGCACGGGGTGCGGGTCGTCCAGCTCAACGGTGGTGCCAACGGCACCGACACCGGCATCCCCTACGTCGGGGCGATCATCGGGGCCATGGCCCAGGCCTGGTCGGCCACCCCGATGCTGTTCCCGGTGCCGGCATTCTTCGACTACGCCGAGACGAAGAAGGCGATGTGGCGCGAACGCAGCGTCCAGTCGGTGCTGGCCATGCAGCGCCACGTCGACATCGCGGTCTTCGGGATCGGGTCGCTGACGGCCTCACTGCCGTCCCACGTGTACAGCCAGGGCTACCTCGACGAGGCCGACATGGCCGAGATCCTCACCGAGAAGGTGGTCGGTGACGTGTGCACCGTGCTGCTGCGCGCGGACGGTTCGTGGCGTGACGTCGGGCTCAACGCGCGGGCCACCGGGCCCAACCCCACCGAACTGCAGGCGCTCAAGCGGCGCCTGTGCGTGGTCGCCGGCACCGCCAAGGCGGTCCCGCTGCTGGCCGCACTGCGCGCGAAGGTGGCCACCGACTTGGTCGTGGACGATGCCACCGCGCGCGCCGTGCTGGAACTGATGTAGGGGCTCAGCCCCAGCCACCCTGCGGCGGACCACCCTGGTTCCAGCCGCCCTGCTGGCCCTGCGGCGGGTACTGGTCGGGCTGCTGTCCCTGCGTCGGCTGGCCGTAGTCCTGCTGGCCCTGCAGGTCCCAACCACCCTGCTGACCATAGGACTGCTGCCCATAGCCCTGGTCGTAGGACTGCTGGCCGTAGCCCTGCTGGCCCGACTGGTCCCAACCCTGCTGCTGGCCGTACCCCTGCTGGCCGTACCCCTGGCCCCACTGCTGCGCCTGGGCAGCCTGCGCGGCCTGGGCCGCGGCGGCCTTCTTCTTCTGGTTGTTGTTGTAGAGCAGGAACCCGCCGACCGCGGCGGCCAGCACCACCGCGCCGAGCACCAGCCACAGCACCATGGAGCCGCCGCCGTCCTCACCGGTGGCCCGCAGCCCGTCGGGGCTGAACAGGTCGTTGGGGTTGGTCCAGGTGACGGTCCGGCCGTTGGCGGTGGACGACCCGTTGTGGCTGAGCACCTTGCCGGGGAAGGTGACGGTGACCTCGAAGGAGTCGAACATCGCCGCGCTGCCCTCGGACTCGTCCTCTTCACTGCCCTTGATGTGGAACAGCCAGGTGCCGTCGTCCTGCTTGGTGATCGTCAGGTCCTCACCCAGCTGCGAGGTGGGTGCGCTGCCGCTGATCCGGCAGCCGATGTAGGTGCCGTCGTCGTAGGGCTCTCGCTTCTCGTCCTTGAGGGTGGGTGCGCCCGTGCCCTGGGTCTCGCACATCTCCTCCTTGGTCGTGTCGGCGGCGACCTCGGACGACTTGTCGAGGCCGATGTCGGTGACCAGACGAATCTCGTCCTCGCTGACGATCTCGTAGTCGGCCTTGTACTTCACGCAGCCGGACAGCACGACCAGGATCGGCACCAGCAGGGCGGCCGCCAGCCGCCGCGAGGAAGACATTCTCATGCGAGAAGCGTAGGGCGCTGCGGGCCCAGTTGACAGCCCCGGAGCACCACCCGACAGCCGCCGTTTCGGTCGAGCTGCCCAGTATCATTACCACCATGGTGACCCAACCCACCGACGAGGACGACAAGGTGGGCAAGCGCTGCCTCTACGTCAAGCGCCTGGCCGACGTGGACGAGGACGTCCTCGCGCAACTGATCACCCGCTCGCTCGACCACCTTCGCCAGACCGAACAGGCCACTGCCGGGGTGCCCCGCCTGTCGGACATGCCGGCACCGCAGGACTCCCCCGAGGAATCGAGGTCCAGATGACGCTGAGCATCGACACCGCCACCTTCTTCGACGACCGGGTGCTGAAACTGGCCGTGCTGGTCAAGCAGTCGCTGGTCCGGCTGGTCTCCGACACCCCCGCCGAGGACATCCTCGGGCTGGGGCTGTTGACCGACCCGGCCGCCGAGCACCTCGCCCCGGCGATCTACCGCCGGGGCGACCACGAGGCGAACCTGCGCTCGGCCCATGTCCGCTACCCCGACGACCCGGTCGACTGGGACCTGTACCTGCGCTGGAGCCCGGTGGAATGGCCCCACTCCACCACCAATGTGCCGACCGCGGCGGTGCCGGGCCTGGCCACCCTCTGGGACGAGCTGCTGGCCAGGCGCGCCACCGCCAGCGGGGTCGACCGCACCTACTGGCCCTCGATCATGTTCGAGTTGGCCGCCAATGCCCTGGTGGTGCTGCACCGTGACGGCTGGTTCGAGGAGTACCCGCATTCGGTGCACCGGCTGCAGGTGGTCAAGGGCCGCACCGACAAACCCACCCGCCGCCGCTGGGCCGAACAGATGAACACCCCCGAGCACTACGCCTCCTACCTGAGCCACGAGAAGCAGTTCGTCGGGCCCCGCCGCTGAACCGGCGTCCACGCCTTGGCTTCAGGGCCTGACACGCTTGGGAGCCCCGCCTAGGATCAAGGTGTGGCCAAGTTGATAACTGACCAGTCGCTGATGGACTTCGTCCTGAAGCTCGGGGATGAACACCCGCCGATCCAGATGTCCTCGGTCGACCGGCAGATCAACAACGCCGAGCTGGTCAAGGAGCGCTTCGCCGGCACCATCGACTACCTGGCCCGGGTCGAGCTCGAGGTCGACCGCAATGTGCTGGAACTGCTGACGATCCTGCCGCAGGCCTCCGAGGTCGACACGATCTTCTACCAGGACGTCTGGTCCGACCAGGAGATGGCCCACGGCTACATCCTCGACCAGCTGCAGACCGACCTGGGCATGCCATCGGCCGAACCCTTCCAGACGATCCCGGTGCGGATGAAACTGCTCGGTGCGCTGGCCCACTGGGAACCGATCCACGACATCTCCCGGATGCTCTACTACCTCACCGGTGCCTCCACCGAACGCCAGGCGGTGCTGGCCTACTCGAGCCTGACCAAGGAACTCGACCAGATGGGCGAGCGGGCGATCAGCGAGACGATCATCCAGCCGATCAAGCGCCAGGAACCCGGCCACTTCGCCTTCTACCGCATGTCGGCCGAAAAGATGGTGCAGGACGAGGTCCTCAAGCCCTGGCAGGTCTACGTCACCCGGCTGCTGCGCAGCCAGTCCTTCACCATGGTCGGGGTCGACTACGTCAACGCCTACAAGGCCCACTTCGGTGGAGTGCTGACCGAGCTGGGCATGGCCGAGGAACTCGAGATCTACGCCAAGGAGATCGGGCGCCTCGAGGCGAAGCTGCTGTGGGCCAACCGCAACGGCATGGAGTTCCCGCCCTACTTCCTCAAGGCACTGCGCGAGTCGATCGAGCTGTACCAGTCCCAGGGCAACTTCGATCGTCCGAACCCGCACCAGTGGGTCTTCTGAGGCCGCGGCCCAGCAGGCCTCAACGCAGGTCGAGGACGATCTTGCCCCGCGTGTGACCGGTCTCGAGCCGACGGTGCGCCTCGGCGACCTGGTCGAGCGGCAACACCTGGGAGACCTCCAGCGAGACCCGGCCGTCGGCGACCAGGCCCGCCAGCTGGGCCATCTCGTCGGGCATCGGGTGGATCGCGGGAATGTGCACCTCGATGCCCCGCTCAACTGCCGGTGAGGTGTCGGCCAGGGTCGGCAGCACGACGATGCGTCCGCCCTCGACCAGCTGGTCCAGGCTCTCGACGAAGGTGTTGAAGTACACCGAGTCGATCACCACGTCGACCAGCGGGACGACCTCGCGGAAGTCGGTGGTGGTGTAGTCGACCGCGGTCGCGCCCAGGTCGCGCAGCCGGTCCTGGTTCGCGGTCGAGGCGGTGGCCCAGACCTCGGCACCGGCGTCGCGGCACAACTGGACGACCAGCTGGCCCACTCCCCCGGCCCCGCCGTGGACCAGCACCTTCTCACCGGCCTGCACCTTGGCCTGCTCATGCACCGCCACCCAGGCGGTGGAACCGGCCAGCGCCAACCCGGCCAAGGTCGTCACCTCGACACCGGCCGGGGCGACCGACAGGCTGCCCTCGGGGAAGATGACGTACTCGGAATAGCACCCGGGCACCAGTCGACCGAACGGCAGCACCCCGAAGACCTGGTCAGCGACCCCGACCCGGGTGACCCCCTCGCCCAGCGTCTCGACGATGCCCGCCGCCTCCCGGCCCAGCACCAGCGGGAAGTCATCGGCGGTGACGCCCTTGACCGCACCGGAGGAACCGTCGCGCATCTTGTAGTCGATGGGGTTGGTCCCGGCCGCCTGCACCCGGACGAGCACCTCACCGGGGCCCGGCTGCGGTACCTCCACTTCACGCACCTGCAACTCGTCCGCCGTCCCGAACCGGTCAATCTGTACCTGTCGCATGCCCCCAGTCTTGCGCACGCTGCCGCGGAATCTTCCGTCCGGGCCGGACGTTCCCACCCAGTGAACCCGCCGACTAGACTCGGCGATGCCCAATCCACTGCGAAAGTCAGGTCATGTCCGACGACATCCGCGACGTCATCATCATCGGTTCCGGCCCCGCCGGCTACACCGCTGCCATCTACACTGCCCGGGCCATGCTCAAGCCGCTGGTCTTCGAGGGTGCGCTCGACGCGGGTGGTGCCCTGATGAACACCACCGAGGTCGAGAACTTCCCCGGCTTCTCCGAGGGCATCATGGGCCCCGAGCTGATGGACCAGATGCGCAGCCAGGCCCTGCGTTTCGGCGCTGAAATCATCACCGATGACGTCACCGAGGTCGAGCTGACCGGTGACATCAAGGTGGTCACCGACTCCGACGGGGTGCAGCACCGCGCCCACGCGGTCATCCTGGCCACCGGTTCGGGCTACCGCCGCCTCGGCCTGCCCGACGAGGACCGACTGTCTGGCCGCGGGGTGTCGTGGTGCGCCACCTGTGACGGGTTCTTCTTCCGCGACAAGAACGTGGCCGTGGTCGGCGGTGGCGACTCCGCCGCCGAGGAGGCGACCTTCCTGACCCGGTTCGCGAAGAACCTGACCATGATCCACCGTCGCGACGAGCTGCGCGCCTCGAAGATCATGGCCGACCGGGTCGCCCAGGACGAGAAGATCGACATGGCCTGGAATTCCCAGATCGTCGGCCTCGAGGGTGACACCAAGCTGGAGGGCATCCGCGTCCAGGACACCGTCACCGGTGAGGAACGCGTGATCGACGCCGACGGCCTGTTCGTGGCCATCGGCCACGAGCCGCGCAGCGAGCTGTTCGTCGGTCAGGTCGACCTCGACGACGCCGGTTACGTGCTGGTCGAGCACCCCAGCACCCGGACGAACCTCTCGGGTGTCTTCGCCTGTGGTGACCTGGTCGACCACACCTACCGGCAGGCCATCACCGCGGCCGGCAACGGCTGCCAGGCCGCGCTGGACGCCGAACGCTTCCTGGCCACCCTGGCCGACGCCGCCCCCGCGGTCGACGCGGTCTCCGAGCCTGCCCTGGCCTGAACACCGCCCCACTAGACTCCATCCCCGTGGAAAGGACACCCATGTCGAACGTTGTTGAGGTCACCGACGCCACCTTTGACGAGGTCGTGCTGCAGTCGTCCAAGCCGGTGCTGGTCGACTACTGGGCCGACTGGTGCTCTCCGTGCAAGCAGATCGCCCCGATCATCGAGGAGCTCGCCAACCAGCACGGTGACAAGGTGACCTTCGCGAAGATGGACACCAACGCCAACACCGAGGTGCCCGCCGCGCGCGGCATCATGAGCCTGCCCACCCTGCAGGTCTACGTGAACGGCGAGGTCGTCACCCAACTCACCGGCGCCAAGTCGAAGGCTGCCCTGACCAAGGCCCTGGCCGAATACCTCTGAGCCCATGGCCAAGCGCGGCTACGACGATCCCACCCCGGACGAGGACGCCCCGGCCGACCAGGACGGCAGCGGCTGGCAGCACGTCTCCAGCCCCGCGTCCTCGGACTCGGCCGACAAGGTCGAGCCCAGCGACGGCCTGGTGCGTGAGCGCCGCCGTCGCCGGGGCCCCTCGCGTGCCGCCGAGCCGGTGCCCAGCCGCACACGGCTGCTGGTCATCGCCGGCATCGTGTCGCTGCTGCTGGTGGCCACCGCGGCCGGGGTCGGGTGGATCTATGCCCGCTCCCAACCGGCGGCGGTGACCACCCAGACCCAGGTGGCGACCCGTCCGCCCTTCGAGCTGGTGCTGCCGCTGGAGATCGGGGAGTACTCCCGCGACGCCAACCAGGGCAACTCCCCCAATGTCGGCAGTGACGGCAAGACCACCATCTCGGCCACCTACGCCCGCGGCGGGCAGCCGGCCTTCGTGCTGCTGCTGGGTCGTCCTTATGACGACAACCGCGAGTTCATGCGCGACCTGAACATGAACGCGGTCAGTGAGGTCGAGGACGGGCTGTGCGGCATCTCGGGTGACAACCAGAACAACGGCTGTGCGCTGATCCGCGACAACACCGGCATTCTGGTGCTGTCGACCGTGGACATGTCCCGCGCAGACCTGATGGCGCTCACCAAGCAGGCCGCCACCCAACTCACCGGCGAGTAGTCAGCACGCGCCCGGCACCCTCGGGGGCCGCCGGGTCGGGCCGCGCCCGCAACCCGCCCAACCGTCGGGCCGCCCACCGCCACGGTTCCTGCCAGACCAGGGTCGCCGTCAGGTCCAGTCGCATCCGGCGGGCCCCGCCGGGCAACCATTCCATGTCTGGCGAGGGGTGGAACCCGACATGCTGAAGCCACGTGGCCGAGGGTGCCTGGCAGGACGAATGCCCCCGCGACCCGGCCGCCTCGATCGCCTGCACCCGCCCGACCAGCTTGCCCGCCAGGCCGGTGACCGCTGCCCGCGAAGAGGTGTTGACGGCCACCAGGATCGCGACGTCCGGGGCTGGTTGCCCCGGCAGCACCAGCGGGTGGTGCGGGGGCAGCAGTTCCGGCAGGCCGACCAGCGCATAGGCCGGCGTGCCGCTCGGGCCGGCGAACTCGACGCCCACCATCGCCCAGCGGTCCTGGGCCGCGCGCGCCCACTCCAGGTCGTCGGCGGGGCTGAAGCCGCAGTCGGCGCACCTGGGCAGTGCGGGCAGGTCGGCGGGGCTCAGCAGATGCGCCCGCGGCAAGCCCAGCACGACCCCTCCCCACCTCATGCTCCTGGTGGCCATCCTATGGAGTTCGCCCCCATGCGGCAGTATTGGACCGTGAACCAGTCCGAGACGCCGTCCCCCGACCAGATGCCAGCGACTCCCGAGCCGACGGCAGCAGCAGCCACCACGGCCGACGCCGCCGCCATCGCACGGGCCACCGGGCAGCGTTTCGACACCCGCCTCGACCACTACGTCGACCACTACGCCGCTCGGGCCAATGCCTTGACCGCCTCGGCGGTGCGCTCACTGTTCTCGGTCGCCGCCCGGCCCGAGATCGTCTCGCTGGCCGGCGGCATGCCCAACATCGTCGACCTGCCCCTCGACGTGGTTGCCCGCTCACTCGACTCGGTCGTGATGAACAGCGGCGCCATGGCGATGCAGTACGGTTCGGGGCAGGGTGAGCCGTTCATGCGCGAGCACATCTGTGAGGTGATGGAGCTCGAGGGCATCTCCTCCCACCCCGACGACATCGTGGTGACCGTGGGCTCCCAACAGGCGCTCGACCTGGTCACCCGCATCTTCTGCGACCCCGACGACGTGATCATCGCCGAGGCGCCGAGCTATGTCGGGGCCCTGGGCACCTTCGCCAGCTACCAGACCCGCGTCGTCCATGTCGCGATGGACGACGAGGGCCTCGACCCGGTCGCCCTGCGCGAGGCGGTCACCGCGGTGCGCGCCTCAGGCCGCAAGGCCAAGTTCCTCTACACCATTCCCAACTTCAACAACCCCTCGGGCATCACCCAAAGCCTGGCGCGCCGCCGTGAACTGGTCGAGACCTGCCGTGAGCTCGACCTGCTCATCGTCGAGGACAACCCCTACGGCCTGCTCACCCTCGACGGTGACCCAATGCCGGCCATGCGCGCCATGGACGCCGACCGGGTGATCTACCTGGGTTCGTTCTCCAAGACCTTCGCCCCGGGCTTCCGGGTCGGCTGGGTGCTGGCCCCGCACGCCGTCCGCGAGAAATTGCTGCTCGCCCAGGAGTCGGCCGTGCTGTCGCCGCCGGTGTTCAGCCAGTACGCCATCTCGGCCTACCTCGAACAGCACGACTGGCAGGCCCAGATCGTGACCTTCCGCGACATGTACCGCGAACGCCGCGACGCCATGCTCGCCGCGCTCGAGGAGTTCATGCCCGAGGGCACCAGCTGGACGAGGCCGGGCGGCGGGTTCTTCGTCTGGCTGACCCTGCCCGAGGGGCTGGACTCGCAGTCGATGCTGCCGCGCGGCATCAGCGGACGAGTGGCCTTCGTGCCCGGCACCGCCTTCTACGCCGACGGCTTCGGCACCCGGCACCTGCGCCTGTCGTACTGCTACCCCACGCCGGCGAACATCCGCGAGGGCGTGCGGCGACTCGCCTCGGTCATGCGCCAGGAGCTCGACCTGCGCGCCACCTTCGGCCTGCACGAGACCGCCCGGCTCCATCGCGACCGTGGCGTCCCGGCCTCGGACGTGTTCTGAGGGGTCACTAGAGTGGAGCCAGCGAAAGGAGCGCCGATGTCCGACCAGCCAACCGCCCAGGGGGTGCCGGCCGGGCAGGGCCTGCCACCGGTGATCGTGCTCTCCGGGGGCCTGTCCCACGAGCGTGACGTCTCGATCCGCTCCGGTCGCCGGGTGGCGACCGCACTGCAGGAGTTCGGCCACCACGTCATCGAGGCCGACGCCAACCAGAACATGATCCCGCTGCTGACCGAGCACCCCGGTTCGGTGGTGCTGTCGATGCTGCACGGCGGCATCGGTGAGAACGGCGCCCTGCGGGAGGTGCTGCAGCTGCTCGGCACCCGTTTCGTGGGTGCCTCGGGCACGGCCGCCCGGCTGACCTTCGACAAGTCCATCGCCACCCCGCTGGTGGCCGCCCGTGGCATCGCCACCCCGCGGCAGGCCGTCCTGCCCGCCGAGATCTTCCGGGAACTGGGTGCCCAGGGACTGGTGGAGGCCGTGGCGACGTCCATGGGCTTCCCGGTGATGGTCAAGCCCACCCGCAGCGGGTCGGCGCTCGGCTGCACCAAGGTCGACCGCCCTGAAGACCTGCCCGCCGCGATGGTCTCGGCCTACGCCTACGGTGAGGACGCGGTGATCGAGGAGTTCATCGAGGGCATCGAGGTGGCAGTGGCCGTCGTCGATTTCGGGGACGAGGCCCGGGTGCTGCCGGCAGTGGAGATCCGCCCCGAGTCGGGGGTCTACGACTACACCGCCCGCTACACCGCCGGGGCCACCCGCTTCGTCACCCCCGCCGAAGTACCGGACGAGGTCGCCGAGGCGGCAGCCGAGCTGGCCCTGGCCGCGCACCGGGCGCTCCACCTGTCCGGGATCACCCGGATGGACATCATCATTCGCGAGGGTGAGCCGGTGTTCATCGAGGGCAACGTGGCTCCGGGCATGACCGAGACGTCCCTGGTGCCGCTGGCCATGGAGGCCGCGGGGCTCGACTTGGGTGAGGTGCTGAGCGAACTCGTGGTGCGCACCGCTCGAACGGCATGACCCGGCTCAAGCAGGCGGGCATCATGGCCCTCGGGCTCGTGGTGGCGGTCCTGATGGTCGTGCTCGGGCTGTGGCAGGCGAACACCGCCCGCACCCACGGCCAGGCCGCCACCCAGGAGCGCGCCGCGATGCCGGCAGTGGCGCTGCCCGACGGCGCCACCGGCGATGCCGTCACTGAACTCTACGGACGCCAGGTCAGCGTCACCGGTGAATACCTGCCGGAGCTGCAGTACTACGTCGGTAACAAGCCGCCGCTGCGGATCGTGACGGCCTTCCGGACGCAGTCGGGGCAGGTGGTCCCCATCGTCCGCGGGCAGGTGGGTGACGGCCAGACCCCCGCCGATGCGCCGATCGGGCTGGTGCAGCAGACAGGCTTGCTGCTGCCCTCGGAGAAGGATTTCCACGGCCAGCTGGGTGACGACCTGCCCGAGCCGGTGATCCCCACGGTGAAGCTCGAGCGGCTGGCCCAGGAGTGGCCGACTCCCCTGCTGAACGGGTTCATCTCCTTGTCAGAAGCCGATTCGCAGGCCCAGTCGATGCAGGTGGCCACGGTGGTGCTGCCTGAGGGTGAGGGCAGCGAGCGCAACGCCGGCTACGCCCTGCAGTGGTGGGTCTTCGCCGCCTTCGCGCTGGTGATGTGCGGGGTGTGGGCCCGCCAGCTGGGTCGCAACGCCAAGCGCCAGGCCGCCCGCGCCGCTGCGCTCAAGGCCCGCAGCCAGTCCGAGTCCTGAAGGGGCGCTACCTATACTGGTACGCGTGACTGATGCAGGACAGCCCCGTACCGACAACCCCACGACCGAGGTCGACCCTCTCGACGAGTTCGGCGACGTGGCCGATGACCAGGTGCTGGTGGAGGACATTGCGTCCATCAAGGGGGCCCTGCTGCGCTACCGCGTGATGGCCTACGTCGTCGGCGTGCTGCTGGTGGTGCTGGTACTCATCGGCATGCCCCTGAAGTACATCTGGAACGACGGCCGGGTGGTCACCTGGACCGGTGTCCCCCATGGCTGGCTCTACATGATCTTGATCATCACCGCATTTGATCTTGGTCGGCGGGTCAAATGGTCATGGACCCGACTGGTGGGCATCGCCCTGGCCGGCACGGTCCCCTTCCTGTCCTTCGTGGCCGAGCACTTCGCCACCAAGAACGTGCGCCAGACCATTGCCGAAGTGGAAGAGCGCGGCATATAACCATATGTCGACAAATAGCTCTAGCGCTTTACGGTCTTATTGCTAGAGCGATGGATCGATGATCCGCAGCACGCGGCCGAGGTCCTCCTGGTCGCCGAACTCGATGACGATGCGTCCCTTGTTGCGCCCCATCGACACCTTCACCTTGGTGTCGAAGTGGTCGGTGAGCTCCTCCTGCACCTGCAGGGCCCGCTCCGAGGGCGGGCGCGGGGTGCGCCGGCGCCGCTCAGGGCGCTCACTGCCGTGCAGCGCCACCAGCTCCTCGGTACTGCGCACCGACAGCCCCTCGGCCACGATCCGCTGGGCCAGCCGTTCTTGCTCAAGGGCGTCCGGCAGCCCCAGCAACGCCCTGGCATGACCGGCTGACAGCACCCCGGCGGCCACACGCCGCTGCACAGGGGCCGGCAGCCTCATCAGCCGCAGGGTGTTGGAGATCTGCGGTCGTGACCGCTTGATCCTGGTCGACAGCTCCTCCTGGGTGCAGCCGAAGTCGTCGAGCAGCTGCTGGTAGGCCGCAGCCTCTTCCAGTGGGTTCAGTTGGGCGCGGTGCAGGTTTTCCAGCAGCGCGTCACGCAGCATGTCGGTGTCGTCGGTGCCACGCACGATCGCGGGAATCTCGGTGAGTCCCGCCTGGGTGGCCGCTCGCAGGCGCCGCTCCCCCATGATCAACTCGTAGGACTCCCCTGCCGGGCGGACCACGATGGGTTGCAGCAGTCCGACTTCCTTGATGGAGTCGGAGAGCTCGTCCAGGGCCTCCTGGTCGAAAACCTGCCGCGGCTGGCGCGAGTTGGGGTTGATCAGCGTGATCGGCAGTTCCAGGTACCGTGAGCCGTCCTCGAGCGCACGCGTGGGCTGTTGCGCGGGCTCAGTCTTGACCGCCCCGCTCGCGGTGTCCGCGGGTTCGGAGGCTTCCGTGGGGCGGAACAGCTCGCCGAGTCCGCGCCCGAGTGCATTCTGCTTTGCCATTATCGCTCCCCTGCGTCTCTGGTGGCCATTTCCTTCGCGGCCTCCCGATAGGCCACTGCCCCGGCGGACCGGGCGTCGTAACTCAACACGGTGGACCCATAACTGGGTGCCTCCGACACCCGAACCGATCGCGGGATGACCGTGTCGAGTGTTTCCCGCGCAAAGTGCTGCCTCACCTGGTCGGCGACCTCACGGGACAGGTTGTTGCGCTTGTCATACATGGTCAGCAGCACGGTGCCGAGCTTCAGTGAGTTGTTCAGCTCGCCCTTGACCATGCCGATGGTGCGCATCAACTGGGTGACGCCCTCGAGTGCGTAGTACTCACACTGGATCGGGACCAAAATGTCGGTGGCGGCCACGAGTGCGTTCAACGTGAGCAGCCCCAGTGACGGGGGGCAGTCGAAGAAGATGTAGTCGACGTCGTGTTGGCGGATGTAGCGCTGAATGGCCTTGTCGAGGCGACGTTCACGCCCCATCATCGACACAAGTTCCAGCTCGGCCGCGGCGAGGTCGATGGTCGCCGGCACCACCCACAGGTCACCTGGTTCGGGGGAGGGGACCGCCACATCGTGGATGGAGGCCCCTTCCAGCAGCACCTCGTAGGTGCCCTCCGTGCCCTGTTCATGGTCAACACCCAGCGCGGTGGACGCATTGCCCTGCGGGTCGACATCGACGACCAGGACCTTCAAGCCACCCAGGGCCAGGGCACCGGCCAGGTTCACCGCACTGGTGGTCTTCCCGACGCCGCCCTTCTGGTTGGCCACCACGATGATTCTGGTGGTCAGCGGCCGGGGGAGCGTGAGGGGCAGTGGCTCCGTTTCACGTGAAACATCATCGGTCGACTCGTCCGTCTGGTCGGTCGGGCCGGGGAGGTCCTCGCTGGTGTCGTAGAACGCACGCCGTGGGCGCTGTACCGGATCCGGGGCCGTTTCACGTGAAACATCGGGCTCAACTGTCTTCGCCATCAGACTCCTCACCAGTCAGGGGACGCCGTACATGCTAGCTGCATCCAGGGACAGAAACGCCCGGGCACTCGGGGTGCCCAGGCGAAACTCACCACGGTGTCAGTCGGACCCAGGATCAGAATGCGCGACGTACCACGATCGCCTGGGTGGCTTCGGCCTCCTGGTCGGCCCGGATGCTGACCACCTCGGCGACCAGCTTGTGCCGGCGCAACTCCTGAGCCGCAGCCGCCACCTCCTCGGGGGCGCTGGCGCCCTTGAGGGCCACCAGCCGGCCGTGGGGGAGGAAGTGCGGGGTGGTCCACTTGAGCAGCTTCTGCAGTGGCGCCACCGCCCGGCAGGTCACCACATCGGCGGTCACCTTCTGCTCTTCGGCACGGCCCCTGACCACCGACACCCTGGGGGAGAGGCCGAGCTCGTCGACCGCGAGCTCCAGGAAGGTGGCCCGGCGCAGCAACGACTCGACCAGGACGACCTCCAGATCGGGGCGCAGGATGGCCAGGACCAGCCCCGGCAGTCCAGCGCCGGACCCCACGTCAATGACCCGGGAGCCCTGGGGCACCAGGCCGTCCAGGGCCGCGCAGTTAAGGATGTGCCGGGACCAGATGCGCTCGGGCTCCCGGGGCCCCAGCAGGCCCCACTTGACTCCACGACTAGTCAATATATCGACATATCGTTCTATCGTTTCAGATTGATCCCCGTACACTCGGCGCGCAATGTCGCGCGCCGCCGCTTCCGCGCCCACGTCCTTGTTGGCCGAAGCAGCGGAGCCGCCACCAACCACGGTTGGGGACGGCTCCGAGCTGTGGTGCTGATCGTTCACGGCTGGATGACCACGCGACGATTGGGCTCCACGCCCTCGGACTCCGACACCAGGCCGGCCGAAGCCACGATGTCGTGCACGATCTTGCGCTCGAACGGGTTCATCGGCGCCAGGCGGGCCGGGGCACCGGTCTGCTTGACCTCCGCGATGGCATCCTGGGCCAGCGCGGCCAGCTCCACCCGGCGGCGCTCGCGGTGCCCGGCGATGTCGAGCATCAGGCGCGAGCGGTGGTCGGTCTCGGTCATCACGACCAGGCGAGCGAGCTCCTGCAGGGCATCGAGCACCTCACCGTTCTTGCCGACCAGCTGGTCGCCCTCGGTGACGATCGAGACGTGTGCCCGGCCGCCCTCGACGTAGGTGTCGATATCACCATCCAGGTCGGCGATGTCGAGCAGTTCCTCGAGGTAGTCGGCCGCGATGTCGCCCTCGGTCTCGAGGCGGCTCGCCGGACGCTCGTCGCCCGACGACTCCTCGGCGGCGGCCGTTTCCTCGACAGGGGCGCTCACCGCAGGCTCCAGCTCTGCAGTCTCGTCCTGGGGGTTCGCGATGGTGTTGTCAGTCATTGTTCTGCTCCTGGGTGCCGCGTCGCGCACGCCGTGGCGCGTCCTGCGGGCTGTTGGTCGGGGGAGTGGGTCGTGTGGGGGAATGCGAGTGCGCGGCTACTTCTTCTTGCGCGCCGCACGGGTCTGACGTGCCGGCTGCTGCCGAGTGACCACCTGCTTGGCGCCCGAGGCGTCGGTCTTGACCACGCTGCGGGTGCTGCCCTGGCGCACCACGGTGACCTTGGTCTCACCGTCGGCAGTGGTGGTGGTGCCGGCCGGGGTCGACTTGGCCTTGCCCCGCAGCTTCTCGCGGCGGCGACGCTCGATCTCGTCGGGGTCCTTGCCCTTGGCCCGCATGCGCTCCTGCCAGTCGACGTGCGCCGGGGTGCCGGGGGTGGGGTTGTTGTGGATCAGCAGGTACTGCTGGCCCAGGGTCCACAGGTTGGTGGTGAACCAGTACAGCAGCACGCCGATCGGGATGAAAGCACCGCCCACGGCGTACATCACCGGGAACATGTAGAGCATCATCTTCTGCTGCTGCGCCATGGGGCCGGTGAGTGCCTCCGGGGGCATGTTCTTGCGCATCAGCTGCAGCTGGGTGATGAACAGCACCGCGGTCATGCCGATGATCAGCAGGATCGCCATCACGGCGGTCGGGCCGAAGCCGTCGGTCAGTGGCCAGGCTCGTCCGGACAGCTCGGCGCCCAGGAAGGTGGCGTTCTGCAGCGAGTGCAGCAGTTCGGGATTGTCCCGGAAGAAGGCGCCGCGCGGCACACCGCGGGAGGCTCCCTCGAGCACCCGGAACAGGGCCAGGAAGATCGGCATCTGCAGCAGGATCGGCAGACAGCTCGACAGGGGGTTCACGCCCTCCTCGGCCATCAGCTTCTGGGTTTCCATGCCGAGCTTTTCGCGGTCGCCGGCGTACTTCTCCTGCAGGGCCCGCAGCTTGGGTTGGACCAGCTGCATGTTGCGCGAGGCGTTGATCTGCTTGACGAACAGCGGGATCAGCAGGGTCCTGATCGCGATCACCAGAGTGATGATCGTCAGCACCCAGGTGACACCCGAGTCATAACCGAAGACCGGGGTCCACAGTGCGTGGAAGACGTACAGCAGACCGGACAGGGCCCAGTAGAGCGGCTGGATCATGGAGGACAACAGCCCCATGAAACTGCTCCAGAGGGACTCCATGGCGATGATGTTCACTGCTCACCTCGTGGTTGGTGATCGGTCCCGGCGAGGTGCTCGTCCGGGTTTGAATGGGGGTGTGAGTGGCGCTGCTCCTCGGCCCACTCGCGGGCGGCCGGCGTACCCGGCACCGGGTCGTAGCCACCGCGTGACCAGGGGTTGCACCGCAGGATGCGCCAGATCGTCCGGGCGCCACCGCGGAATGCCCCGTGGACCCGCAGGGCCTCCAGGCCGTAGGCCGAACAACTCGGGTAGTACTTGCAGACATCGCCGTACAGCGGCGAGATCACGGCCCGCCAGACCTTGACGAAGCCGATCATCAGCCAGGTCAGCGGACGAAACTTGCCGTTGACCATCAGCCCAGCCTCCCCAGCACGACGCGCACGGCCGAGTGCAGGTCAGACTCCAGGCTTTCGGGCTGGTCGGCCGCCGCTGGCAGGGCGCGCACCACCATGTGGACATCCTGTGGAAAGCCGGGCAGCAACGGGGCCACCAGGTGACGCAGGCGGCGCTTCACCCGGTTGCGGGTGACGGCATTGCCGACGGCCCGGGACACAACAAAGCCCACCCGGGGACCTGCCGTGGGAGACACGGCATCCTGAGACCTCGGGGGGCTGGGGGTCATCGACTGGGCTGTTCCGGCAAGTCGTGCGTGCACGACGAGTGTCGGACGTGCTGCCCGCACGCCACGGCGGGTGGTGGCCCGGAAGTCGGCCGCCGACCGCAACCGCGCCCGCGCGGGCAGCATCGTTGGCCGGTCAGGCCGACAGTTCCGCGCGTCCCTTGCGCCGACGGGCGGCCAGGATGGCGCGGCCGGCGCGGGTGCGCATGCGGGTGCGGAAGCCATGGGTGCGGCTGCGACGCCGGTTGCTGGGCTGGTACGTGCGCTTGGTCACGGCAATATCTCCGTCTGTACTCGTCAAAGGTGGGCGCCGATGAAGGCGCGGGGGAGCGGACACCGACAAACGGTGACTTGCCAACAATACGTAATGATGCCCGGTCCTGCCAAACCGCCCCGGCCCCGGCGACGGATCGCAGACGAATTACACCCATGTAGTCCAATCGACACGCCGTGAACCCTGAGATTTTCCCCACGAAGGTTTGCTGTTGACCATGGTGTGCGACTAGCGTCGCGGGAATCATCAGCACGATCTGGGACCCGTCCTGCACGTCGTGTCGAAGCAGTGCCCGTTGGGTTGTCCACAGCCAGTGTTCTTGGGGACACATCTGTGGAAAACTGGCTGTTCTCGACTCATCGGCCGGGTCCCGGACCGGGCCGCAGGCATCGACACGCGGACGGCCACGACGGCGCCGCCGGGAGGATCAGCACATGGGACAGCCCGCTTCAGGGGAGGCCACGCCGGCCGTTGAGGGTCCCGGGCACCAGGCAGTTTCCCTCGAGCAGGCATGGGCCAAGATCCTCCGCGAGGCCGACAACCCGACCCGCGCCTGGCTGGGCAGCACCAAGCCGCTGACCGTGGTCGACTCGACCGTCATGGTGGCCGTGCCGAACGAGTTCACCCGCGAACGCATCGAGTCGCGGCTGCGCACGAACCTGGAGGAGTCACTCTCCGACGTCTTCAACAAGTCGATGCGCCTGGCCATCACGATCGAGCCCGACCTCGAACTGAACCTGCAGGTACCCGATCGTCCCGACCCCGACGACCTTGCCGACGACGACCAGGCCGACGAACCCCCCGCTCGCCTGGTCGATGCGGGTGCCGCGGTGCAGGTCAATGAGAACGACGCCAGCCGGCTGAACCCGAAGTACACCTTCGACACCTTCGTGATCGGCCCGTCGAACCGGTTCGCGCACGCCGCGGCCGTCGCGGTGGCCGAGGCACCCGGCAAGTCGTACAACCCGCTGATGATCTACGGCGACTCGGGGCTGGGCAAGACGCACCTGCTGCATGCCCTGGGCCACTACGTGCGCAACTTCTACAGCCGGCTGCGGGTGAAGTACGTCAGCACCGAGGAACTCACCAATGAGTTCATCAACGCCATCTCCGAGAACCGCACCTCGGCGTTCCGGCGCACCTACCGCGACGTCGACGTGCTGTTGATCGACGACATCCAGTTCCTGGAGTCGAAGATCCAGACCCAGGAGGAGTTCTTCCACACGTTCAACACCCTGCACAACGCGCAGAAGCAGATCGTGATGACCTCCGACCGCCCACCCAAGGCCCTGGAGGCCCTGGAACCGCGGCTGCGCAGCCGCTTCGAGTGGGGCCTGATCACCGACATCCAGCCGCCGGACCTCGAAACTCGCATCGCGATCCTGAAGAAGAAGGCGGCCGCCGACGACCTGAGCACCTCACCGGAGGTCTTGGAGTTCATCGCCAGCCGCATCCAGACCAACATCCGCGAGCTGGAGGGCGCCCTGATCCGCGTGACCGCCTTCGCCTCGCTGAACCGCAAGCCGGTCGACCTGGAAGCCGCCGAGCAGGTGCTGAAGGACCTGATTCCCCAGGGCGGTGACGCCCCGGTCGATTCCGGCCTGATCATCAGGACCACCGCCGAATACTTCGGCATCAGCGTCGACGACCTGACCGGCACCTCACGCACCCACGTACTGGTGACTGCCCGCCAGATCGCGATGTACCTGTGCCGCGAGCTCACTGAACTGTCGCTGCCCAAGATCGGCCAGCAGTTCGGTGGCAAGGACCACACCACCGTCATGCACGCCGAACGCAAGATCAAGGGATTGATGAGTGAGCGGCGCAGCGTCTTCAACCAGGTCACCGAGCTGACCAACCGCATCAAGCAGGAGTCCCAGCAGCACTGAACCGCACCCATCGCTCCACCCGGACTGCCCCGCGCCACCACGGCGCGGGGCAGTCCTGCGTCCGGACGAGGGAGTTGGCCTGTGGACCGGTCGGCCCGGGCCTGTCGGCAGGCTTGGGGACGGGCTGTGGACAACCCGGGACCGTCGGACGATCCGCCGAACCGTCCACAGCCGGGCCCGGTTCGTCCCCACCCGGTGCACAGCTGGTGTGGATCTCGTTTCATGTGTAGCGACAAGGGGAGATGGTGGTTCTCCACAGAGTCCACAGCAGTGATGACCATGACTGGAACACAGATGTCATTCACTTGTCCAAGTACCCGCGCCCCCCAATTGGGGACGGGCGAATCACAAGAACCCTCGAGTCGGAGTGAAGGACGCCGCCGGGGGCAGGCCCGGAGGGCCTGCAGGGATGGCTATGATGCCCTTGCGAACCATTACACAGTCTCAGCAGAGGGGAACCCCGCGTGAAGATTCGCCTCGACCGCGACGTCATGGCTGAAGCGGTGGCCTGGGCGGCCCGCAGCCTGCCGACCCGGCCCTCGTTGCCGATCCTGGCAGGGTTGCTGATCAAGGCCAGTGGCAGCGGTGTCACCATGTCGGCCTTCGACTACGAGACCTCTGCCGAGATCGAGGTGCCCGCCACCGTCGTCGACGAGGGTGAAGCCCTGGTCTCCGGCAAGCTCCTGGCCGACATCGCCCGCTCGCTGCCCAACAAGCCGGTGGAACTGACCAGCGACGAGTCCAAGGCAGAACTCGTCTGTGGCTCGGCCCGGTTCACCCTGCAGACGCTGCCGGTCAACGAATACCCGAACCTGCCCGAGATGCCGGCCGCGACCGGTGCCGTGGTCTCCAGCGAGTTCGCCCAGGCCGTGGCCCAGGTGGTCGTGGCGGCCGGGCGCGACGAACTGCTGCCGGTCTTCACCGGCGTGCGCCTCGAGATCGAGGGCGACAAGCTCTCGCTGCTGGCCACCGACCGCTACCGGATGGCGCTGAAGGAACTGACCTGGAACCCCGCCAACTCGCAGGCCTCCGGTGCTGCGCTGGTGCCGGCCAAGGTGCTCAACGAGACCGCCAAGTCGATGACCTCGGGTGAGACCATCACCATGAGCCTGTCGTCGGGCTCCATGGGAGACGGCCTGATCGGCTTCGAGGGGGATGGCGCCGGTGGCACCCGCCAGATCACCACCCGCCTACTCGACGGTGAGTTCCCGAAGGTTCGTCACCTGATGAACATCACGCCGAAGCTGTCGGTGCGCGCCAACACCGCCGAGATCATCGCGGCCGTCAAGCGCGTGGCCCTGGTGGCCGAACGCAACACCCCGCTGCGGATGGTCATCAACTCGGGCGACATCGCCCTGGAGGCCGCCACCGGTGACCAGGCCCAGGCCTCGGAGGCCATTGAGGCCAGTGTCGAGAACCACGAGGGTGGGGAACCGGCCATCACCGCGGCCGGGTTCAACCCGCACTACCTCTCCGATGCGCTCTCGGCGGTCGACGCGCCCTTCGTCCACTTCTCGTTCACCGCGCCCGGCAAGCCCTGCCTGGTGACCGGCCTGGACAGCATCGACGGCGAACCGCGGGCCGACTACCGCCACGTGATCATGTTGATGCGTCTGCCGAACTGACCGTCGGAGTTCTATCGTTGAGGCGTCCGCAGCCCTGGGCTGTGGGCGCCTCACTCATTCGTCCACGGAAGGACGCGCCATGGAACTCGGTCTGATCGGTCTCGGCAAGATGGGCGGCAACATGCGCCAACGGCTGCGGGACAAGGGGCTCACCGTCGTCGGCTATGACCGCAACCAGGAGATCAGTGACGCCACCTCGAGCCAGGACATGGTCGACCAGTTGACCCAGTCGCCGCGCGTGGTGTGGGTGATGGTGCCCGAAGCGGCCGTCGACTCGGTGGTCGCCGAACTCAAGCAGCAGCTGTCACCCGGCGACATCGTCATCGACGGCGGCAACTCGAAGTGGACCAATGACCCGCGCCATGCGGCCGACCTGGCCGAGGCCGGCATCAAGTTCCTCGACTGCGGGGTCTCCGGTGGCGTGTGGGGCCTCGAGCTGGGTTACGCGCTGATGGTCGGTGGCGACGCGGACGACGTGGCCACCTGCCAGCCGATCTTCGATGCGCTGAAGCCCGAGAGCACCTACGGCTTCGTCCATGCCGGCGGCCACGGGGCCGGGCACTACTCGAAGATGGTGCACAACGGCATCGAGTACGCGGTCATGCAGGCCTACGCCGAGGGCTGGGAGCTGCTGGAGGCAGCCGATGAGATCGTGGCCGACGTGCCGCAGATCTTCACCTCCTGGAAGGAGGGCACCGTGATCCGCTCCTGGCTGCTCGACCTGCTGGTCAACGCGCTCGAGAAGGACCCCGACCTGAGCGCCATCAAGGGCTACGCCGACGATTCCGGTGAGGGCCGCTGGACGGTGCAGTCGGCGATCGACCTGGCCGTGCCGGTACCGGCGATCTCGGCTGCCCTGTTCGCCCGGTTCGTCTCGCGCCAGGAGGACTCGCCGGCGATGAAGATGATCGCGGCGATGCGCAACGAGTTCGGTGGGCACGCCGTACTGCCCGAGGACGCCTGAGCCGACTGCCGGGGCGCCGCTGTTGTCGGGGTGGTCGGCTACGGTAGCCCCGTGTATGTCGAGCACCTCAGCCTGGTGGACTTCCGCAGCTATCGCAGCGCGGAAGTCCCCCTGCAGGCCGGGGTGAACCTGTTCATCGGCCAGAACGGCCAGGGCAAGACGAACCTGGTCGAGGCGGTGGAATACCTCTCGACGTTGTCCTCGCACCGGGTCAGCAGCGATGGGCCGCTGGTGCGCCAGGGGACCGAGCAGGCGATTGCCCGGGCGCGGGTGCGGGCCAGTCGGGACGACGGCCGCGTGCTGCTGCTCGAGCTCGAGATCAACCCGGGCCGCACCAACCGCGCCCGGATCAACAAGAACCCCCAGCCCCGCACCCGTGACCTGCTCGGGGTGCTGCGCACGATCACGTTCTCACCGGAGGACCTGGCCATCATCAAGGGCGACCCCGCCGACCGGCGCCGGTTCATCGACACCGTGGTGGTCACCCGCTGGCCCAGGATGGCCGGGGTCAAGGCCGACTACGACCGCATCCTCAAACAGCGCAACATGCTGCTGAAGCAGTTGGCCCAGCAGGGCCCCCGCGGGCAGGACGAGGACGCCCTGTTCACCCTCGAGGTGTTCACCGAACAGCTCAGCCAGGTCGGCGCCGAGCTGCTGGCCGCCCGCCTCGACACCCTGAGCGACCTGATGCCGCACACCACCGCGGCCTATGCCGAGATTGCCCCGGTCAACAACAGCGTCCACGCGAGCTACCGCACCGGCATCGACCTGGCGCCCGGGACCGAGAGTGAACCGGTCGGGCGTGACGAGCTGGCCCGACGGCTGGCCCTCGCGATGACCGAGCGCCGCCGCGACGAACTGGCCCGGGGGGTCAGCCTGGTCGGCCCGCACCGCGACGAGATCGTCCTGTCGATCGGTGAGCTGCCGGCCAAGGGCTACGCCAGCCACGGGGAGTGCTGGTCGTTGGGGCTCTCGCTGAAGCTGGGCGCCTTCCAGCTGGTGCGCGATGACGGGGTCGAGCCCGTGCTCATCCTCGACGACGTGTTTGCCGAGCTGGATTCCACCCGCCGGGAGCGGCTGGCCGGTGCCATCGAGGGGGCCGAGCAGGTGCTGGTCACCGCGGCCGTGGGCGCCGACGTGCCCGAGCGGCTGGTCGGCAGGCGGTTCCGGGTCGCAGCGGGTGAGGTCGAGTTGTCCACAGAAACTGTGGACAGCCTGGGGACAACCCTGCCCGCGCACAGTGGCGGGGGGAGCGCTCAATGAACCCACCACCAGCAGGTTCAGGCGAACACGAGCCTGTGGACAACCGTGATCCGGTCGCTGACGACGCCGATTCCGAGGCGGCCGCCGAGCAGGCCGCGCTCGATCAGGAGTTGCTGGCCGGGCACGACCCCACCGGACTCGACCTGGCCACCGCCGTGGCCCAACAGGTCCGCAGCAGCGGTGGGCCGGTCGTGCTGCCACCCCCACGCGGGGTGCGCACCGGCCCGGCCCAGCGCCGCGCCACCACCCGCCGCGCCGGGGTCACGTTCTCGTCCGCGCGCCCGGACGACCGCGACCCGCAATCGGTGCAGTCGGTCCTCGGTGAGCTGATCCGCCGCCGCGACTGGACGACCCAGCTGAACGTGCGCACCCTGCTGGTGCAGTGGGCCGAACTGGTCGGGCCCACCAACGCGGCGCATTCCCACCCCGAGGGCTTCCAGGACGGCGTGCTGACCATCCGTGCCGAGTCGACCACCTGGGCCACCTCGTTGCGCTCCTTGGCCCCCAACCTGGTCGCCGAACTCAACCGCCAGCTCGGCGACGGCTCAGTGAGCCGCGTCGTCGTCCTCGGCCCCCAGGCCCCCACCTGGAAGCACGGCATCCGCAGTGTCCGCGACGGCCGAGGACCCCGGGACACCTATGGTTGAGCCATCATGAAGGAACTGCGCATCTGGTGGGACCACGTGTGGACCATGGGCCACGATGCGGTGACCCTGTGGTGGCGGGTGCTGCCCAAGGTCGTCGGCGTCACCATGGTCGGCTACGTGCTCAGCCAGGTCTGCATGGTGGTCGCCGCCAAGCAGACCGCTGACCACCCCTGGGTCGCCCTGGTGCTGCTGGCCCTGGGGCTCATCTTCACCCTCAGCGCGGTGATCATCAGCCTGCAGATCATGGGCCGTGACCTCGGCATCCACCAGGAGCTGCCCCCACGTGAGGACGGCGAGGAGCGCGAGCAGTCGCTGAGCCGCTCGGTCGCGGTCACCCTGTTGCCGTTCTTGGGCATCTATGCCGCCTTCGACTACATCCAGGACATCGCCAGCCTGCTGATTGCCTACGAGATCATCCTCAACGGCCTGTTCAGCGGCGGCATCCTGCAGAGCATCCAACCCGACACCGCCGAGGAGACCCGGCGGATGATCATCATCATCGTCGGGGCCTACATCGTGCGCCGCCTGGTCGACCTGCTGCACGAGAAGACCGGCTTCCGCCCGCTCGGCCTGGTGGCCGCGATGATCGAGGCCTTCTTCCTGTTGCTGCTGGTCTTCCTCGGCCAGTCGCTGTTGTCGCAGTGGCTGTGGCGGTTGCGGACGACCAGGCTGGCGGCCTGGTGGGCCGAGACCTGGGAGGGGTTCACCGGGGCGCTGGGACGCGTCCACGCGGTGTTGCCCGCGCTGGCCGACTGGGTGGTCGGGTTCTTCACCTGGCTGTGGCCGGTGTTCACCCACGCCTTCGTCCAGCCTGTGATGTGGCTGGCCGTCGCCGCACTGGTCTTCGGTTCCCACGTGCTGAGCTTCGCCGAGATGTGGCGCAAGGGTGAGCCGCTGACCGCGCATCTGGACGCCGAGTCCGAGCTGGTCATCGACAAGCGCGGCCGGCGCCGGGCGAACGCCGGCACCACGGGGCGCGCGGTGATCGTCGAGGTGCAGGAGGCCTTGTTCGGCGACCTGAACGACAAGTACCTGCCGACCTTCCAGTCGCTGCGGCTGGTGCTGCGCGGCGGGGCACTGTTCCTGGGTGCCTACGTGTTCATCTACTCCCTGTTCAGCGTGGTCTCCCGGGGCTTCAAGGACACCGTGCTCGAGGTCTTCGGTGGCCGGGCAGCCACCTTCTGGGTGGCCTGGGACGACCTGATCACCGGTCTGACCCAGCCCTTCGGGGAGACGCTGCGCCTGGCCCTGCTGGCGGTGGCCTTCCGGCGTGTGCTGACCCACTTCCGCACCTCCGCCGACCCGTCGGCGGTGCGCCCCGAGCACCGCGCGCCGCTGATCGAGGCCCAGCAGGCGGCCACCGCGGCCGGGGTGCCGCTCGACCAGATCCCGCAGGGCCAGCCCCCGGCCCAGCCCCAGGGAGTCGGCGCCTGGCCGGGAACAGGGGGCCGCTGATGCGCCCCAGCTTCCCCACGGTCGTCCTGCTGGTCGTCTCGATGGTCGCCGCCGGCCTGCTGGGCCAGTTCCGCGATTCGGCCATGGACGACTTCCAGAAGCACGGCGAACTCGGCCGGGTCACCGAGATGGACGCCGGCCAGACCATCCAGCCCCTGGAGCAGAGCTTCGGCCAGTTCGCGGTGAGCCCCAGCGGCAGCAACTCGCTGCAGTCACCGGTGCGACTAGTCAGCCTGCGCTTCGAGTTCACCACCCCCGGTCGCAAGGACCTGCACGGGGTGCGCTGCTTCCTGAGGTTGTCGGGCGACACCATCGCCGAAGCCCTCGAGGACGATGCCCTGCGCTTCCCGGCACCGGGGTTCCGCAGCACCGGGACGGTGCTGTTCGAGGTGACCCGCGAGAACCTGGTCGGCGCCAAGGTGGCCTGCGTGCCCACCGGGGTGATCGTCTACCGCGAACCGGAGCTGCTGATGGACCTGGGTGTCACCTCCCGCAACATCGAATCGATCTGGACCAACTCCGCCTTCAAGCGCGTGAACTGGAGCGAGTCGAGCGAGGAGGCGCTGCCATGAGCCGGGCGAGTCGTCCATGGATCGGGTTCGCGCTGGCGGTGCTGTTGGTGTTGGTCTGGGGCATCGGCTGGGGGCTGTTCACCCACGTGCGCACCCAGGCCTATGTCGGCGGCAGCGTCCCGGCGGGGCAGCCCTGGACCGACCCGCTGACCGGCACCACCTACACCGTCGTCGAGACCGAGACCCACAAGCGCATCCAGCGCACCGAGTCGACCGCCGAGGTGGCCCCGGACGGGGCGATCTTCCTGCTGGTGCACATGACCCGCGTGAACGTGACCGAGGAATCGGTCTGCTACCTCGACCTGATCGGGCCCGAACGGATGCGCTGGACCGCTGAGGTGTTCGGCCTGCCCGAGTCCTACGGGCGCTGCTCGTACGAGGAGGCCTCCACCGACTACTGGATGACCTACGTGGTGCCCGAGCGGCTGGTGGACGAGGTACTGGGTGTGACGATCCACTTCACCACCTGGAACCACAACCCGGCCATGGAACTGCCGCCGCCCGGCAACTGACGGCAGCCGCGGACCCCGCTCAGCGTTCGGGGACGACGCTGACCGGCAGCGTCATCAGTGCGCCACCGCGGACGACCACCCACTGCTTCTCGCCGGCGGCCACGAACCCGCGTTCGACGTACTGCTGGTTGAACACCAGCAGTTGCACCGTGGCGGTGGGGGCGGAGTTGGCGGGCAGGGTGGCCTGGATGTAGCAGGGGGTGGGTTCGACGCCGGGGGACAGCTCGAACCGGTTGGTGGCCGCCGAATTGTTGGCCCCGAAGGCGACATACAACTCACGGGAACCGCTGATGGTCTGCCCGTCGACCCGCACCGCCAGGCCGTCGCGCACACTGCTGGTCTGCACGCGGGTGGCGGATTCCACTGCCAGTCGGCAGCGGGCCTCAATGATGATGCGGGGGTCGCGGTACTCAGAACCGGGCTCGAACAGTGCCCGTTCCAGGGTCAGCTCGACCGGCCCGGCGACCACGGGGGTGCGCCAGTCCACCGGCTTCACGGTCGCCTCGGGCTTGAACCCGCCGACCAGCCAGGCCAGGCCGACCAGCAGCGCCAGCGCCACGACCAGGGCGAGCACCTTGAGGCGCAGGGGGAGGCGGTCGTGCCAGGTGGGCGGGTCCCAGTCAGTGTCCAGCGGGCCATGGTCGATCCAGACCTGTCCCGCGGCAGGACCCGGGAGGGGGCCCACCCCGGGCTGCTGGGGCGCGAACTGGTCACTCACACCGGCATCCTAACCAGCAACGGTGGCGCCACCGGGCAGCTCAAACCAGGATTTTCGCCGCTGACCGATCCGGACCCCGTGCCAGTGGCATCCCACCGGGATGCCCATTGCGGGCCGTGGCGGGCCGAAATTCGGCCTCTGGCGTGAAAGCTGCATCGTCGCGGGCCCAGGAATGCGGGGAAACACGCCCGGGGTTGGTAGAGTTGGAACGCTGGTCACAGCGCCCCTGCAACCGATGAGGAGAACGTTCTCTTGAGCGACGCCGACAACTCCGTCACCGAAGACGTCACCGACCCCACCGAGCCGCTCGAGGACTTCGGTGACGACATGTCCGGTTCGGGTGACCACCGCGTCGACGAGGGCAGCTACGACGCCGACAACATCACGGTGCTCGAGGGGCTCGAGGCCGTCCGCAAGCGCCCGGGCATGTACATCGGCTCGACCGGCTCCCGCGGCCTGCACCACCTGGTCTACGAGATCGTCGACAACGCGGTGGACGAGGCGCTGGCCGGCTACTGCGACACCATCACGGTGGAACTGCTCGACGGCGGCGGTGTGCGGGTCATCGACAACGGCCGTGGCATCCCGGTCAAGGAGCACCCGGTCGAGAAGATCCCGACGGTCACGCTGGTGCTGACCGTGCTGCACGCCGGCGGCAAGTTCGGTGACGGCGGCTACAAGGTTTCCGGTGGCCTGCACGGTGTCGGTTCGTCGGTGGTCAACGCGCTGAGTGACCGGCTGACCGCCGACATTTACCGCGACGGGTACCACTGGCGCCAGGAGTTTGAGCTCGGCACCCCGGTCGGTGACCTGCAGCAGCTCGAGGCCAGCGACGAGACCGGCTCCACGATCACCTTCTTCGCGAGCCCCGACATCTTCGAGACCACCACCTACGACTTCGAGGTGCTCTCCACCCGATTCCGCGAGATGGCCTTCCTGAACAAGGGCCTGGCCATCAGCCTGGTCGACAGGCGCAGCAAGGTCGAGGCCACCGACGAGGCGGGTGCCGAGGCCGAGGCCGGCCTCAAGCACGACTTCGACGAGGCGGACGAGGCCGGTCGCCGCGAGGTGCACTACAAGTTCGACCGCGGGCTGATCGACTTCGTCGAATACCTCAACGCCTCCAAGGACCCGGTGCACCCCACCGTGATCGCCGTCGAGGCCCACCGCCCCGAAGAGGGCATCGGTGTCGAGGTGGCCATGCAGTGGAACAGCTCCTACACCCCCTCGGTGCACACCTTCGCCAACACTATCAACACCCAGGAGGGCGGCACCCACGACGAGGGCTTCCGCGCCGCCATGACCACCACGGTCAACAAGTGGGGCGAGACCTGGGGAATGATCAAGAAGCGTGAGGACCGCGTCTCGGGTGACGACATCCGTGAGGGCCTGACCGCGATCGTCTCGGTGAAGCTGGCCAACCCCCAGTTCGAGGGCCAGACCAAGACCAAGCTCGGCAACACCGAGGCCAGGTCCTTCGTCCAGCGGGTGGTCAACGACCGCCTCGGTGACTGGTTCGAGCGCAACCCGAACGAGGGCAAGGACATCGTCCGCAAGTCGCAGGCGGCGGCCGCGGCGCGGATCGCGGCCCGCAAGGCCCGCGACATCGCCCGCAACCGCAAGGGCCTGCTCGGCGGCGGCGGCCTGCCCGGCAAGCTGTCCGACTGCTCCTCGCGCAACCCGGAGGAGTGCGAGGTCTTCATCGTCGAGGGTGACTCCGCCGGCGGCTCGGCCAAGGGTGGGCGCAACCCGCGCACCCAGGCCATCCTGCCGATCCGCGGCAAGATCCTGAACGTCGAGAAGGCGCGCATCGACCGCATCCTGCAGAACCAGGAGGTCGAGGCGATCATCAATGCCCTCGGCACCGGTGTGCACGAGGACTTCGACATCGACAAGCTGCGCTACCACAAGGTGGTGCTGATGGCTGACGCCGACGTCGACGGCTCGCACATCCGCACCCTGCTGTTGACGCTGCTGTTCCGGTTCATGAAGCCGCTGATCGACGCCGGGCACGTGTACCTGGCCCAGCCGCCGCTGTTCCGGCTGCGGTGGACCAACTCGCCCCACGAACTGGCCTACAACGACGTCGAGCGGGACGCGCTGCGCGAGGCCGGCCTGGCGGCCGGCAAGAAGCTGCCGACGGTCAACCCGATCCAGCGCTACAAGGGCCTGGGTGAGATGGACGCCTCCGACCTGTGGGACACCACCATGGACCCGGACAACCGGATCCTGATGCAGGTGACCCTGGAGGATGCCGTGCGCGCCGACGAGATGTTCTCGGTGCTGATGGGTGAGGACGTCGAATCGCGGCGTGCCTTCATCCAGAAGAACGCGCGCGACGTGCGCTTCCTCGACATCTGACCCGCCGGCCCACTCGCCTTCTTCGAACTTTCCACTAGGGGATATCCATGGCAGACGACGACAACCAGGTCGAGCCCACCGAGTCGACGGTCGACGAGATCGTCCAGCCCCAGAAGGGCACCATCCAGCAGATCGACCTCAACAAGGAGGTCGAGAGTTCCTACCTCGACTACGCCATGTCGGTCATCGTCGGGCGTGCGCTGCCCGACGTGCGGGACGGTCTCAAGCCGGTGCACCGCCGCGTGCTGTACGCCATGTACGACGGCGGCTACCGCCCCGACCGCGGCTGGAACAAGTGTTCCCGCGTGGTCGGTGAGGTGATGGGCCTGTACCACCCGCACGGTGACTCGGCGATCTACGACACCATGGTACGCCTGGCCCAGCCGTGGGTGATGCGCGCCCCGCTGATCAGCGGCCAGGGCAACTTCGGCTCGCCCGGCAACGACCCGGCGGCCGCCATGCGGTACACCGAGTGCAAGATGGCGCCGATGGCCATGGAGATGGTGCGCGACATCGAGCAGGACACCGTCGACATGCAGCCGAACTACGACAACCGGGAAGAGGAACCCTCGGTGCTGCCGGCCCGGTTCCCCAACCTGCTGGTCAACGGTTCGACCGGTATCGCGGTGGGCATGGCCACCAACATCCCCACCCACAACCTGCGCGAGGTGGCCGAGGCCGTCCAGTGGTCGCTGGAGAACCCGGAGGCCAGCGCCGAAGAGCTGCTGGAGGCGGCGATCGCCCGCATCAAGGGCCCCGACTTCCCCGGCGGTGCGCAGATCGTCGGCCGCAAGGGCATCGAGGACGCCTACCGCACCGGGCGCGGCCTGGTCACCATGCGGGCGGTGATCAACATTGAGGAGGACGACAACGGTCGCACCAACCTGGTGGTCACCGAGTTGCCCTACATGTGCAACCCCGACAACCTGGCCCGCAAGATCGCCGACCTGGTCAACGCCGGCAAGATCGGCGGCATCTCCGAGATGCGCGACGACACCTCGGCGCGCACCGGCCAGCGGCTGGTCATCCAGCTCAAGCGTGACGCGCAGCCGCGCGTGGTGATGAACAACCTGTACAAGCACACCCAGCTGCAGGACACCTTCGGTTGCAACATGCTGGCGCTGGTCGACTCGGTGCCCCGGACGCTGCGGCTCGACCAGTTCATCAGCTACTGGATCGAGCACCAGCTCGAGGTCATCCGCCGCCGCACCGCCTACCGCCTGCGCGAGACCGAGAAGCAGGCCCACATCTACCGCGGCCTGGTCAAGGCGCTCGACGCGCTGGACGAGGTGATCGCGCTGATCCGCGGGTCGCGGACCACCGACATCGCCCGTGAGGGCCTGAAGGACCTGCTGGGGATCGACGACGAGCAGGCCAATGCCATCCTCGACATGCAGCTGCGGCGCCTGGCGGCCCTGGAGCGGCAGAAGATCGTCGACCGCCTGGCCGAGTTCGAGCGCCAGATCGCCGACTTCAAGGACATCCTGGCCCGTGAGGAGCGCCAGCGCCGGATCGTCAGCGAGGAACTGGCCGACATCGTCGAGCGCTACGGCGATGACCGGCGCACCAAGATCGTGGCCCCCGACGGTGATGTCAGCGAAGAGGACTTCATCCCCGACTTCGACATGGTGGTCACCATCACCCACGGCGGCTACGCCAAGCGCACCCGCACCGACCAGTACCGCGTGCAGAAGCGCGGCGGCAAGGGGGTGCGTGGGGCCGCGCTGCGGGCCGACGACGAGGTGCAGCACCTGTTCACCACCACCAACCACCACTGGATCCTGTTCTTCACCACAATGGGGCGGGTCTACCGCACCAAGGTGTGGCAGCTGCCCGAGGCCAACCGTGACGCCAAGGGCGGTCACGTGGCGGGCCTGCTGAGCTTCCTGCCCGATGAACGCATCGCCCAGGTCGTCACCATCCGCGACTACGAAGAGGCCGACTACCTGCTGCTCGCCACCCGCCGCGGGCTGGTGAAGAAGACCGCCCTGACCCAGTACGACTCGCCGCGCCAGGCCGGTGTGATCGCCATCAACTTCCGCGACGAGGACGACGAACTGGTCGGGGCCGGCATCTGCTCTGCCGAGGACGACGTCCTGCTGATCTCGCGCAAGGGCCAGGCGATCCGGTTCAGCGCCACCGACGAGCAGCTTCGTCCGATGGGACGCGCCACCTCGGGCGTGACCGGCATGAAGTTCCGCGACGACGACGAACTGCTCAGCATGGCCATCATCGATGCCGACATGCCCGAGGACGACCGGTTCGTGTTCACCGTCACCGACAACGGCTACGCCAAGCGCAGCGCGGTCAGTGAGTACCGTGAGCAGAACCGTGGCGGGCTGGGCATCAAGGCCATGAAGCTGAACGAGGACCGCGGCCGCCTGGTCGGCGGGCTGGTGGTCAGCGAGCAGGACGAGGTGATCGCGATCCGCCAGTCGGGCCAGATCACCCGGTCCGCGGTGGCCGAGGTGCCGAGCAAGGGCCGCACCACCATGGGCGTGCGGTTCGTCCGGGTCAACGACGGCGACGAGGTCACCGTCATCGCCCTGAACCCCGAGGCGGACGACGAAACCACCACCAGCGACGTGGACAACACCGAACTGGAAGGTACCGTTGACCAGAGCAATGACGTTGAGGAAGCCGTGGTCGACGACCAGGCCGACGACGTCGAGGACGAGGAACAGGAGACCGACGGTGAGTGAGACCCCCCGCGGATCGGGCAACGCCCAGGCCTCGCCATTCTCACGAGCAGCCTCCAGCGAGGACACCAACACCTTGTACCGCCCGGCGTCCTCGGCATCCGAGCGCTCGTCGGGGGCCCGGTTCAGCGCACCGACCCAGACGCCCACCGCCCCCGCCGGCAGCAGCACGGCCAGCGGCACTTCGGCCGGCGGTACCTCGAGCACCGGTTCGGCTAGGGCGCGGGCCGCTGCTTCGCAGGACACGCCCCCGTCGCGCCCGGCGGCCCGGCGGGCTGACGAGCCCACCGCGGTCCCGAGCCCGGCGAAGGCGAGCAAGACCCCCAGCTCGACCCCGGCCTCGGCGGCGAGCGCCGGTTCGGCGTCGAAGCCCCGAGGGGCCTCGTCCGCGGCCGCTTCCCCGGCCCGGCGGACCCGCAAGGCACGCCTGCGGCTGGCCCGGCTCGACCCGTGGTCGGTGATGAAGACCTCGTTCCTGTTCTCCATCGCCTTCGGCATCCTGCTGATGGTCGCGGTGTGGGTGCTGTGGGCGGTGCTGCAGTCCTCAGGCACCTTCGAGGCGATCAACCGCGCGGTCAACGACCTGCTGGCCACCCCGAACTCGGCCAGCACCTTCGACCTGGGCCGGTTCATCACCGGTGACCGGGTGCTCGGCTTCACGGCCCTGATCGCGGCCGTCGACGTGGTGATCTTCACCGCGCTGGCCACCCTGTTCAGCTTCCTGTACAACCTGTCCGCGACCGTGCTGGGTGGCCTCGAAGTCACCCTGGCCGAGGACTGAGACCCCCGATTTGGGCGTTCGTCGCGTGGTCCGCTAGAGTCTTTTCTTGCGGTCAGGCGTGTGAACGCCCAGCCCGGGCCTATAGCTCAGACGGTTAGAGCGCTGCCCTGATAAGGCAGAGGTCACTGGTTCAAGTCCAGTTAGGCCCACAAACGAAGTAGCCTCCCACTAGGGGGAACGCTTCACTCCCGCCGAAGTGTGCGGGATATGCGCGGGATGAGCCCCCGGTTTGGCGGTGTTTCCACCACTTGGATGGAGACAGACCCATGATCACCACACATAGCAGCCAGCCCCACGCAATGCGTGAGGTGAAGCTTGCCGGGCTCGGCTTCACCGCCACCATGAGCGACTGGGCCGGCGAGTTCGCAGACGACTACGACTGGGCCGCGATCCGTGAGGCCTACAACCGGGAGTTGGACGCCAGGGCACCCGAGGGGGTGCACTGGGGCTGGTCGGAGCACGCGCCATGGTGCTACGCGCCGGTCAGCGTCCAGTACGACACCATTGCCGAGGCCTGGGCCGCTGCCATCGCTCCGGGCGGTGAGGGCGGCATCGACTTCGAGGCCATCGCGGTCGAGCATGAGTTCAGCCTCCCGATACACCCGTTCGCGGTGGCGCTGGGGCACCGGGTTCGGGATCGGCGGCAGGCGGCGGGCATGACCGGTCGCCAGCTTGCCGACCTGCTGGGGGCCACCGAGGAACGGCTCGTGGCGTGCGAGGCGGGCCGGGTGGGGTTCCTGCTCACGGAGGCTGTCGACGCCGCGGCCGCGCTCGGCACCGGCATTGTGGAGTTGATGGCCGAGGCCGAACGGTCGGCGCTCGTCCGTCCCGAGGCGGCGCCAGCCCACGGGGTGCGCACGGGCGGGCCAGTCTCGGCGGGCGGACCTGTGCGACCGGTGCCGCACTGCCCGAGGTGGTGCACCCGAGTGGCGGCCCATGCCGCCGAGGCCGTCGGGGATGAGTCGTTCTTGCATGCCAGCGATGAACTGTCGGGGGTGGCCGGCTGCGTGGTCATGGTCGCCTGCACCGAGCCGTTCGACCCCGGCGAGCGGGGCGATGACAGCCATGTCTACACCGACCTGGACCCCGATGGGATCGATGCCGATGGTGCGCGTGCGGTCGCTGCTGCGCTGGTCCATGCGGCGCAGCTGCTGGAGCAGGCCCCCAGGGTGTCACTGGCCACCCCGATCGAGATGGGCCGGGTGTTCGAGGTCGGTGGGCCGGTTCGGGTCGGTCCCTGACTCGTCAGTCCCAACAGCACACCCCCGGGGCCCAGTGGGTCTCGGGGGTGTTGCGTCCCGCTTGCAAGTCTTCTCAGAGGTATGTCGCGGGTCTCGGGCGACTTCACGGACGAACGTTGACTCGGACTGCTCAACGTCGGGTCAGTGATTGCGGGCTCGGTGTGCGTTGACGCGACAGGCTGTTGAGCAATACACAGCATCTGAGCGACCCGTAACACTCTTGCCACAGACCGGACAGGCTCGGGCTGGTTCACCGCCCTGTAACGCGTCTAGCCGTTGTCTCAGCTTGCGTAGCTCCGCTTCCCCAGTTCGGAGCTCATGCATCAGGTCAGCAACATACTCGGGCTCCAAGCCAATCACGGCCGCCTGAACGTCTATGTCGTCGGCCAGGTGCGAACTTGCCTGAACTGCCATCCGAGTCAGCGTCTCTGCGGGGGTTGCCAAGTCGACCATGTTGCGGGTCCTGATGCCGTGCTCGGTGGCCACCCGAGTTACCTGAGTCTCGGTGATCGAAAGACGCTTGGCAATCTCCACGCGGGCGCAGCCCTCGGCTGCTAATCGGGCAATGTCCTTGGCCTGCTGTTCCATGTAACGATTATAACAGTAACGGTTGAATGTCGCTTCGGACCTGGATCGTCTTTCACGTGTCTCACCGCGAGACACCTGGAAAGTATGTTCTCCGCGCGGCACAGGACGCTGAGTGGTCCGTCGATGCCCCCGTTCACCACGGCCACATGGTGGGCTGCGGTGAGGTCGGTGCAGGTGGGGGGGTAGACCCCTTGATGCCACTCTCGCGACCCTCCGGCGGGACCGAGTTGCACTCTCTCGTCGCGACGGTCGAGCTGGATAAAATCCAGCCTCCAGGGGCTGGTCACTCCTCGGGTGTTCCATCGGTTGCCGCACAGCCCTGAGGGTGTCGCTTGAGTCGACACCCCTAACGACGCGGGCAGTTCCCAAGGTGGGCGGCGCCCGTGAAGGCGTCCCAGACGCCGCAGGAGGCCACGAGTCGTCGTTGACCTTGCGGACGAGGTTGGCGCGGGACAGGTTGCCCTCGGCGCGGGCCTCGGTCAGCGCGGCCTCGAACTCGTCATCACTTGCTTCGGCCATGGCGTAGATGTCGTCGCGCTCTTGACCATTTGGGACGAGACCGACTGGGGACGACAACGTCTGATCCAGAAATTGTCGATGGTTGGGCCCGCTGTAGTTACAGCGGATGGCGCGACTGGTCAGCTTGTCGGGATGCTGTCGCAGGCAGGGATGTCCACCAGGGCGATTCGCGAGACCGGCGAGCTCGTGCCCGAGACCCTGGACGAGTTCCGCGGCCGCGCCCTCCATGAGGCCGAGCTCAGTTGTCCAGCAGTTGCGAGTACTGGATCTCGTCGGTGTCGGGCCCGGCGGCACCCTGGGGCCCGTCGATGGTGGGGATGCGCAGGTCGATCAGTACTCGTGTCATGGGCTCCTTGCCTTGTGGTCGTGTGGCACGGTGACGTGGCGCACGATGCCGGTGGGCACGTGCTCGGATACGGCCCAGCACCCCGGCCTGACCTCGGGGGTGGCCTTGCCGTCGACCAGGGCCACAGTGAACGGCTGGGGCAGCACGACCCAGTCCGGGCCGGCCACGCGGCGCTCAGGGGTCGTAGAAAAATCCAGCCTGTCGGAACGGGACACTGCCGGTGGCTAGTTTCCTCCCTCCCTGGGTAGGGGTACCCCCATCGCGTACGCGCGCGCGAGGCGTTCCAGGTGCCGGGTTCGGAGCCGTGGGGCCCCGCACTGGGCTTGCAGTGCGGGGCCCCGGTGCCCGTGGCCCCTGTGGGCTACGGGCTGTGGGCTGGTGCGCAGGCAGGGTCTGTGCCGCCGGAGTCGGTGGCGGCTCTCCTGCCTTCGCTGTGTCCGTGCGTTGACGCACCAGCCCGGGTCCGTGTCAGCCGGGGTTGATCGGGTTCAGGTGCAGGTCGTTGGCCACCGCAAGCCATCGCTCGTGGCGCCGGCCGGGGACTTCCTGCCCGAGTCGTCGGAGTGGTTTGGTGACGGCCACCCCCCAGTCGTACTCCTCGGTGTCGGGATGGGTGTATTCACTCTTGTAGACCAGCGGCGCCAGGCGGAACACTCCCGACAGTGCCTTGCGGACACCGAGGACGGCATCGAGGGTGCGGGCGTGCTGCGTCTTGAACTCCTTCCAGGCATCGCGTGGCTCCACCGGCAGGTCGAGGAACATCTCGGCGGTCGCGGTGGGCGGGACACCCATGGCGACGACCTCGCGGGCCTTGTCCGCGGCCGCGTCGAACGCGGGGCGCAGCCGGTCCAGCACGACCTCGTCGAGCTGGCCGACCAGTTGATCGCACAGCTCGTTGTAGGCCTGTTTCCGGAGCTGGGACACGTGGTCACCCAGGTGGGCGTTGTGTGCCATCAGGGAATCGAGCGTCCAGCGCCGCAGCTCGTCGGGGGTGGCTTCGATCACCCTGATGGGCTCCGGCTCGAGCCCGGCCTGAGCCTCGTCGGTCCATGCCTTGACGCGCTGGATCTGGTCCAGGCAGGGCAGTTCGATGCCGTGGGTGTTCTTCAGGTCGATGGCGAAGGTGTGCAGGCTCACCAGCCCGGCGGCGATCTGTACCATGGCCGATCACTTCCACTTCAAGATGGAGGCGATCTTGTCGTAGAGCGGATCGCGGGTCGCTGCAGTGAGGCGGTTCTGGGCTGGCGCTGCAGGGGTGGCCCGCTGCTTGGGTGCCTCGTCGCTGCCTTCCAGTGCGGTGGTCAGGTTGTCCCTGACATTGCGGGTCGCCTCGACCAGTGCGGTCTCGTCTGCGTTCTTGTGGAAGGCGACCAGCGCCTCGACAATGTCGGTGAGTGCGGTCAACATGGCCGCGGCGACGTCGCTCGAGCCTCCTTCGGCCGCCTCCAGCGCCTTGCGCAGCTCGGTGGCCGTCGTGGCACTGGGGCCCTTGCGTGACGCCCCGGCGGTGTGCCGGCGGCTCTGGGTGGTGCTCATGGTGGTTTCCTCTCGGGTGCCAGCTGTGCTGGGTTCGGTTGCCGACGCGGTCTGGTCGGTCTGGTTAAGGAAGGCAGCTACCTGGGCCTTCTGTTCGGGGTGCGCACGGAAGTCGCCCGTGAGCTGGTCGAGGGTGCCCAACCCGCGCTGGGCGGCTTGGTGCAGGAGGCGGTACCGGGCTGCGCCCTGGTTTCGCTGGTCGGTCACTGGAGGTGCTCCTTTCGGGGGGCGCGTCGTGTGCGGGCCTGTTCGTGCTCGCGGGCGCACCTGGGGCAGCCCTTGCCGCGGGGGTCGACCCCGTGCTGGGGATGATCGCGGCAGACCCACCGGGTGGCCTGCCTGCCTGCCGCGGGCACCACCTCGATCTCGACCTCGGCGAGCTGCGGGACGATGACGTGCTTGTCGACCAAGTACTTGCCGCAGGTGTCACAGCGCTTGGCGGGGTGGCCCTGGTCGTTGACGTAGTAGGTCAGGCGGGACTCGTCCGGGGTGGGGCAGCCGTTCCAGTGCTCCAGCGGTCGCGGATCGATGGGCACGCCAGTGATGGGTACGTTCATCGGTCCTGCCCCCGGTCGGGGTCGAGCAGCTTCTCGATGAAGTCGGCGGCGGCGTCCTCGCAGCCGGGGAAGGCTTCGAAGCTGGTGCCGTCGGCGATGCCGAAGCCTGCCTTGTCGGCCTGCTGGAAGACCCAGACGAGCAGGCCCTGAATTGCGGGCGGGGATGGGGTGGTGGTGGACATGATCCTCCTGTTGGTGGTGGTTGGTCTGGGGGCTACTTGCGGCGGCTTCGTGCCTTGGCGCGGTGGGTTGGCCATCCGGGGCCCCGCGGGTGTGGTCGCACGGGGATCGGTGCAAGCTGCTTCGTGGTCACGGGGTGCCCCTCTGGTGGGTGATCGGGTTTCGAGTAGGAGGGTGAAGGTTCTGGTCATCAGAACAGTGCTTCGGCGTCGTCGGTGGTTGCGGCCAGGTGCTTGGCCCGCAACCTGCTGCGGGTGGCCTTCGGCATGTTCGTCAGGTCGTGGCCACCCCAGACCCCGTGGGTGGCCTTAGTGGTCAGCCCCTCGTCGAGGCACTCCCGCAGCGCTGGACAGCCACGGCAGCGCCGCTGGGCAAGGGCCCGTTCGTCGGGGTCCTCGCTGGTCCAGTAGCCCGAGGTGTCCGGATCCCCGCATGGTGGCCGGTGGCCGGCAGCGGCAAGGGAGACCAGGCGCAGGATCAGTTCGCTGTTCATCACGCCTCCCTGACCAGAAGGACCACGTCATGGTGGCCGCGACACCTGCCACCACAGCCGATCGAGTCGATCTGGCTGCGGGCCTGCTGGGCATCGGCAGCATGTTGGTGGAGGGTGACTGTCGGCACCTTGCACCACGCGATGGTGGCGTAGTGCCCCTCACCCATCACCCAGGCAGCGGTCGGGATCATGCAGCGCACCAACTTGTTGAACGTGCGGTGCTTCGAGCTGCACCGATGGCGGCGGTAGGTCTTGGTGGGCATCTCGACTCCCTGGGTCGGTGCGATTACTGGGCTCGGGGGCAGGCCTGAGATGGACCCTCGATAGGTCGACCCCGGGGTCTGCCCTTCGATGGGTCCAGCCGGTATCGCCGACAGTGCGATGGATTGGCTCTCGATCACCGGGGGCCTCCTGATGGGGTTCCTTCTGCCTGCTCTGGGGAGTTGGTTGGAGTGGTGTTCTGAGGTAGCCCACCTACCCCCTCCCCCCTATAGGGGGTCGGGCTAGGTGGGTTGACGTCACCCGGGGCTAGGTCGGGGTACGTCGGGCTAGGTTGGACATAACCCCTAGTCAGCCCGGGAATTTCGTCATTTTGCGCGTCCGGGCTAGGTGGGAGCTGACCTAGCCCGGGGCTAGGTCGAGCGATTCGGTAGCACTTGGCCCCTCGCTTGCCTTCCTCAACGACGAGCAGACCGCGCTCGACAGCCTCGGCCAGAGCCTTCCTGGCATCCCCGTTCTGGGCAGGGAAACCGTCGGTCTTCAGTCGGCGTCCGACCTCGGATCCATTCGCTTCCGGCATCAGGGTCACAACATTCACGACGGCGTCCACCAGTGACTCGAACTTGTCGCTGGCAGCGGCCTGCCTGCGTGAGCCGGTCCCGCTGAGGGAGAGCCGGCGGGTTGCCTCGTCGAAGTCCAGCCGGTCCTCGTCCACCTCGACGTCGCGACCGAAGGCGGAGAAGAAGCGGGCAGGGTCGGTCTCGTCGGGTCGCACGAGCCGCCACAGCGAGTCTGCCCAGTCCTCCAGCGCGGTCGAGCCGCGGCTACGCTCCCCGTTCCAGCCTGCGTGGTTGGTGAGGAACAGGTCGACGGCGCCGACCTCGGCACGGGCGAACACGTCCAGGTCGGTGAGGAACTTCGTCACCTGCCCGGCATCGTTCTGGTTGTCGCCGGTGAACGCGCGGCCGAACGGGTCAACGATCAGCGTCTCGACCTGCCGGGAGCGCAGCGCCTCGGCAAGGCTGGCCCTGTCGTCCGGGTCGGCCAGCGGGTTGGATCGGCCGCGCAGGTTCACTGTCACCAGTCGCTCCCGGTCCACGTCGAGTTCGTCGAGCCAGCGGGCCAACTGGGCGGCGCTGACCTCGTAGTTCAGGAACCCGATGGCGCCCTCGACGGGTCGGACCGGGAACCGGTCGAGGAAGTCCTCCCCGGTGAACAGACAGCGAGCGAGGTTGCCCAGCGTGGTGGTCTTGCCGACCTTGCGCTGGGCGGTGATGAGCGTGGAACCCTCCCATGGCGCCAGACCCGTGATGCGGTCGCGTGGTGGGCGTGGGCGATGCAACACCTCGCTGAGGGTGGCCACGTCGATCGGCGTCGGGGCGGGTCGGGCCTCAAGATCCAGCAGTTCCCGTGCCCTGCGGTCGATCCTCAGTTGTCGCAGGCGCTGGTCGAGCTGGTCCTGGAAGGCCCGGCTCTCCTGCGCGAGGTCCTCGAGGATCTCGTCGACCTGCGCGCTCATCGGTCCTCACCCCCAACCCAGAGGGCGGCCTGGCTGCGGCAGGCCTCGGCGGTCTCGCGGCACCGACGGTCGAGTTCGGCGAGCTCGGCAGCAGTGGCGCGGCCGGTGAAGTCTCCGGGGCGTGGACGGGCGTCCTCGAAGGCCCGGGCCCGGCGGAGCCAGTAGCTCGCGGTGGCGCTGGTCATGGCGTCGGCCAGCACTCGGCGCCCGAAGTCCTCGACCCAGTTCGGCGGGGTGTTGGAGTGGAACCAGCGTGCCACCAGCGGGTCGGGGACGACCATGGCGGAGGTGCGCGGCATCGTCGTGGCGGTCATGCCCCCACCTCCAGCGCCGCGCACGCCGCGCACAGTCCACCGCACAGCAGCAGCCAGGGGGTGGGCTGGGTGACCAGCAGATGGAAGCCGGGGCCCTCGGGCACGTAGGTGCCACACCTGTCGCAGCAGCGGTCCTCGCGGCTGCCGCTGCGGGTGGATCGTCCGGTCAGCGGCGCCACCATCACGTCATCCGGGCCGAGCAGCCCGGCCAGGTGGGCAGCGTGGCGCAGCGCGTCAGCGACCATCCCCCGCAGCCATGCCGAGGGTTCGTGGTCCGGGCCGAGGGACACGGTCCCGTCGTGTGGGGCACCGGGAGCAGGTTCGGGTAGACTGGGCTTCAGAGCCGCGAAACTCTTGCGGGTGCCCCGATCCTCGCCAGGTCGGGGCACTTTTCGTTCCGTCACGTCACGCCACCTGCCGGATGAGGGCAGCCACATCGGCTGTGCGCAGGCGCAGGGTGCGGGTGCGGCCGATCTGGTAGCAGGGCAGCTCGCCTGCCTGCGTGAGCCTCTTGAGTGTGCGTACGCTGGCGGTGGTGACCTGTGCGGCCTGCGGGTAGGTGAGGTAGCGGCCGAATTCGGATTCGAGTTCGTCACGCAAGGAAGTGGTTGTGGCCCTGTGGACCTGGCCCTTTTCGGGCATGGCTGCGTTCCCCCTCTTCGGGTCTCACGCAGCCCACTACGTTTGGTACTTAACCCTGTACCGGGTCCGCATCGCGCGGTAGAGCAAAACTATGTTCTGATGGTCAGCGTAGCAGGACTAGGGAGGCTCACGCGGCAAGACATGCGGAGTCGTCATGTGTTCTCAATGTCGCGCACATCGATCACGGGCACTCGTCCGCTGCGACGCCTCTGGTTGGAGAGGGCTGTTCGGAGGCGGCCACCATTGATGGTGTGGGTCATACCGCAGCGACATGTCACATTGAAGTCAGCGCCGAGTGAGACCAGGGGGCCCTCGCCTGAGGCGGGGTCCATCATCGGCGACCACACGAGGTAGTCCACCAGCACGAGAGCCAGGGTCTCCCCCCGTCGACCCCCACGGTTGTTGCAGATGACCCGTGCGGTCTGCTCCACCCCATCTGGTGGCCCCTCACCCTTGCGGGCACGGTCGTACAGGACTCGTCCAGTCTCGGGGTCAAAAGACCTGGGGAGGTCGGTGGTGGGGACGCTCCTGGGGGTGCCGCTTGACAAGATGGAGACGACCTTGTCGTAGAGCGGATCGCTGGGTGTTTCGTTCGTGGTCATGGGGATGTCCTCACATCTCAAGTGCGCGAGCAAGTACGTGTGGTGGCAGCTCTGGGACGGTGGCCGCCAACTGGGCGTCGGTCAGGCCCGCCAGGGTGTCCCGCAGCTGCTCGGGAGTCATCGCGGCCAGGAGCCGGGGGTGGATGGCGGGGGTACCGGCTGGTGCGGTGGCGGGTCGCTGCCAGCCGGCCAGTTCTGACACCTTCACCGCATGGGGCCAGACGTGGTCGAGGTCGAGGTGCGCGTACGTGCCGACCACCATGGGCAGGGTGTGCCCGAGCAGCATCTCGACGGACGCGAAGTCGAGGCCCGTGGAGTTCCAGACCCCGCGGGCCCAGTGCCGCAGGTCGTACAGGCGCAGGGTGGGCCTTCCGATGGCCAGACGTGCTGCTGCGAAGCCGCTTGCCTGCCGCTGGCGGGCGCTGCGGCCCGGCTCTTGCCTGTTGCTGGGGTAGGTGCCCATGACCTGCTGGGTGGTCGCGTAGGGCACGCCGGGGTTGGTTGAGGGGAAGATCAGCCCGCCCTCGCCGGGGTCGGCATGCTCGGCCTCGTGGCGGTCGAGCACGCTGGCCAGGTGGGGCGGCAGTGGGACTGTGCGGATGCTGTCTTCGGTCTTGGTGTCGCCCAGGGCGCGAGTGCCGTCCTCCCCGGTGCTCACGCCCTTGTGGATGGACAGCAGGTAGCGGGGCAGGCCAGCCGTGTCGGCCTCGCGGCGTATGTCCTTGCGGGTGAGGGCGAAGGCCTCGCCGGGGCGCAGCCCGCAGAATGCGACCAGCGAGACGAGGAACTGCCAGCGGTCGGGCATGGCCCTGGTGAGGGCGTCGATGTCCTCGGGGCGCAGGTTCACGACCAGTTGGGAGCGGACCTGCTTGGGGGTGGCGCGGGCCCGGCGTGAGGCGTTGGCCACCTGGCAGGGGTTGGAGTCGACCAGGCCCCGGCTCACCGCGTCCTTGAATACCGACTTGGCGAACAGGTAGGCGTGCTGCCGGGCGGTGAGCTTGTCGGCGTTGGCCCTCCACCACTGGTCGAGGTCATCCCGGGTGATCTTGACGAGCGGTCGCTCGGCGAGTCCGGCGAGGCGACCGCGCAGGTAGCCGCGGTACTCGGTGGCGGTCTTCGGGGCCAGCGGTCGGCCGGTGCCGGTGGTGCGGTTCGAGATCCAATTCTCGGCGTACTCGCCAAAGGTGGTCGCGTCCTTCACTGCCTCGGCCTCGGCCTGCTTGGCCTGGGCGCGGCGCTCGGCGGGTGGCGTCCACTCGCGGGCGTCGATCAGCGCTTTCTCGTCCTTGAGCCACTGCACGGCCTCTTTGCGGCTGGCGAACAGGTTGTCGGGGTAGTGCCGGGAGCGCTTGCCGCCGACGCCACCACGCTCGTACTCGGCGCGCCAGGCACCCGAGGCCGTGACCCTCACCGTGCCGATGGGCGGCCGGTCGTCTTCCTTGCGTTTCGCCATGTGTCCCCCTCCAGGATGTGCGGGATATGCGCGGGATGAAGTGTCCAGTTCTGCCCGTTTTGCCCTCTGTGTCATGCTACCCTAGGGACACAACAACACACCGAAACACCTAGCCAAGATGGGGTTTCACCTAGTCATCCCGCGTTTGGCCCGCCGATTTGGGCGTGAGTCGCAGACCTGGTTCAAGTCCAGTTAGGCCCACAAGTGAGACCCCGCCGTTGAGGCGGGGTTTTTTCATATGCGGTGGGGTTCCCCGGGCCGCCATTCCCAGCTGCCAGGCCCCCGTCCTCAGCTGTCGGGCCCCGTCCTCAGCTGCCGGGCCCCCATTCCCAGGTCGCCTCGCGCTCTCCCCACCCGCCGCGCCCCTCGTGTGTCCGCCGCGCCCCTCGTGTGTTCGTCCCGCACCCCCTTCCGTCCGCGGCGCCCCTCCTCCGTGCATGGCGCCCCTCGTAAACCCGGGCCGGAGGGGGGCGCCGTGCACGTGAGAGGGGCGTGATGGACACAAGGGGGGTCGGGAGTGTCCGGACATGTGGCCGGAACACCCCGCGTCCGCCGCCTGTGCGCATCCGAAGAAGTTTCATAATCATGTTTCAGGTGAAGTCGGCCCGGGTTATGATCGGGAACATCCCCTGCCCGAGGACGGTCCCGATGACCACCTGCTCGACCTCGTCACCCACAGTGCGCGACACCACCCGCACCCCGGCCCCGCTGCGGAGCAGCGATGATGGCGCGTAGGGCGCTGGATTCGCTGCGCGCCACGATCACCGACGCGGTGTCACCCGCCGTCGTCGGTCTCGCCGATGCCCCGAACGATGGGATCGAACCGGCAGTCCTGCTGACGCCCGTCGCCCTGCGACGAGTCGGACGATCGCGTCGCCACGGGGCCCTGCTCGATCTGGAACTGACGGTCGCGGTGCTCACCCGGGGGCCGGATGCCCTCGACCACCTCGAGAGCCTGCTCGTCCTGGCCGAGACCACCGGCCTCACCGCCACGCCAGCCGACAGCGCTGGCGACCAGCCGGGGCTCGGGCTGACCCTCACCCTGCCGGTCACCGTCCCCCTCGATGAACCGACCGGGCCGCCCGTCGAGACCGTCGTCGTCGAGCTGCAACCCACCACCAGCCCTCCCGAAGGGAACTGAGCCATGGTCAACTATCGAGCCCCCGGCGTCTACGTCCAGGAAGTGCCCAGCGGCACCCGCATGTTCGGTCGGGCCGGCACCAGCAGCGCCGGGTTCGTCGGGGTCGCCCCCAACCCCGAGGCCCCCCGCGACACGGTCGAGACGATCGACAACTGGAGCCAGTTCGTCCGCATCTTCATCGGCGAGGCCACCGAGGGCACCCACCTGAGCACCGCGGTGCACGGCTACTTCGCCAATGGCGGCAGCCGCGCCTATGTCGTCAACATCGGCCAGGCCAGCAGCCTCACCGGCACCGCCGCCCACCCCACCGGCCTCACCCTGCTCGAGGCCATCGACGACGTCGCGATCGTGGCTGCCCCCGGCTACACCGACCCGGGTTCGCATGACGCGCTGATCGCCCACTGCGAGCACCCGCTGCGACAGGACCGGGTGGCCATCCTCGACCTGGCCGACGTCGACGACCCCGGCCAACTGCTCGAGGTGGGCACCGTCGGCGTGCCCACCGTGGCGCCCACCACGGCGAGCAGCGAGGACGAGACCGACACGCCCGCGCCGGGCCCCGCTCCGGCGGCACCGGCCTCCCGTGGGCGTCGGCCGAGGAACTCCCAGGATGGCTACGCCGCCGCCTACCACCCCTGGCTGGTGGTCGATGACCCGGTCACCGGCGGGCGGACCACCGCACCCCCCTCGGGGCACATGGCCGGGGTGTGGGCGCGCACCGACGCCACCCGCGGAGTGCACAAGGCACCGGCGAATACCGGCATCGCCGGGGCACTCGACCTGGTCCGCCGGGTCAGCAAGGGAGACCAGGAACTGCTGAACCCGGCCGGCATCAACTGCATCCGCTTCTTCCCCGGCGAGGGAATCCTGGTCTGGGGCGCCCGCACCCTGGCCGCCGAGTCCAGCGAGTTCCGCTACATCAACGTGCGCCGGCTCACCAACATGATCAAGGAGTCGGTGCTCGACGGCACCCGCTGGGCCGTCTTCGAACCCAACCACCACCCGCTGTGGGCCGCCCTGCGCCGCGACATCAACGCCTTCCTCACCAATGTCTGGCGCGATGGTGCCCTGGTCGGGCGCACCCCGCAGGAGGCCTTCTTCGTCAAGTGCGATGAAGAGACCAACCCGCCCGAGGTCCGCGACGCCGGCATGGTCGTCACCGTGATCGGCATCGCCCCGGTCAAACCGGCCGAGTTCGTCGTCTTCCAGCTCATGCAGTCGGCCGAGTCGGCCACCAACGAGACCCCAGGAGCCTGAGATGTCCGTGCAACCCGGTGCGCGTCAGGACCCCTACCGCGCCTACAACTTCAAGTTCGAGATCAACGGCACAGTGCAGGCCCACTTCGTCAAGATCGAGGGCTTGGGCTTCACGATCCAACGCATCCTCTTCCGCGCCGGCGGGGAGCACGCCGAGGTGCGCTCGGTGCCCGGCCGGGTCGAGTACAACCCGGTGACGCTGCGCTACGGGCTGACCGATTCCGCAGACCTGATGACCTGGCTGTTCGCCACGGTCGAGGGGCGGGTGCAGCGCCAGAACGTCTCGATCGCGATGCTGGACGACACCGGCTCACGCGAGGTTCGCCGGTGGAACCTGCTCGGCTCCTGGCCCTGCGGCCTCGACTGCGCCACCCTGGACGCGCTGGGCAACGAACTGGCCATCGAGTCGCTGACCCTGGCCTATGACCGCCTGGAGTTGGACAGTGCCGCGGCCCCGGTGGCGTAGCCGCCTCGCGCGCCTGCTGCGCACCTGGGCCGAGACCGTCGATCCGGTCCCGACCGGCTTCGACCTGTCCGGGGCGCCACCCTTCTGGGCCGAACGAGTCCGCGCGGCGGCCCGGCAGCAGGGTGGGCTCAGCCGAGTCTCCGTCGGCCGCGACCCGGTCAGTGGCCCAGACCCGACGGCGGACGACCGCGAGCCGCTGCCCGCCGGGCCCGGGCTCGAGCCCCCGGGTCCCCAGTTCGTGGGTTCCCAGACGCCCGATCCGTCCTGGAACTCCGAGTCTTCAGGGTCCCGCTCCTCGGGGTCCCGCTCCTCGGTGTGGCGTCCGCGGAGTGGTCCGCTGGTGTTCGGCCGACCGCGCAGGGGTGGTCCGCTGCGCCGCACCGCACCCGACCATCCAGTCACACCCCACCCCGGCATGGCATCGGGGAGCGAGGCCGTCGCCGAGGGCTCCTGGCCGCCCGACGCCTGGTCGAGTGAGGCCTCCACTCGCGACGCCCGGGCTCGTGACCCCGGGGCTCGCGACGCCTCCACTCGCGATCCCCGGGCGCGGGGCACCGGCCGTCCACCGTCCGTGCCACCTGAGCCGAGCCCATCGTCCGGGCTCGGGCTGGGCGCTGCCCGCCAGGGAGCGGTGCCCCCTCAGCCGGTGCCCCCTCAGTCGACTGGACGAGCAGCTGCGGCCGCCGACCCGTCTCGCCGGCCCGTCGCCAACCCGCCCAACCCCGCCACTACCCCCGCTGCTGCCTCCAACGCCACCGCCGCCACTGCCCCCGATGCGCCCCCGCGCGGTCCGTTCGTCCGCCCCGCCACGGGCCGCTCGGCCCGGCTGGTGCCGCCCGGGTCCCGCCTGCATCCGGTGACCGAGGCGGCCGGCCACCGCGGCACCGAGACCGGGGCACCGCTCGAGGTGCCGATGTCACGACTCGCGAGTGGCGGGCACCCCCTCGTCCCCCCGGCGTTGATCGCTGGTCGGCACCTGCCCGACCCACGCCTGCCCGACCCCCGGCGCGCGGGGGAGGGCCCCGCTGCGGGGCACCCGGCCCCCGTCGCCCAGACCCCGACCGCGCCGGCGGCGCTCACCGGCTGGTGGCCCGAGCTGCCGGCCACCCCGGTGCCCACCATCGCTGCCGGCCCGCCACTGGAACCGTCCCTGCGCCGGCTGGAGCGACTGAACAGCGAACAGGCGGCGACCTGACATGGAACGCGTCGCCTTCCTCATCGAGGACACCGGCCAGCACATCACCTGCCTGCTCAACCCCGAGACGGTGGTGATGACCCGCACCGCCGGCGTCGCGTCCCGCCAGGTCTCCGGCGGGCGACTCACCGGCGCCGGGCTGGCCGACGACCCGCTGATGTTCACCGGCGGTGGTCGCACCGAACTGAAGCTCGACCTGCTCTTCGACGTCGACCTCGCCCCCGCCCACCTCACCGTCCGCGACGTGCGGCAGATGACCCGGGCGATCTGGGCCCTGGCCGAGAACTCCGCCGAGGTCGAACGCCAGTTCCGCCCACCCCTGGTGATGCTGCTGTGGGGGTCGGCCTGGTCGATTCCCGGCATCATCACCGAGGTCGCGGAACGTTTCGACAGGTTCGCCACCGACGGCTCACCGCTGCGGTCCTGGCTGCGGCTCACCCTCGTCCGGGTCGGCACCGCCGCCGACCGCGAGGGCGGGGAGGCCTGGGAACTGCAACAGCGACTGCCACCGGTCGACCTGGCCGCGCCGCCGGTCGGCACGCTGGGCATCGCCGGCGACGGTGCCCCGGCAGACCCGACCACCGGCGCACCGACCGGGGCCACCATCGACCCGGCCCAGCTGGGGCTGCTGTCGCGGCGGGCCTTCGGCACCGAACTGCTGTGGAAGCAACTGTTGCACTACAACGGCGTCGAGGACCCCCTCGAGGTCAGCGGACCACTCGCCGTGCCGCCCCTGGGGGAGACGCCATGAAGCAGGTGCAGGGGCTTCCCGAACTCATCATCACCCTGGCCGGGCGTCGGCTCAGCACCGCCGAGGCCGCCCGGGTGGTCACCCTGCGCGTGCACTCGGTGCTCGCGCAACCGGCCCAGTGCCTGATCGCCTGGGCGACCGACGAGTTGGGCATCGACCCCGCCACCGGCGACTCGCTGCGCGTCGAGATCGGCGGCCACCACAGCCCGCTGTTCGTCGGCGAGGTCACCGTGGCCGAGTACAGCCTGCGCGCCGACACCGGGCAACAGGTGCGGGTGCGCGCCTATGACGCACTGCACCGGTTGCGCAAACGCCAGTTCACCCGCCTGCACCCGGGGGTCGGCCTGCCCGACCTGGTCGCCACGCTGGCCAACGGCTGCGGCCTGACCGTCGACGCCCCGAACTTTGACCTGGGTGACGTCTACCAACTCGCCCGCTCCGACCTCGACCTGCTGGTCAGCCAGGCCGCCCGCCTCGGGCTCCACCCGGTGGTCCGGGAGGGACAACTCCGGTTGGTCACCCTGGCCGGTGAGGGCACGGCGGTGCGGGTGGAATACGGCACCACCCTGCACTCGGCCGAGATCGAGGTCAGCCAGGAGCCCGCCTTCCGCAGCGCCGCCTCCACCTGGTGGCGGGCGGCCGATGCCGCGGCCGACCAGCACACCGCCAGCGATGCCCGCGCCACCCCGGGCGTCAGCGCCGACCCCGACCCGGCCCGGGTCGGCGGCGGTGGGGCGCTGCTGCGCGCCGATGACCTGGGCACGCCGCACGAGCTGGCCCAGGCCGAACTCGACGTCCGCCGGATGGGCGAGGTCACCGCGGTACTGGTCGTCGAGGGCAACCCTGCACTGCATGCCGGCGGCCGGGTCGAGGTGCAGGGCGTGCGCCCCTCGCTGTGTGGCAGCTACGCGATCGCCGAGGTGACCCACGAGATCAGCAGCACCGGTTTCCAGACCACGGTGGGCACGCTCCCGCCACCGCCACCCCCGACCCGCCCACCCGACCAGGTCACCCTCGGCATCGTCGACGACGTCACCGACCCCGAGGACCACGGCCGGGTCCGGGTCCGGCTGCCCGCCTACCCCGACCTGGTCAGCGGCTGGGCGCCGGTGCTGCTGCCGGCCATGGGCGCCGACAAGGGCATCATCGCGCTGCCCGAGGTGGCTGACACCGTGCTGGTGCTGCTGCCCGGCCACGACCCGGCCCAGGCGATCGTGCTGGGCGGGCTGCCCGGAACCCTCACCCCGCCCGCCGCACCCGGCGGCGAGCGGGGCCAGTCGATTATCCTGCGCACCCGCGACGGGCAGCAGGTCACCCTCGACGGGCCCGAGCACAGCCTGAGCCTGACCGACGGCGCCGGCTCCCGCATCGACCTGGGCCCGAACCTGCTGCGCATCACCGCGGCCACCGACCTGCTCATCGAGGCACCCGGACGAGCACTGCGCATCAGGGCGAAGAGTGTCGACTTCGAGGAGGCCCCCGCATGACCAGCACCGTGAAACTGCTCGTCCTGCCCGGCATGCTGCGCTGCGGCCACGACGGGGTGGTGGCCAACACCCACGCCCAGCACTGGGTGCGCATCGGCGGGGCACCGGTGCTGGTCGCCACCGACCCCGAGGGCCGCTCGATCTCGATGTGCCCCAACATCAGCACCAACACCAAGCAGTGCACCTCGACGCAGGTCGTCACCACCGGCTACTCCACCTGGCTGCGCATCGACGACAGGCGCATCTGCCTGGCCACGGTCGAGGGCTGGACCGACGGGGTACCGCCCTCGAAGTACACCGTGCGCGACCCCGGGCAAGAGTTCGTGGGGGCAGACCGATGACCGCCCGGCACCGCGCACCAGCCTTCATCGTCGGGGGCTTCGACGCCGGGGGCTTCGAGGACGGCCTGCCCGGGCTGCGGCTCGACCCGCTGCGCCGGCTGGCCACGGTCACCGACGCGGCCTCGGTGCGCCAGGCCCTGTTGCTGCTGCTCAGCACCCGCCCCGGCGAGCGGGTGAACCGCGCCTCCTACGGCTGCCACCTGTTCCGGCTCGCCTTCGAACCGGCCGACGACACCACGGCCGGTCTGGCCATCCACTACGTCTCCCGGGCGGTGGAGACCTGGGAGCCGCGGGTCACCGTGCTCGACATCGACGCGGGCGTGCCCGAGGACGACCCCGCCGTGCTGGAGGTACGGATGCGCTACCGGATCAAGGCCACCCAGGGCGAGGACGAGGTTGCCGTCGCCGTGCCGATCCTCGATGCCCGGCGCCGGCCAGATGCCGGGGGCCGGCCAGATGCCGGGGGCCGGCCAGAAACGGGGGGCCGGCGATGAGCATCCCGGTTCCCAATCTGGACGACCGCGACTTCAGCGACCTGGTCGCCGAGGCGATCGCGCGCGTTCGCCAGGTCGACCCGGAATGGACCGACCTGTCGGTGCACGACCCCGGGGTGGTGCTCATCGAGGCCTTCGCCCACCTCACCGACATCCTGTTGTACCGGCTGAACCGGGTGCCCGACCGGCTCTACGCCACCTTCCTCAACCTGCTCGGCGCCACCGTCGGGCCACCGGGGGCCGCCACGGTCACCCTCGACTTCAGCCGGGTCGCGCCCGGCGGGCCGCAGCTGCGGATACCCCGCGGCACCCGGGTCACCTGCCCGCCCGCGGCGCCGGGGGTGCCGCTGCCGGTCTTCGTCACCCTCGCCGACGCGGTGCTGGCCGAGGGCCAGGGCAGCGTGCAGGTGGAGGCCGCCGACGTCGTCCTGCACGACGCGGTCGCCCTGGGGGTCGGCACCGGCGGCCCGGCGCAGAGCTTCGTGCTGCCCGAGGCGCCGGTGGTGGGCAGCCCCGGCGTCGGGATCGGCGTGCAGGTGCCCGCCTCGGAAACCCTCACCAGCGGGCAGGCGGTCGTCGTCGACGGGCTGGCCTTCCTCGGCTTCCGCGAAGTCAACGTGTTTGCCGATGCCCGCCCCGGTGAGGGCGTCTACGTGCTCGACCGCAGCGCCGGAATCCTCACCTTCGGTGATGGCGCCCGGGGGGCACGGGTGCCCGGCGCCGGCATGCAGGTGAGGGCCTGGTACCGCACCGGCGGTGGTGCCCGGGGCAATGTCGCCGCCGGTGCGCTGAGCGTGCTGCGCGACCCGATCACGGGCGTCAAGGTCACCAACCCGGCACCGGCCAGCGGTGGACGCGACGCCGAACCGCTGGCCGCGGCGCTGCGGCGTGGCCCGCAGGAGTTCCAGGCCCGCGACCGGGCCGTCACCGCGCGCGACTACGAGGTGCTCGCCACCCGCCACGGCGGCGTCGAACGCGCCAGCGCCGTCACCCGCCGCGAGGCCTGGGCCTTCGCCGAACCGGGCGAGGTCGAGGTGGTACTGGTGCCGCACGTGCCGCTCGACCAACGCCCCGAGGGGCGGGTCACCCTGGCCGCGCTGGCTGCCCATGCCCGCGAACAGGTCCGGGCCGAGGTCGCCAACCACCTGGCCGGCCGTGCGGCGATCGGGGCGGTGCCCGTGGTCGGCTGGTGCCAGTACAAGCAGGTCACCGTCGACGCCCGGGTCGTCGTCCGTCCCGACGAGAACCCCGAGGCGGTGCGCTCCCGGATTCTCGCGCGGCTCGCCGACACCATCACCCCCATGCCCAACCCGGCGGTCGACACCGGCGCCGGCTTCGGGCACCCGCTGCGGGTCTCGAACCTCTACCGCGCCCTGGAACAGGCCGAGCCCGGGGTGCGCTACGTCGAGCGGCTGCGCCTCGAACTGGCCGAGGTGCCCGACACCGACGCGAGCGACCTCGTCCGTGCCGAGGGGCAGCCCGACACCTGGTTCGTCGGCCAGGGCCCCACCGTCTTCCGGACGACGAATGCCGGCGACGGCTGGGAGGCCTGCGCCACCTTCGCCGACGAGACCGTGCAGGCCATCGCCCCCTGGCCCGCGACCTCGGCCGGCGGGGACGCCGCGCGGCCTCGTCCGGGGTTCGTGGCGGTGGCGACCGACGCTGGGGACGGCGGACGCATCCACGTCAGCACCGACCTGGGCGGCAGCTGGCAGCAGGTCGCCGAACTGGGCTTCGGCATCGCCGCGCTGGCCTGGCTCGACCGGGCCGGGGTTGCCACCGTGCTGGCCGCCGGTGAGAAGGGTCTCTACGAGATTCCGCTCAGCCCGGGCGCGGTGCCGGTGCAGAACCTGGTCGACGCCCAGCAACCCGACCGCGGTTTCCAGGCGATGGCGACCTTCGTCGACCTGCGCGGACGAGTGGGTGTCGCCGTGGCCGCCGAGGCTGCCGGCGGCCTCTGGCTCTCGGCCACCGGGGGAGCCCCCGAATCGTTCCGGATGGTGCGGGCCGCCGGGGAGGAGATCCGCTCGCTCAGCGTCCAGTACGACGGGGCGACGGTGTTCCTGTGGGCACCGCGGGCCGCCCCCGAGGGGGAGGGCAGCGGCTGCATTCGGCTGGCGATCGACGAGCTGGGCCGGGTGGACGCACCGACCCTGGCCGGCCGCTGGGAGGAGCTGTCCGCCGGCTGGACCGGTGGCAGCTGTTGGGGCGTGCAGGTGGTCGGCGGCCTCGCCCACGCGGCGAGCCAGAGCAGCGGGGTGCTCACCCTGCAACTGGGCACCCCGGGCGCGACCTGGCAGCAGCCCGACGTCAACTGCGGCCTGCCGCTGCGCGACCGGCGCCGGTTCAAGCCGATCTCGTCGGTCTCGGGGGTGCTGGGCGAGGACGGCGAACCGTACCTGCTGGCCGCCGGCGCCGGGGGAGTGCACCGCTCCCGGTCGCCGGGCACCGGTGAGGCGATGACGTGGCAGTCGTGCGCCTCGCGAGTGGTGGACGACGTGGTGACCATTCCCCCGTCGTGGCTGTTCTGCTCCGGTGAGCACCGGGTGGAGGTGGTCCACGATGGCTAGGACGACGCTGTTGGGCTGCCTGCCCGAGGTCTTCACCTCGGCCTGCCTGCCGGGCAGCCCGCTGGCCGCGCTGGTCGCCGCCGCCGACGGCATGCACCAACCGATCAGTGACGTGCTCGACAGCCTGGACGCCCAGGTGGACCCCTTCCGGGCCTCGGAACCGATGGTCGCCCACCTGGCCGGTTGGGTCGACCTCGACTGGCTCACCCTGCCCGAACCGGGCGCCTCGGCCCGCTCGTCGCTGCCGCTGGGCAGCGCCCCGCTGCGCGACCTGATTGCCGCCTCGGCCGAGTTGGCGGCCCTGCGGGGGACCGCCGCCGGTCTCGTCCGATTTCTTGAACTGGCCACCCGGACGAGCGGCTTCGTCGTCGAGGACGCCGGTCTGTTCCACGTCAGGGTGCTCGTCCCCGAGGCCGCCCGGGCGCAGGCCGCGACCGTCACCCGGATCGTGGCCACCATCAAACCCGGGCACGTCACCGCAGAGGTCGTGCTGCCTGACCAGCCCGACCCGGACGAGGGAGGTGTGACATGAGCATCACGTTGACGATGACCCATGCAACGGTGACCGTCGTGGACGGGACGGCGGTGCTGACCGCCTCGGTCACGAACGACGGTGGGGCCCCGGCCCGGATCGTGCTCGGTGCCTTCGGGCCCACCGACCAGGCCACCGATGCTGGTGCCCCCGCGGGCCCGGCACTGTCGGCGGCCGGCTGGACCGACATCGATCGACCCCTGCGCGAGGTGCCGGCCGGGGCCTCGGAGCAGTACCGGGTCACCTTCACCCCTCCGGAGGGCACCCCACCCGGTTCCCACCCGGTGCGATTCATCGCCTACTCGGCCGACCAGGCCCCCGAGGAGCACGCCGACCGGGCCAGGCAGGTCGACGTCATCGTCCCCGCAGTGCCCGTCGTGGCGCCGCCGCCGAAGAAGCCGTGGTGGCCGTGGGCCGCGGCGGCTCTGGCGCTGCTGCTGGTCGTCGGGGCAGTGGCCTTCCTCGTCCTGCGGGGGGAGCCGGTGCCCGCCGACACGCCGTCGCCACCGCCACCCTCGAGCCCGGTGGAATCGCCCCTGCCGCTCAACGGCACCCCGTGGACCCTGACCCAGTTCGAGGACGGCACCCTGCCCGTGGCCGGCACGAAGGTCAGCCTGGTCTTCCAGCCCGGGCGGGTGTCGGGACGAGCGTGCAACAGCTTCCAGGGGCCGGTCACCATCAGCGGCGACAAGATCACCGTCGGTGCGCTGACCAGCACCCTGATGTTCTGCGTCGCGGAGGGCGTGATGGACCAGGAGCGACGGGTCTTCTCGACCCTCGGGGATGCCACCACCGTCACCGTGGTGGGTTCGACACTGACGCTGCGCACCGACGACGGCCGGTCGCTCACCTTTGCGGCACCCTGACCCCACGAGGAGATCGAGATGAGCACCATCACGCTGACCCTGACCGCCACGACGGTCACCCTGGTCGACGGCCGGGCGACGCTGACCGCCTCGGTCACCAACGAGGCGCCGGTGACGGCCAAGGTCGTGCTGGGTGCCTTCGGGCTGCCCGGCACGCCCCCTGCGACCGGGGCTGCCGGGTGGGCCACCATCGACCGCCCGTCGCGTGACATCGCCGCCGGCGCCACCGACCAGTTCACCGTGACCTTCGAACCGGTCACCGAACCGGCGGCCGGCAGCCACCCGGTGCGGTTCATCGCCTACTCGGCCGACCAGGCGCCGGAGGAGAATGCCGACCAGGCCCGGCAGGTCGACGTCATCGTCCCGGCCGCCCCGGTGCCGGTGGTGGCGAAGCGGACGCCATGGTGGCCGATCGCGGCGGCCGTCGCGCTGTTGCTGGTCGTGGGGGTGGCGGCCTGGTGGCTGCTGCGCCCCGATGCCGGCCCGGCCACCCCGCCGGTGACGCCACCGGTGACGCCGTCGCTGAGCCCGTCCCCGTCGGAGCCGCCCAGCACGCCCGCCCCGCCCTGCAAGGAGCCGCTGGTGCCGCGGTTGACCCGACCGACCGACCTGGTCTGCGTCACCAAGGTGAGCGCGGCGCAGGTCATCATCGACAACGACCCCGACACCCAGGCCCAGCGGCGGGCGGGGGGTGGCCCCTATGGCCCGGACACCTGCAAGGTCGGCTGGGTGTGGCGTGACGCCTTCCCCGGCGACCACGTCTGCGTGACCGGGGAGACCCGCGCCCGCACCGCCGCCGAGAACAAGGCCGCCACCCAGAAGATCGCCACCCTGGTCGGCACTAAGGGGCCGGTCGTGACCAAGATCGGCACCCAGATCGCGACCAAGGTCGAGACCTGATGGACCGCAAACCGGTGATCGTGCTGGTCTGCCTGGCCGTGCTGGTGGTGGTGCTGGCGATCATCGGCGCGGTGGCCGTGGCGCGCAGCCCGACTGGCGGGGTGCGCGAGTCGTGGTTCGGGTCGCCCCAGGGCGGCCGCCTCGACCCGGCCGACCTGCGGGTGGCATCGGGCGCGTGTGACGTGTCGGGGCTGGTGCTGACCTTCACCGGGGCCTGCACCCTGGCCGTCACCCCGGTCGACGGCGGCCTGCCGTGGGCCGATGCGGTGCGCCGGGTGCGGCTGCAGGCGAGCACCGGCCGGGTCGTCGTCGCGGTGCAGGTGCAGGACCGGACGATGAGGACCACCCTCGACCCCGGGGAGGACATCCGGCTCGTCTTCACCCGCGATGGTGGGCCGCTCTCGCTGGGCTGTCTCGCGGTCGGTGGCTGCAGCGCCGCGCTGGCCCAGGACCCGTGAGGCGGTGGTGACGGTGCTCGGGGAGGTGCGGCGGCCATTCCTGTTCCTGGCCGGGTTCGCCCTGCTGCTGGTGGTCCTGGTCGAGGTCGGGGCCGGGCCCTCGCTGGGCGGTGGGGCGGCCGGACCGATCGGCGATGCCGCGGCCGGGGTACCCGGGCTGGAGCCGGAGATGCTCGAGGACGTGTCGACCGAGGTGCCCCGCGGCAATGGCATCCCCTACCTGGTGCTGGTGGACGGGTTCCTGCTGTTCTCGGTGGTGATGCTGACCGTCAGCGTGCTGGTCAGCCAGCGCGCGTACGGGCGGGTGCAGGGGGTCATCACGCTGGTGTTTTCGTTCCTGTGGTTGCTGATGACGCTGGTGATGGCGCTGGTGGCGTTCGTGCTGCTGATGGTGATGGTGGGGCTGTTCCTGGCTCCGCCATTCGGGACGATCGCGTACCTGGCGATCTGGGGGTACTTCCCGCGCGGTGACTCGGCGGTGGTGCTGGGGTTGTTGCTGTTCCTGAAACTGGTCTTCCTGGGGTGTCTGGTGCTGGCCCAGCAACGGTTCCTGCGGGTGGTGCCGCTGATGGCCCATGTGGCGGTGTCGTTCCTGCTGCAGGTGCTGCTGGGTCTGGTGCACGGATTCCTGCCGTCGGTGGTGGTCAGCATCGGAGACCAGTTGTGGGCGCTGGTGATCGCGATCGTGGCGGCGGTGGGGTCGATCATCACCCTGGTGGCATCGCTCCCGGCGGTGGTGAATGCGGCCCGGGTCTCGGCGTCGCGGCGACAGTGAGCGTTGAACTCCTTCCGGCCAGCCCTGCGGGTGGCTAGGGTCGGGTCATAGTTCTTCACCGAAGAGGAGGCTGTCATGCCGCACGTGACCATCCCTGGCGAGACCGACCTGCAGTTGTACTACGAGGACTCCGGCGGCGATGGCCGCCCGGTCGTGCTGATCCATGGCTGGCCGCTGTCGGCCGAGGCCTGGGCCGCCCAGGTGCCCGCCCTCACCGGGGCCGGCCACCGCGTGATCGCCTATGACCGCCGCGGGTTCGGCCGCTCGTCCAAGCCTGACGGCGGCTATGACTACGACACCATGGCCGACGACCTCGACGCGCTGCTCACCCACCTCGACCTCACCGACGCGGTGCTGGTCGGATTCTCGATGGGCGGCGGCGAGGTGGCGCGCTACATCGGCAACCACGGCGAGTCACGGCTGGCCGGGGCGGTGCTGGCCGCCGCCATCACCCCGGCGCTGTGCATCACCGATGACAATCCCGACGGCGGCATGCCGATGGAGGGCTTCACCGGCCTGCGCGACGAGTGCGCCGCCGACCGGGAGGGGTTCCTGAAGAAGTTCATGACCTGGTTCTTCTCCAACCCCAATGACCTGGCCATTTCGGACGAGCAGTTCGCCGAGGTGCTCACGATCACCGAACAGGGCTCCGACCGTGCGCTGCAGGACACGATCATCGCCTGGGCGACCGACTTCCGTGACGACGTGGCGAAGTTCAGTGTGCCGACCCTGGTCATCCACGGCGACTCCGACAACAACGTGCCGTTCCCTCCCTCGGGTCGCCGGGCCCACGAGATGATCGCCGGTTCCCAACTGGTGGTGGTCGAGGGCGGCCCGCACGGCATCAATGTTTCGCACACCGACCAGTTCAACGCGGCGCTGCTGGAGTTCCTCGCCTCACTCGACTGAGCGCCGGGCCCGCGACCGGGCCAGCGCCACCCCGACGAACCCGACCGCGAACAGCGCCAGCTGGGTCGCCCACGCCAACCGGAAGTTCCTGGCCGAGTAACCCCCGGCCAGGTCCAGGGCGAGCCCGAACACGGCCATGCCGGTCACCCCGAAGATGAAGGCGCCCATGATGACCACCCCGGCGGCGGTGCCCATCCGGGTCGGGTCGTTCTGGGTGCGCGCGACCTCGATGCCGACATTCGACCCGGCCGCATTGGCCGACATCGCCACCATCCACAACACCAGCGCCCACAGCGGCGGGCGTTCGAAGCACAGCACCAGCACCAGGGTGGCCACGTTCGCCGCCGCGACCACCAACGAGAACCACGACAGGTTCGTCGGGAAGCGCGGGGCCAGTGCCCCCACCAGCGGTCCGAACAGCAGCCCGGCGACCACCAGCACCGTGAACAGCCCCGAGATCACCGTGGGTGACAGACCCACCCCACCCTCCAGGTAGGGGTAGCCCCACATCATCGCGAAGACCACCCCGGGGAACCCGGCCACCGCGTGCAGGAAGAATCCGAGCCGGGTGGCCGGGGTGCGCCAGACCTGGCGGGCGGTGCTGATGAATCCGAAGTCCCCGTCCGAGGCGGTGTGCACCCGCTGCCCGTCGGGCCGGTTGCGCACGACGCCCCAGGCCAGCACGCAGGCCCCCAGCGACACGACCGCCAGCAGGGTGAACGCCGGGGTCCAGCCCCGGCTGCGCAGGAAGGCCGCGAACGGAATCGTCGAGAGCAACTGCCCGGCCTGGCCGAGCATGCTGGTCAGCTGCACCAGCATCGGCACCCGCACCGCCGAGAACCAGAACGGCAGCAGCTTGATCACGCTGGTGAAGGTCATCGAGTCGCCGGTGCCGATCAGCACTCGCGCCACGATCGCCGGCACCAGCGACGACGAATGGGCCAGCGAGATCTGGCCCAGCGCCATGATCAGCGCGCCGGTGCCGATCACCACCCGTGAGCCGAACCGGTCGGCAAGCAGCCCGGCGGGCACCTGCATCACCGCATAGGTGAGCAGTTGCACCACCACGAACATGCTGAGCACCGTGGCCAGTACGCCGAACCGTTCGGTGGCGGCGAAACCGGCCACGCCGAACGACGAGCGCTGCCAGATCGCCGAGATGTACGCCAAGCCCGCAGCGCCGAAGACGATCCGGCTCATGGCGGAGTTCTTGGCGTAGGGCACCCCCAAAACCCTAGATGAAACCCGGACGAGGCCGTCGGCCTCGTCCGAGTGCCGACCCCGGGTGCGGGTCTGCGGCGGGGACGTGCTGGGTCAGCGGCGCAGGCTGAACACCTGCACCGCCGCCGAACCGTGCTCGCGCACGCCGAGCGCGGCCAGGCGAAGGTACTCGTCCGGGTCGACGACCACCGACCCGTGGATGGCGCGTACGCACTGCGGGTAGACGCCCAGCGCCGGCACGGTCGAGGGGCCGACCAGCGCCACCTCGGCGTGGCGTGACAGTTCGAGCAGCCGGGGCAGGGTCTTGTTGACCAGCGTCGACCCGGTGATCGCGACCAGCCGGCTGGTCGGCAGCACGTACTCGGCGGCGGTGTCGGGCAGGTCGTCGCCGCGGGGCAGGCGTTCGAGCACGGTGATGTCACCGCCCAAACCCTCGGTGTTGGTGAAGTGCCCGACGATGGCCGTCGGCACCCGGCCCAGCTCGGGGCCGCGGCTGGTGAAGAACTTGGTGTGCTCGCCGAACTCGACCCCGGGCAGCTGCCGGACCACCTCGGGTGAGCTGTACCAGGCATTCATCGCGGCCACGCCCAGGCTGGCCAGGCGCAGGTCCCACGAGGTGGCGTGGGCGGCGACCTCGCGCAGGGTCCGGCCGCGGATCCGCCAGGCATCCAGGTCGGCCCGCGGGCCGCCCTCATAGGTCATCGCGACCCCGACCGCGCCCTGCTCGCTGCGCACCGCGGCCCAGCGGTTGACCACGGCGTCGACGACCTCGATGCCCTCGGGGATGCCGTCGACGAGGGCCTCATAGAGGGCCCACGGATTGTTGGATTCTTCATGGTGGTGTGCCATCGCGGCGAACCTAGCAGCCCCGCCCCGGCACGGGAGGGGCGTGTGGTGAAGTGGGGCCATGAGCATCGAAGTTCAGTTGGACGAGTTGGCCGCGGTCGTGGCTCGGTTCGGTTCAGCCGTGCTGGTCACCCTGCCGGCGGGGCAGCATGCCCGGTTGGCCACCGTCGACCCGGTCGTCGAGGGCCACACCGTCGTGGTACGCGGGGCGCGGGCCTCGGCGCTGGCCAACGTCGAGACCAATCCCAGGGTGACGATCTACTGGCCGGCGGTCGAGCACCACGGCTTCGCGCTGATTGTCGACGGCACCGGCCTCGCGCAGGGGCCGGACCTGCGGGTCACACCCGACCACGCGGTGCTGCATCGTCCCCGGGAGCACGCCGACGGGCCGCCCGCTCCAGTGCCCGGGCGTAGCTGACGCCCAGGCCGAGCAGCAGCAGGCCGACGACCACGAAGGCCGCTCCCCGCCAGATGCCGCTCAGGGCGGCCAGGTCGTAGAGGAACAGTTTCGCGACCGCCACCCCGGCCAGGCCGAGGGCCAGTTTCACGCCCAGGTCGGCGTGCTCGGCGCGGGTGAGACCCCGGACGAGGAGGACTGCGGCGGCCAGCATCCAGATGATGGTGCCGATGGCGTGGCCCGAGGTGAACCCGGCGTCGGGGTTGTCGATGCGGTGGCCCATCGCCGCGCCGGTGGCGACGGCGGCCATCATCAGCCCCAGCAGCCCGACCAGCACGGCGATGACCAGCAGCGGGCGCAGGGCCGACTGGGTGCGGGGCAGTCGGGTGGTGGCCCACAGGGCGAGCCCCGCCAGCGCCGCGGCGAGCAGCCCGGCCAGCAGCAGCGGCAGCCACGACCGGCCCAGCACGGCCGGGCGCGAGAAGCTCGCCATCGCCAGCGGCAGCATCACCAGCAGGGCCACGGTGGTGAGCAGCGCCGCCCAGCCGGCCAGCGGTTCGGCGCGCAGCCACCCGGCCAGCAGGCACACCAGGGCGGCCACGCCGAGCAGCCCCGCCACCCAGTAGGCGCTCGGCCAGGGCAGCACGAGCACCAACAGCGCCAGCGCCAGGACAGGGGTCGACAGCACGGCCCAACCGAAGCCGTCGCCGCTCGTCCGGTCGCGGGGGGCGAGCACGAAGGCGAGTAGGCCCACGACGGCGGCCATGCCGAGCAGCGCCGCCGCCGTCCAGGACTCGTGGATCGTGGCGACCATCAACCAGGGCAAGCCGCTCGCGATCACGATGAACATGCCGGCGCCCGAGGCCCGGCCGCGGCGGGCCTCGGCGATCGCCACGCCCGGGCCGGCCGCCCACAGCATCGCCGAGACGACGGTGACCAGCCACAGCTCCTGGCCCGGGCGGGCGTCGAAGCCGGCGACCAGCTGGGCCAAGGTGGCGATGCTGAAGCTGGTGATGCCGAGCCGCTTCCAGGTGTGCACGTGCACCGGCGCGAGCCCGATCGTGACCAGCACCACGAAGGCGCCGGCCGAACTGGGCTCGCCGGTCAGCGGCAGCGCCAGCAGGCCGATGCAGACCACCTGCAGCGCGGCCATCAGCTGGCTCTGCCAACGCACCGCGGTGATGATGCCGATCACGGCGACGATGCCGGCCAGCAGCAGCCCGGCCCACAACGGCACCCAGCGGTAGAGCTGGGTGATCGCCAGCACGACCAGGTACAGACCGGCGTGGCCGGTGGCAGCCAGGGCGACCGCGCTGGTGGTCGCTCGTCCGGCCCGGTGCAGGCGGTGGCGCAGCAGCCAGGCCGCGGCGATGAGCCCGACCGACAGCGCCGTGCCCAGGCCGACCCGCAGCGTCGGGGTGAACCAGTTCTGCTGCACGGCCAGCACCAGCAGCAGCGTCAGCCCGACCAGGGTGACCAGTGCCCCGGCGATGCCGAGCACCCGTACGATCGTCGACTCGCGCTGCCACCACGCGGCCAGGGCGCTCGGTGGACGAGGGGGTGCGGTGGGCTGTGGGCGGAAGGCCGGATGGATCGGGGCGACGGGGTGGGGGCCCCGGGTCGGGGCCGGGAGCGGGAGCTGGAGCGGGGGTGTGGACGGGGGCGGGTAGGGCAGCGGCCGCGGTTGTGGGTGGCCCAACGGTGGCGCGGCGGGCCCGGGGTGCAGTGGCGGTGCGGCGACCGGCGTCGGTTGGCCGGCGGCGTGTGGACGAGCCAGCTGCTGCTCCAGGCCGTCGAGGCCCTGGCCGACCCGGTCGATGGTCCGCATGGCGGTGGCCAGCTCGGCCTTCAGCCGGCGGATCTCCTCCAGCGGTGAGTTGCTCATGCGATTCATCATCGCCGTCGTGGGGGTCGGCGGGACGGTGCCTCGCCAGCTGACTGGGTGGAGAGGTGGGGGTGGTCGCATGTCGTGGCGGGTTCGCGGCTACATTGCTGCCATGGTCACTGATGACCCACGGCGCGGTGACAAGTTGACCGTCTGGGACATGATGGCGCGCGCGGCGGCGGAACTGCGAGAACCGTTCAGCCGCCAGGATGTGCTGGCCTGGTTCGCGCGTCGGTATCCCGAGGTGCCCCAGGGCACGGTGAGCGCCCAATTGCAGTTCGCCACCTCGAATGCTCCTGAGGAGAGCCGCGGCTACTTCGCGTCCCGGACGCCTCTGGTGACCCGCATCGGTCGAGGCAGGTACGTGCGGTACCGGGGCGACCCAGCCACGGACTCCCAGCCCTCGTCAGTGGGTGACATCGATGAGCAGGACCCGGCACCCTCGCCCCTGCCCTCGTCCCGGGAAGGCGCCACCCCGATGGCGCCGGGGCTGCGGGACGACCAGTTCGACATCGTGCTGGTCTCGTGTGGGCGGGCGAAGCGGCCCACGCCGAGTCGGGCCGCTGACCTGTACACGTCGTGGGGTTTCGCCCATCGACGGACGCTCGCCGAAGCCCTCGGTCGGCAATGGTTCATCCTTTCGGCAGACCATGGCCTGGTCATGCCGGACGAGTGGCTTGCGCCCTACGACGTGGCCCTGGCCGGGTGCTCGTCGGAGTATCGGCGCGAGTGGGGGCGCTGGGTCGCCGCGAGGCTGATCAAGGTGAGCGGTGGTCTTCGTGGACGGCGCGTGCTCGTGCTCGGCCCAGCGGCCTACGCCGAGGCCGTCCGAGTACCCCTGGGCGACGCCGGGGCGATCCTCAGCACACCGTTGGCGGGAATGCGTCAGGGGGAACAGGGCGCCTGGTTGTCGGCGGAGGTTGCCCGACGAGGGCTGGGGATGGCCAGCCCGCCGAGGGTGCCCACTGGTGAAGGGATCAGTGGTGAAGCGATGCGTACTGGCGCAGTGATTCGCACTAGGGAAGCGATTCGCACCGGCGAGACGGTTCGCACCGGCGACGCGGCGGGCGCTCAAGCCGTGGTGCAGGCGCTGCTCGACTACCGCCGCAGCCACTATGAACGCTCGGCCGAATCGCCACTCGGTTTCGCCCATACCCGGCAGGCCGATGACCTGCTCCGAGCCAACCCCTTCGCCTTTCTCATCGGGGTGGTCTTCGACCATGGCATCCGGGCGGAACGGGCGTGGGAGGCGCCGATGGACCTGATCCGTCGACTCGGCACGCTCGACCCCTCCTGGCTGAGCAGCCACCCACGGGAAGTGGCCGCGGCGATTGCCCAGCCGCCGGCCTTGCACCGGTTCACCGACATCATGGCCACTGCGACCGTGGCGGCGGCCGAGTTGGTCTGCCGGAAGTATCGCGGTGATGCGGGTCGGTTGTGGGCGCCCGGGTCGACGGCCGCTGAGGTGGATGCCCGCTTCCGTGAGTTCCCCTGGGTGGGACCGAAGAAGGCGGCCATGGCGGTGGAACTGTTGGTGAGCCGGTTCGGGGTGGAGCTACGGGCGCTGGAGGGGACCGATGTCGCCTATGACGTGCACGTGCGGCGAGTCTTCCTGCGCACGGGGCTGGTCAACGAGGACTCTCTCGCGGCCGTGACGGCTGCGGCCCGGCGGCTGAACCCCGAGCGGCCCGGTCTTCTGGACGGCCCCACCTGGTCCGTCGGCCGGGACTGGTGCCATCGGACTGCACCCGACTGCCCGGCCTGTCCGCTGACCACCGTGTGCCCCAAGCTGGTGCACAGAAATGTGTAGCCCCAGCACTGACGCTTAGCTGTGAATCCCGGGAATCGCACCGGGCGGCCGACGGTAGCACTGTTACAGTCTGCGGGTGGCGCCAGACCGGGCGCCCGCCATGGTGCAACACGGGAAGCTGGAACGTTCATGGACACCTCGACCGAGCCCGCCGCGCGACCGGCCTCGTCCCCGAAGAAGCGGTCGGCCTGGCCGATTCTGCTGCTGGCGCTGGTGATGCTGGCCGTCGGTGCGGGCGTGATGACCGCGGTCAACCGTGCCATGGCGCCGCTGGCTACGCCGATCACGGTGGAGACCGAGAAGAACGACACCCGCATCATCGAGTCGATCACCCGCAAGGAACAGGTCGTGCTGCTCAGCCTGGGCATCCAGGGCATCGCCGAGCAGACCCAGACGACCAAGCTGTTCGGCAAGAGCATCCCGGGCAGCAGCCGGGCCATGTTCGTCCAGTACAACTTCCACGCCAAGCTCGGCATCGAGGGCAAGGACGTCGAGATCCAGCAGACCGGGGACGATGAGTACCTGGTCACCATCCCCGAGTTCATCTTCATTGGCCACGACAAGGAGAGCTTCAAGCTGGTCACCGAGGACAAGGGCGTGCTCGGCTTCGTGACCCCCGAGATCGACCCGGTCGAGATGATCAACGGCATTCTGAACGACGACGCCAAGCAGCAGTACGTCAACACCAACCGCGAGGTGCTGCGCGACCAGGCGCAGGCGTTCTACTCGGGCATCATCCTGAGCATCGACCCCGCCGTGAAGGTCAAGTTCGCCTTCGAAGGCAACTGAGCGGGGCAACTCTCCGCGATCCCGGACCCACCGGGAGCACCCGCGGCGGCCTCCGCGGAATACTCCTCGGCCCGACGAGGTTGGCCCCAGGGAGCCCCTCGTCCATGAGTCAGGAAGCGACGCCCCGTGTCAGTCCCGTTGAGCATTCTCGATCTGGTCTCCATCTCTGAGGGCTCAACCGCCCGCGACGGCATCGCCGCCTCGATGTCGGCGGCCCAACTGGCCGACCGGCTCGGATTCACCCGGCTGTGGTTCGCCGAGCACCACAACACCGAGAACCTCGCCGCGAGCGCGACCACCCTGCTCATCTCACAGGCAGCCTCGTGCACCGAGCGGATTCGGGTGGGCGCCGGTGGCGTGATGCTGCCCAACCACTCCCCGCTGATGGTCGCCGAACAGTTCGGCACCCTGGTGAACATGCACGGCAACCGCATCGACCTCGGCCTGGGCCGAGCCCCCGGCACCGATCGGATGACCGCCCAGGCGCTGGCCCGCTCGTCGGCCGAGCCACAGGCGTTCGCGCAGAACATCTACGACCTGCAGGGCTGGTTCGGTGCCGAGGGCATGGGCCGTTCCCTGCCCATCGTTGCGGCGGTTGCGGCCGGCACCGAGGTGCCCATCTGGGTGCTCGGGTCGACGGTCAACGGTGCCGCCATCGCCGGCCAGCTGGGCCTGCCCTTCTCACTGGCGTCCCACTTCGCTCCCGACCAGATCGATGACGCGATCAGGATCTACCGCGACAACTTCACCACCGACGTGCCGACCGCCCAGATCGAGCAGCCCTATGTGATGGCCGGCATCAACGTGCTCGTCGCCGAGACCGACGCGGCAGCCGAGCGCGAGTTCACCACCCTCACCCAGATGTTCGCCGACACCGTCAGCGGCAAACGCCGACGTTTGCAGCCGCCGGTCGACCCTGCCGACGTGCCCGGTCGCGACAACCCGATGCTGACCATCAGCGCCGTCGGGTCGCCGCAGACCGTGAAGCGACAGATGGAGGAGTTCGTCGCCCGCACCGGTGCCGATGAGCTGATCACCGTCACCTACGCCTTCGACCCGGCAGTGCGGGAGCGTTCACTCGAGTTGCTGGCCGAGACCTGGTTCTGAGGCGGACGAGGGTCGTCCGGCTTCACCGCGACTGGACCCCCGGCCGCGGCCGCCCTCAGGACGCCCGGTCCTCGCCGGCGAGCTTGCGGGCGAGGCGCTCGACCAGTTCGCGGATCTCGTCCAGTACCAGGTCGAAGAAGTCACCCTCGAAGATCGACGGTTCGTCCTCCAGACCGGGGATGAACATGGCCAGCTCGCCCTCGGCGTTGATCGTCCACATCAGCGGGTCGCTGGACCGCTTCAGCACCGGCAGCCGGCCGGTCAGGTCGGGGAAGTACTCGCGGAAACGGTCCAGGGCGGTTCGGGTCTGCATCCACTCCGGTGCCTCCTCGGACAGGCTGAAGGCCATCAGCCCGTTCTGGAACGTCCACGCCGGGCCCACATCATGGGCCTGCGGCTGGGGCCACAGCTCTTCCTTGGCCTCGATGAACAACCCGCCCAGCGGGTGGAAGGCGAGCTCACGCACCTGGTCGGGCAGCCGGAAGCCGATCTCGGCCTCGAGGTCGGCCACATCCTGCTCGCTCGGAACATCCGCGCCCTGGGCAAAGGCATCCCAGGCCTCGCGGTCGCGGTCGGTGAACCAGTCGCCAATGTCATCAATGGTTGCCATGACGAGAACAGTAGGTGACCGGGAGGGTCTGGCCGACCGGCCCCAGAGCCCCTCGTCCGCCCCGTGACCGCCAACCACCCACGGCCTGGGAGCCGCTGGCAAGGATTGGCAACCGCTCACCCCGGGCTGGGGTTCCTGTGCCATGGTGATGCCATGGCACTCCTGCGCAAGAACCCGAACTCCCTGGCGACGACACTGCTCGTCTGCGCCGCCGTGGTCGTCCTCAACATCGCCGTCGGCTGGGCGGTGGGCCTGTTGACCCTGTCCTTCCTGTTCCTGGACACCATCGGCACCTTCGTCGCGGCGGCCCTGTTCGGCATCCGCTGGGGCGTGGCCGTGGGTGTGCTCACCAATGTCATCCTGGCGCTGACCTTCCGTCCGCCGGCGATCTGGTTCGTCATCATCCAGATCGCGATCGCCGTCGTCGTCGGCGCCGTCTCGCGCAAGTCGGGCTACACGGCCGTCTCGGCCCCGATCGCGGCTGCGATCCTGGCCGTGCTGGTGCCGCTGCTCTCGACGGTGATCGTCGTCGCCGTCTTCCAGGGTGCGCACGGCAACCCCGTGGACGATGCGGTCGCCGGCCTGCAGTCGGCTGGGAACTCGCTGTTCAGCGCCGCGTTCTGGCCCCGGGCCGGGCTCGAGCTGGTCGACAAGGCCGTGACCGCGCTGATCGGGCTCGTCCTGGTCAAGGCGCTCACCCCGGGCGTGGTGAAGCCGCGACACGAGGTGGAAACCGAGGACCGCGAGGCTGCGCTCGTCCCGTGACAACAGGGGGGCGCCCAGCTTTTCGTGACAATGTTACCAAAAGTTGGGTTGTTTCCCCGTCAGGCCTGGTGTCACATGGGGTCAACCCCCCGATGACTTGGGGTTCCACCCCTCAAGGAGTGCACCATGGAAAGCGCAGAACACCTCTACATCGGCGACCGGATCACCCTCCAGTTCGACTCCTCCCGCGAGAAGGCGAAAGATCTGCAGTTGGCCCTGCCCCTCAATGGGCAACCCACCCAGCGCACCCTCAGCTACGGCATGCTCGTCGCGCTGGCCGGGGACTTCTTCGGGGTCGTCGGCCAGCCCATCAGCACCTCGGCCTCACCCCGACGACCTTCCGTGCGGCCTTCCAGAGCCTGGGCCAGGACTGGGCGCAGAACCTCAAGATCATCAGTGTCATGGGTGAGGAGGTGGCCGCGGTCGAGCGGGCCATCGCCGATGGGCACCAGGCCTCTGATGCCTATGTGCTGCTCGGTGACACCCTCTCGTTGAAGTGGAACAGGATCACCGGCGGTGACGACGTCGGGGGCCTGCCCTACAAGATGGGTCGCTACCTGGCCCTGGCCGCCGAGAACTGGGACCACTTCGCGCCTTTCGCGGTGACGGCCTACAAGGTCGGCCACCAGATCGCGATGGAGCAGCGGCCTCGATTCGCGGTGCCGGGCTCTCCGAGGCCGATCGTCGCACCCGCCTCGAACAGGCCTATGCCCTGAACGCCTTCGCCGACCACTTCCTCACCGACCTGTACTCGGCCGGGCACATGCGGGTGCCGCGTCGTGAGCTCTACCAGGAGGTGGCCACACCGATCCCCGGGTTCAGTGGCACGCTGGGCAGCCTGCTGGCCCGATGCATGCACGACGAGGACTGCCGCAACGGTCTGACGGTCCACAACGCGTCCGGCCAGACGTGGCAGGCCTACGGGGACAAGCGGCTGCTCGACGACGTCAGCCGGGACAATCTCGCGCACGCGGTGGCCGCCACCCGGGCCTCAGCCAATGACGTGTGGACGGCCTACGATTCCGGCGACTTCAACTTCTCGGCAGCCCAGTTCATCCCGGATCTGAACAAGGTGGCTGATGTGACCTCCCACGAGAACTACTCACCGTTGTTCCTGAAATGTGGGGGCAAGACCGACCGGCGCAAGGATGTCCGCGACCGCCAGGACTTCAGCTGGACCAATGACTGGTGGGGCTGGAGCACCTACTACGAGTTGATGGCTCAGTCCTACGCACCGGCCCCGGTCTACCGCGTCTCGGACAACACCCCACTTGGGCTGGCTGGGCGTGGGCGGCAACAACTATGCCTATGTCGTCTCCAACCTCCAGGATGCAGCCCAGCTGAACTGGTACGTGGGTGAGAACGAGTTGTACCTGCGCAAGCAGACCGCCTCCACCTACGACTGCTATCTGGGGGAGGGCTACCAGGACTACGCCGACGAGGGTCTGTGGACCGGCAACTTCGCCGCCCCGGTCTTGTACCACGCCGACCAGACCATCACCTTGAAGAACTCCCCCGAGCGCAAGCTATACCTGGACACCGGCAATCAGCTGCGCTGGTCGAAAGGCGAAAGCAACCGCGACTTCGTCCGCCTCGAACTGCCCTTGGGTGGCTGACCCTCAGCGGCGCCGCACCGGCTGCTGCAACTCGGTCACCCAGTCAGCCTGGTCGTCCGACCCGGCCTGGACGTACAACTCGCGGCAGGGCCCGGTCGGCTCGAAGCCGCGGGCGATGATCTCGGTGTGCACCGCCTGCCAGCTGGCGCCGATCGTGTCCATCGCGCCCAGGTGGACCCCGCAGATGGCGGTGTCCACGGCGGGCAGTTCGACCACCTCTACCCCCTCGCGTTCAGGCCCCGAGTAGGCGTAGCCGATGACCATGGACACGCCTTGTTCGGCGAAGTCGTACTGGGCGATCGGCGTGTCCAGCGCGCCGGGTTCGTTGCCGATGACCGAGGCCACGGCATCGAAGGAGGGTCCGACGACGCCGGCGACCTCCGGTTGGGTAGCGACGGTGACCAGGCGGGCCGCCAGCCGCAGGGCGGGCAGCGGCTTCTCAATGATCTCAATGGTGGACATATGATTCTCCTTCTCGATGAGGCGGAGCCGGCGGCCCACGTCGATGAGTCGTTCAGCTGCGATCCGGTGTTCCTCTTCGACCTCGGCCCGCCGCACGCGCAGCAGGGCGCTGATGCGTTCGGCGTCCACCCCCTCGGCCAGGATCATGGCGATCTGGTCCAGACCGAAACCGAGGTGGCGCAGGGCGATGATCCGGTGCAGCCGGTGCAGCTGCGCAGGATCATAGGAACGGTAGCCACCGAACTCATCCACGTGGGCCGGTACTAGCAGGCCGGCGGTGTCCCAGTGCCGCAACTGGCGGTGAGTCACCTGGCCGATCTGCGCGAAGGCTCCGATAGACAACATGGTTCAGTTCTCCCATCTGCCACTGTGTCAGGGTCAAGCGCCGGCGCGAACTCGGGTCACTCGGCCACATTGGCGAGCACGTGGAAGGCCGGCTCCTCATAGGGATGCGCCTGCTTCAGCGTCTCGACCACGGTTGATCGCAGCCGACGGGGGAAGGTCAGCTCGACCCGGTTCTCGTTGACCTGTTCCAGTTCGCCGACGCCCCCGATGGTCGGGTTGGCTCCGGCCAGTGGGCGGAACTGTCCGGTGCCGGCGGTGAACCAGGCGCAGCGGTCGTAGTCACCGATCCGCCCGGCGCCGACCGCGAACAGCGCCTCCAGCACCGCATTGGTGTCAGCAACGGGCACGTAGAAGACCAGCACGTCCAGAGGTTCGGCCAGGGGGCGTTGGGTCATGGCGCCAGCATAGGCGTCAACAAACAAGTCACCAGCAGCACGTGCCCTGTCATATGACAGACCGCATGTCGGCTGGTGACTTGTTTGTTGACACCTGATCAACCACACGACCCCCATCACCCGAGCTGGGTGCTGGGGGCCGCGGTGTTTCTGGCTGGGCTTCAGCCCAACGGATGATCAGCCGCGGTGGCGACGGGTCACTGCCGCGACGCCGAGTCCGGCGAGGGCCACCAGGCCCCACAGCCCGACCATGGCGTTGGTGCCACCGGTGTTCGGCAGCTCCGGCGGGTTGTTGCGGTCGTCGTCATCGTTGTCATCATCGTCGTCGTCACCGGTGGTGGCCGTCGGGGTCGCTCCCGGGGTGGTCACCGGCGTGGTGGTGGCGGGCGGGGTGCTGACCGGACCAGTGGTGGCCGGCGGGGTGCTCACCGGGGTGGTCGCCGGGTCCTCGCAGGGCAGGGTGCCGGTGCGCAGCGGGTCGACCTCGTTGCCGTCCTGGAACCACCAGACCGGACGAACGCCGTTGCTGCACAGCTCGCGGGTGGCAGTGGCGAAGCCCTCGAAGTTGCCCACCGGCAGACCCTGGGGGGCGTCGAAGAAGTCAACACCCGGGGTGTCGGTGCCGTTGAAGGTGACCTGTGCCGAGGCGTTCTCACAACCGTCGTCACAGACGGTCCACAGCACACCGAGCACCGAGTCCCAGTCGAGCGCCATCACGCCGCCCAGCCCGGGGCGGAACTCGCCGACCAGGGCATGGGTGCCGTCATCGTTCAGCGCGAAGGCGTAGACCACACCGTTGTCCTCGACGGCGACGAAGAACAGCCCGTCACCGTGGCCGGGGTAGTCGGCCGGGTCGTAGGCCTTGCCCTTCGAGGAGTCCCACAGCTTGCCGGCGAGCTCGGTGTCGGGGATGTACTCGACAGCCTCGATACCGGTGTTGGCGGTCACTGCGGGCAGGGCGGTGGTGATGTCCCATTCCTGGTCAGCCACGACATCGGGTCCGGCCTTGTTCGGGTCGACCTTCAGGATCGTGTTCTGGTTGATGCCCTTGTCGGAGTTGTCCCGCTCGGAGGCGATGTAGACGAAACCGTCGGGGCCGGCGGTGACACCTTCGGCGTCCGGTCCGTCGGCGGCGGGGTTGCCGGCGTCGCGGATGAAGCGGATCCGCTTGCCGTTCTCCCAGCCGGCGACCGGGGTGGCCTGGCCGTCGGAGGTCACGTTCAGCTTGAACAGGGTGCCGGTGCCGTTGTCGATCGCCCACAGCACACCCTGGGTGCCGTCCCACTGGAAGTCGAGGCCAGAGGAGTCCTCAAGGAACGACAGCGGCAGGGCGTCAGCCTGGTCGCCGCCCGGCCACGGGGCCAGAGTCTGGCCCGGGGGAGGAGTGGTCGGCGGGGTGGTCACCGAACCGCAGTTGTTGGCCGACCCGAGGGTCAGGCCAGCGGTCTGGACGAAGTCGCCGGTGCCATCGGGGCAGCGGCCCCAGCTCGGGGCGCCATGGCTCGGGAAGGTGTGCCCGTCGACCAGGGTGAGGCCGTCGGGCAGGACCAGCCGCGCCGCGTCACCATTGCCCAGGCCGAAGTCGAAGCCATTGCCCTCACTGAAGACCAAGTAGCCCTTGGGAGCGATCACGCTACCGGCGGGCAGCGGCAGGTTCCGCGAGTCGTTGTCGTCCTTGAGGATGTAGCCGCTCAGGTCGACCTCGAAGTCCTCGTTGTTGTAGAGCTCGATCGAGTCGGGGGTGCCGGTGACGTTGGTCACGATCTCGTTGACCACGACGTTGGGCACCGGGCAGGTGTTGGCGGCGTTCTTGGTCGGGGTGGTGGTGTGGACGAAAGAGCCGATGCCGTCGGCACAGCGACCCAGCGAGGTGGGGGAGTGCTGCGTCCACGAGTGCGAGTCGACCAGCACCAGGCCGCCGGGCAGGTACAGCCGCACCGCGTCGGCCCCGCCCAGGCCGAAGCCACCCTCCGAATCGGGGATCTCGGCGATGTCGACGGTCCAGTACCCACCGGGAGCGATGACGGTGCCGGTCGGGACGACGTAGTTGTGGTCGTCGGAGTTGTCGCGGATGACGTAGCCGGAGATGTCGATCGGCGCGTCACCGATGTTCTTGAACTCGATCCAGTCGTCGGGTGAACCACCCTGCGACTCGATCTCGTTGATCACGACGACCCCGGTGGCCACCGAGCAGTCGTTGACCGCACCCTTGGTGGGGCTGGCGGTCACCGCGAAGGCGCCCAGGCCCGAGGGGCAGCGGCCGAAAGTGGTGGCGGCATGCCCGCCGGTCCAGGAGTAGGAGTCGATCAGGTCGGCCCCGTTGTAGAGGCGCACCATGTCGGCGGAGCCCAGGCCGAAACCATTGGGGACGACGTCGATGTCGACGGTCCAGAACTCGCCCGGTCCCAGGGTCGTGCCCGCGGGGATGGTGTAGGTGCGCGAGTCGTTGTCGTCCTTGATCCCCAGGCCACTGATGTCGATGGTCTCGGTGGTGCTGGTGTTCACCAGCTCGACCCAGTCCGGCCCGCCCGAGGCGTCGTTGGACTCGATCTCGTTGATCTTGATGTCAGTGATGGCCGCACTGGCTGGGTTGGCCGTGCCGGCCCAGACCAGTGAGCCGAGCATCGCGGCGCCCAACAGGGCACCGCCGAGCCGGCGTGGGGTACTCATGGGATCTCCTCCTTGGGCTGCCGCTGGTGCGCGGCACAGGGCCCAACAGGGAGATCAAATCGGGTCGTCCCACCAGTTCGGCGACGTCACGATGACTTCTGGGTGAACGCCTCCGTCCAGGTCAGCGGGGTTCAGGCGTAGCCGAGTTCGTGCAGCCGTTGGTCGTCGATGCCGAAGTGGTGGGCGATCTCGTGGACGACGGTGGTGTGGATCTCGTTGACCAGTTCCTCCATGTTGTCGCACTCGTTGATGTGCGGCTGGCGGAACAACACGATGCGGTCGGGCAGCACCCCGGCGTAGTCGGAGCCCCGCTCAGTCAGGGGGACCCCGTCGTAGTAGCCGTAGAGGTCCTCACAATGCGGTGGTTCGTCCTCGACGAGGACCACACAATTGTCGACCAGCTGGGTCAGCTGCTCAGGGATGGAGTCCAGTGCCTCAGAGACACACTGGTCGAACTCCTCCTCAGTCACCTGCAAAGGCATGTGCACCACCATAGCCCTGTGCCCGGGCAACGGCCAATGGGTCTGGGAAGCCCCGGTTTTCACCCCGTGAAGACCCCTATTTCGCTCATCTGAGCGAAGATCGCACAGGGCGCCCGGAACCCTTGGTGAGCGGGGACCACGCGTCGGATTCTGGTGTCAGGGCAACGGTGCCCGACCCGCCCCGACGGGCGAGGACTGTGAGGAGCAAATCATGGCTGAAGGACCGTACCTGCTGGGCATTGACATGGGCACCGGCGGCGCCCGCGCCGGGGTGTTCGACACCGAGGGCAACGAGCTGGCCTCCGTGGCGACCGAGTGGTCGACCGACTTCCCCCGCTCGGGCCGCGCCGAGCAGAGCCCGAAGGAATGGTGGGAGTGCGTCATCGCCTCCGTCCGCGGTGCAGTCGCCCAGTCGGGCGTGGCCCCGGACGCGATCGTCGGCATCGGCGTCGATTCCACCTCGGCCACCGTCGTCGCGGTGGACAAGAACAACAACGTGCTGCGCCCGGCCCTGCTGTGGATGGACGTGCGGGCCGCCTCGGAGTCGGACACCCTCGCCGCCACCGGTGACCAGGCGCTGCAGTACTCCGGCTTCGGGCCGGTTTCGGCCGAATGGGGCGCACCGAAGTCGATGTGGTTGCGCAACAACGAACCCGAGGTCTTCGAAGAGGCCGCCGTCATCGCCGACTGCACCGACTGGTTGGTCAACAAGCTCACCGGTGAGTGGACGATGTCGATCAACCATGCCGCCTGCAAGTACTTCTACGACTCCGACAACGGTGGATGGCCGACCAGCCTCTATGAGTCGGCCGGTGCCGCCGAGATCCTCGACAAGTTCCCCAAGACCCTGCTGCCGTTGGGCGCCAAGGTGGCCGGGCTGTCGCTGGCCGCCGCCAACGAACTGGGCCTCAAGCGTGGCACCCCGGTCGCCGAGGGCTGTATCGACGCCTACGCCGGGGCCATCGGCCTGGGCGTGGTCGAGCCCGGCAAGATGGCCCTGATCACCGGCTCCAGCCACGGATGATCGGCCAGTCCCGCACCCGGCTGCACGCCAAGGGCCTGTGGGGGTCGTTCACCGACGCCATCATTCCCGGTGAGTACACCGTCGAGGGCGGCCAGTCATCGACCGGTTCGGTGGTGGCCTGGTTCAAGAACAACCTGGCCCCGAAGGCCTGGGCGAAGGCGCAGGAGACCGGCCGTGACCCCTACGACGTGCTCAACGAGGAGGCCGAGAAGATCCAGATCGGCTCCGACGGCCTGGTGCTGCTCGACCACTTCCAGGGCAACCGGGCGCCCTACTCCGATGCCCGCTCCCGCGGTGTCTTCTGGGGCCTGTCGCTCGGCCACACCGAGTTCCACATGTACCGCTCGATCATCGAGGGCATCTGCTTCGGCACCGAGTCGATCTTCCAGACGATGCGCGACAACGGCTACCCGCCCGAGCAGATCGTGGTCTCCGGTGGCCCGGCCAAGTCGGACTTCTGGATGCAGATGCACGCTGACGTCTCGAACGTGCCGATGGTTTTCACCCGCAACACCGAGGGTCCCATCCTCGGCTCGGCCATGATGGGAGGCATGGCAGCCGGCCTGTTCGACGACCTGCCGAGTGCCGCGAAGTCCATGGTGCACACCGTCAAGGAGATCCAGCCCAACGCCGAGGCGCACGCCGACTACCAGTACTACTACCAGGCCTACCTCGACACCTACCCGGCGATGAAGGACCTGATGAACAACATGGTCCGCCACATCGACGGCAACTGACCACACCACCACACGACACACCAACAAGGATTGATCAAGATGACCGAGAAGATGACCGCAGCGGTGATGCACGCCGTGGGTGACATTCGCGTCGAGGAGGTGGACAAGCCCAGCGCCGGCCCCGGCGAAGTGTTGATGCGGGTGGCCTTCTGCGGGGTGTGCGGCTCCGACCTGAGCCGCATGTTCGAGTCCGGCCCCTACAACCTTCCGCTGATCTGCGGCCACGAGTTCTCCGCCTGGATCGAGGAACTAGGTGAAGGGGTCACCGGCCTCGAGGTCGGCGACCTGGTCACCGTGCCGCCGATGCTGCCCTGCTTCGAATGCCCGCCCTGCGTGCAGGGCGAGTTCAGCCTGTGCGAGAACTACGACTACTACGGCTCGCGGCGCGACGGCGCCTACACCGAGTTCGTCGTCGGCCCCGCCCACCTGCTGCTGAAGGTGCCCGGCGACCTCGACCCCCGGGCCGCCGCCATGGTCGACCCCGCCGCGATCTCACTGCACGCCATCTACCGGACGAAGCTGGGCATCGGTGACCGGGTCGCCGTGCTCGGCGGCGGCGGCCCGATCGGGCTGTTCTCGGTGCAGTGGGCCAAGCTCGCCGGTGCCAGTGAAGTGGTGGCCATCGACGTGTCCCCCGAGAAGGCGAAGCTCGCCCTGATCGCCGGGGCCGACCACGCCACCAGCTCGGACGAGGAACTCGAACCGCTGGTCGGCAAGGGCTTCGACGTGGTCATCGAGACCACCGGGGTCGCTGCGGTGGCCGACCAGGCGGTGCGCATCACCGCCCGTCACGGCCAGGTGGTGCTGATCGGCATCCCGCACACCGACGTCGTGCTGAAGGAGAAGACCTGGGCACGGCTGATGCGCTTGGAGATCGACATCCAGGGCTCGTGGAACTCCTTCTCGGCCCCGTTCCCGGGCAAGGAATGGGAGACCACCGTCGCGAAGATGGCCTCCGGTGAGCTCAAGTGGGAGTTCATGATCACCCACAACGAGCCGGTCGACAAAGTGCCCGAACTGATCGGCCAGATGGCCCGCCGCGAGGTCGTCTCGTCCAAGGTGCTGTTCCACCCTGTTCCCCGCGGGGCCGACCAGGGCTGATCGGTGCCGGCCAGGGACTCCGACCGTGACCACCTGCTGCTGCGGGTCTGCCAGTTGCACTTCGAGCAACAGGCTGACCCAGCAGCAGGTGGGTGAACGGCTGCACCTGACCCGCTGGCAGGTGGGCCGACTGCTGAAGGAGGCCCTGGCCAAGGGCATCGTCCGGATCGAGATCGTGCACCCGCGGGCTCGTTCGCACACCCTCGAAACCGACCTCGTCGAGCGTACCGGGCTGCGCGAGGCCATCGTGGTGCCCAGCGACACCGACCCGGCCACGACCCGGCAGGCGGTGGCGCAGGCCGCGGCCGACTACCTGGCCGACCTCACCACCACGCCACGCACGTTGGCCGTGTCCTGGGGCCAGACCATGAGCGAGTTGGCCCGTGCCATCGCACCTTCGTGGGCCGACGGGGTCACCGTCGTCCAGGCCAATGGGGGGCTCAGCCGCCCGGGGCCAGGTGACCCGGCCGCCATCATCACGACCCTGGCCCGGCAGGCCCGGGGCTCGACCCTGTTCCTGCCCGCCCCGGCCGTGGTGGAGTCACCCGAACTGGCCGCCGCACTGCTGCGGGAACCCTCGATCGCCGAGGTGACCGGGGTCGCCCGCGGGGCCGACGTGTTGCTGTTCAGCCTGGGGGCGGTCACCCAGGAGTCGGTGCTGGTGCAGTCGGGCTGCCTGAGCCTGGCCGATGTGACGCACCTGCTGGCCGAGGGTGCGGTGGGTGATGCCGTCGGCCGGTTCATCGGCGCCGACGGGGCGATCGTGTGTCCGCACATCGATGCCCGCAGCGTCGGTCTTCAACTGGCCGACGTCGCGGCCGCGCGGCTGGCCATCGCGGTCGCCGCGGGCAGCGCGAAACACGCTGTCGCCGAGGCCTGTGTGCGCCGCGGGCTGTGCCATGTGCTGGTCACCGATGAGGACACCGCGGTCGAACTGGGGCGGCGCTTCATCGCCGCGCCGATCAGTTAGCCCCTGACCTGCCTCAGCCGTCGACGACGCAGAAGCGGGTGTTGCGGTGGGCCGGGTCCTCGATCTCGTCGAGCACGGCGATCGCCATGGTGCCGGTCGAGGTGCGCGAGTTGCCGGCCTCGTCGGCCAGCAGTTCGTCCTTGCCGAGCCGCACGCCGGCGGCGGGCCCGGGCTCGAACAGGGCACCGGGGGAGATGCCGACCCAGTTCACGCCCTGGATGTCACGCAGGTACTTCAGCTCACGCAGCTGCGCCTGGGGGATCGCGATCCAGGCCTCGGAACCGGGCGATTCGGCGATGTCCTCGACGAACAAGTGGCGGTCCTCGCCCGTGCGAAGGCTGCCCGCGCCCAGGATGAACACCAGGCGCGGCTCCTGCGCGTCCACGGTCTCGACGAGGTGGCGGGCCAGGTCGACATGCTCGAAGGCCTGGTCAGGGGTGGTGCCGAACGCATTGACCACGACATCGAACCCGGCCAGGTCGGCCTGGGTCAGGTCGAACGCATCGCGCTCCAGCACCGCGGCATCGCTGCCGAGCACCTCGGCGGCGCGGTTGGCGTCACGCACGAGTGCGGTGGTCTCATGGCCTCGACGGACGGCCTCGGCGAAGATGTCTCGCCCGGCCTTGCCGGACGCACCGATGATGCCGATTTTCATGTGTTTCTCCTGGCGGGTGTAGGAAGCCAAACGGGTCGAGCCTACCCTGACGTCACACCCGGCCCATTGGCCCAGGGGTGGTGGAGTGGGTAGCACCATGGTCCCTGATTCGCGCTCCCGACCGCAGTCGATGCGGCAATCGGCGGCCGGCCAACCTAGGATCGTTCGGTGACCCTGCCCGAAGGAAGGCCCATGACAGACACCACCACCGTCGTCCAGCGCGACGAGCACTACGCCCACCTCGACGAGCGCGAGTCGCCCGGGGCGTGGCTGATGCGCATGGTCAAGGGCATCCTGGTCGGTATCGGTTTCATCCTGCCCGGGTTGTCCGGCGGGGTGCTGGCGGTCATCTTCCGCATCTACGACCCGATCATCCGGTTCCTTTCCAGACCTTTCCACGAGTTCTGGAAGCAGGTCCGTTACTTCCTGCCGATCGGTATCGGCGCCGGCATCGGCATCCTGCTGTTCTCGATCGTGGTCGAGGCCGCTTTCGGACGATTCGAGGCCCAGTTCATCTGCCTGTTCATCGGCTTCGTGATCGGCACCTTCCCGTCGCTGTTCCGCACCGCCGGTAAGCAGGGACGCACCGGTGTGCACTGGGCGATCATGGTCATCGCCGCCATCGCGATCTTCTTGGTGATGCTGGTCGGTGGTTCCATCGCCCTGAACGTGACCCCGAGCATCCCCGCCTGGTTCGGCTCGGGTGCCCTGATCGGCCTGGGTGTCATCGTGCCCGGCATGAGCCCCTCGAACTTCCTGATCTACTTCGGGCTCTACGACAAGATGGCCGCCGGCATCGCCTCGTTCGACCTGGGCGTGATCATCCCGCTGTTCATCGGCCTGGTCGCCTGCGTGCTGCTGTTCGCCAAGGCCGCCGCCTGGGCCTTCGACCGCCACTACGCCGGCATGTACCACTTCATCCTGGGCATGGTGGTCGGCTCGTCGCTGGCCATCTTCCCGACCGTGGTCTTCCCGGCCTTCGGGGACGAGGGGCTCGCCTCGATGGGGCTGTCGCTGTGGCCCGCGATCCTGTTCGCGGTCGCGCTGCTGGTCGTCGGCGTGGTCGCGTCCTGGCTGTTCAGCAAGGTGGAGGACCGGGTCGGCGAGCAGCGTGAGCACCTCGACAACGAGGCCCCCATCGAGGTCGCCGGCGAGTGAGCCTCACGGCAGCTGCAGTACCCGCCGCGACTCATACCGTCGGGGGCTGCCGTCCACCGGGTCGTCGAACTCGAGCCGGTGGGCCAGCAGCTGCAGTGGGTCGGTGAAGTCGTCCAGGTCACGGTCGAGGTCGACCGGGTACAGCGGGTCGTGGCGGATCGGGATGCCCAACGAGTTCAGGTGCAGCCGCAACTGGTGCGTCCGCCCCGTGTGCGGGCTGAGCCGGTAACGCGCCCACCGGCGTCCCTCGGCATCGAGTGGGCCCACCTCGTCCAGCTCGACCAGGGTGCGGGCATTCGGCTCCCGGTCGGGCAGCTCGACGGCCTGCATGACCCCGCGCTGCTTGTGGATGTGCGACTCGACCACCCGCGGCAGCGCCAGGTCGGGGTCGAACCGGGCCACCGCGGTGTAGGTCTTGGTGACCAGCCGCTGGGCGAACAGGTCCTGGTAGGCGCCGCGCCAGCGCTGTTCGGTGGTCAGCACCAGGACCCCGGCGGTCTGTCGGTCGAGCCGGTGGGCTGGGCCCAGTTCGGGCAGGTCGAGCTGTTCACGCATCCGCACCACCACCGACTGGCGGATGTGCCGGCCGCGGGGAATGGTGGTCAGGAAGTGCGGCTTGTCGACCACCACGATGCGCTCGTCGCGGAACAGCACCTCGATTTCACCGGGCACCTCGGGTTCGTCGCGCAGCTCGCGGTGGAACCAGACGAAGGTGTGCGGGGTGTAGGGCTCCTCACCGGTCAACCGTCGCCCCTGCTGGTCGACGAAGTCACCCCGGACGAGCATGCGTTCCAGCCCCTCGAGCCCGAGCTTGGGGAACCGTTCGCGCAGGTAGGCACCCAGGGTCGGCCACGGCGCCGGGTTGTCGGGGTCACGGTCGGGGGTGCGCATCCACGCGGCCTGCAGCCCGAACCGGGGCGGCAGTGGGGACTTCGGGGGCACCGGCCCAGTCTAGGAGCTCACAGCACCCAGCCGGCGTGCCCGTCGGCCTGGTACAGCGGACGACCGTCCAGCGAGACCACGAACGCCCCGCGCCGCAGCCGCCGGCGGAAGTCGGGTCGGGAGTCGAGGGCCTCAACCACCTGCGGGATGACGTACTGGCCCTCGTTGCACACCCAGCGCAGCTCACCGGCCTTGACCCGGCGCAGCATGTCGGCGGCGAAGGCGGCCCGGGCCGCGGTGGACAGGTAGGCGAGCACCGCCCCGTGGAAGACCACCGGCAGGTAGTCACGCGGCACCAGCCGCAGCACCTCGTCGATCGCCTCGGGGTCGGTGATGTCGTGCCTGAGCACCAGCACCGGGTCGTGGCAGGCCGCATCGATGGCGGCATCCAGGCGGGTCAATCGGTGCGACTGGCCGGGCCAGACCAGGGTCCGGAGCCACTCGGCGTCCTCGGGGTGGGCGGGGTTGAGCGGGTGCTGGTCGACCCCGAGCCGCCACATGATCGGCGGCAGCTCCGGGGGTACCACCACCGGCGGCACCTCGGCGGGGTCGGGGTGGTCGAAATGGTTCTTCACCACCACGGTGATCGCTTCCCGCCCGGCCGGTCCGAACTCGGCGATCGGCACCTGGTCACGCCTGACGTAACGGAACCGCCACCAGTGCGGATGCAGCGCCAGCCCGGCTGAGGCACCGAGCTCGATGAGCGCGAGTTCTCGTCCGGTCTCGGTGGCGACCTGGTGCAGCACCGGTAGCACCACGGCCAACCGCCCGGCCTCATTGGTCTGGGTGTGCCGTTCGGCGGTGATGGTGCGGATCTGCTCCCAGTGGCCCAGCAGTGATGCGCGGAACAGCTCGTACTCACGGTCGCGGGCCACCCGCTGGTGCGGGTCGACCAGGTCGGGGTCGGCCAGGCGGGTGGCGGCGAAGATGAGGTTCGGCTGGCGTTCGCGGCTGGGCAGGGTCTCGATCAGCTCAGCGACCTCCGCGTCCTGGGCGACGCCGGCCGCCCAGGCCTGCAGGACCGCGGAATGGGTGCTGGTCTCGCGCTCGGCGAACCGGGCATACCGTTCGGTGACGTCCTCGGTGTCGGCGGGTTCCATGGGGCCAGCCCCCTTTCGTGCTGGTCGATGTCAGTGGCCGCGGTCGATCCACTCCTGCAGGTGCGGGGCCTCCTCACCGATGGTGGTGGTCTCGCCGTGGCCGGTGTGCACCACGGTCTCGGCAGGCAGCACCAGCAGCTTGCCCGTGATGGACTCAATGATGGTCTCGAAGCTGCTGAAGGAACGCCCCGTTGCGCCGGGGCCGCCCTGGAAGAGCGTGTCACCACTGAACAGCGCACCCAGGGCCGGCACATACAGGCAGCAGGCGCCGGGGGAGTGGCCGGGGGTGTGCAGCACCTGCAGCTTCACCCCGGCCACCTCGATCTCGTCGCCGTCGGCCAGTGACACGTCGGGGCCGACCTCGTGGACGTCGTCCCACAGAATCCGGTCGTCGGGGTGCAGGTAGGTCGGGGCACCGGTCGCCTCGGCCAGCTCGACGGCGGCGACGATGTGGTCGTCGTGGGCGTGGGTCGCCACGATCGCGACCACCTTGCGGTTGCCGACCAGCTCGAGGATGGCGTTGGCGTCATGGGGGGCGTCGATGACCACACATTCGGTGTCGTCACCGACCACCCACACGTTGTTGTCGACGTCCCAGGTGCCCCCGTCGAGGCTGAAGGTGCCCGAGGTGATGGTGTGGTCGATGCGCGCGTTCACAGCACGACCACCGATCGCAGCACTTCACCGCGGCCCATCTTGGCGAAGGCCTCTTCGATGTCGCCGATGCCGATGGTCTCGCTGACGAAGGCATCCAGGTCGAAGCGGCCCTGCTGGTACAGGTCGATCAGCATCGGGAAGTCACGCGAGGGCAGGCAGTCGCCGTACCAGCTCGACTTGAGCGAGCCCCCTCGTCCGAAGACGTCGAGCAGCGGCAGCTCGAGGGTCATCTCGGGGGTCGGCACGCCGACCAGCACCACGCGACCGGCCAGGTCGCGGGCGTAGAAGGCCTGCTTGTAGGTTTCGGGACGACCGACTGCGTCGATGACCACGTCAGCGCCGAAGCCGCCGGTCAGTTCCTGGATCGCCTCGACCGCGTCGCGGTCGGCGGAGTTGACGGTGTGGGTGGCGCCGAATGCCTTGGCTGCCTCGAGCTTGCGGTCGTCGAGGTCGACGGCAATGACGGTGGTGGCCCCGGCGATGGCCGCCCCGGCGATGGCGGCGTTGCCGACCCCGCCGCAGCCGATGACGGCCACGGACTCACCACGGCGCACGGCGCCGGTGTTCACGGCGGCACCGAAGCCGGCCATCACGCCGCAGCCGAGCAGGCCGGCGGCGGTGGCAGGGGCGGCCGGGTCGACCTTGGTGCACTGCCCGGCGGCCACCAGGGTCTTCTCGATGAAGGCGCCGATGCCCAGGGCGGGGGTCAGCTCTGTGCCGTCGGTCAGGGTCATCTTCTGGGTGGCGTTGGCGGTGTTGAAGCAGTACCACGGCTCACCCTTGGCGCAGGCACGGCACTGGCCGCACACGGCGCGCCAGTTCAGGATGACGTAGTCGCCCGGCGCCACCTCGGTGACGCCCTCGCCGACCGCCTCGACCGTGCCGGCGGCCTCGTGGCCGAGCAGGAAGGGGTAGTCGTCGTTGATGCCGCCCTGCTTGTAGTGCAGGTCGGTGTGGCAGACGCCGCAGGCCTGGACCTTCACCACCGCCTCGCCCGGGCCGGGGTCGGGGACGATGATGTCGACGACCTCGACGTCGGCGTCCTTGCTGCGGCTGATGACTCCCTTGACGGTGCTGGGCATCGTTGTCCTCCTGGGGGGTGGTGGCGGTCGCCTGATGGTGCCCAATCTAGGCCGTGACAGGGCTCGTCGTCATCGGGTCCGCGGGTTGTCCACAGGTGAGCCGGGTTGTCCACAGCCTGTGCACAAGGGACTCGTCCCCGCGCTCGCGACCTCGTCCACCCGCCGATGCGCAAGTTCCTGCACAGGCCCATCCCTGCCGGTGTGTCTTCTGGGCAGGAACCTGCGCATCCGCGGTGGCGGCTACCCGCCCGTGCTCTCCCGGACGACGATCTGCCAGGGCACCTGCACGTCCTCGGCCTCGGTGCGGCTGCCGTCGATGCGGGTCAGCAGCAGCCGCAGCACCTCGCTGGTGAGCACGTCCAGGTCGGGGGCGACGGTGGTGAGGGTGGGCGCGGTGTAGGCCGACTCGGCGATGTCGTCGAAGCCCGCCACCGCAATGTCCTCGGGCACCCGAACGCCCGCCTCGCGGCAGGCCTGCAGCGCACCGATGGCCATCAGGTCGTTGAAGGCGAACACCGCATCGGGGGGTTCGGGCAGGGCCAGCAACCTGGCCATCGCCAGTTTGCCCTCGCTGCGCAGGTAGTCACCGACCCCCTCTTCGTACTCGGAGCGCCGCCCGAGGCCGGCTGCCGCCAGCGCCTGGTGGTAGCCCTCCATGCGCACCGAGGCAGTGCCACTGTTCGACAGGCGGCCGATGGCGGCGATCCGGCGGCGCCCGAGCCCGATCAGGTGCTCGGTCATCGCCTTGGCGGCGACCACCGAGTCCACCGAGACGTGGTCATGGTCAGAGGGCACGGCACGTTCACCCAGCAGCACCATCGGGGTGGTGTCAGTGCGGGTGGCGATCTCTTCGGCACTCAGGGCCAGGGGTGAGAAGATCAGCCCGTCGACCTTGCTCGGCTGCACGCCGGCCATCAGCGCCGCCTCGGCCTCGTGGGTCGCGCTGGTCACGTCGAGCAGCAGCAGGTAGCCGGCCTCGGTGGCCGCCTCGGTCAACCGGGCCGCCAACTCGGCGAAGTAGGGCCAGTCGATCTGGGGGATGGCCAGGTTGAGGAAGCCCGATCGTCCGTACTTCAGTTGGCGTGCGGTCAGGTTCGGGCGGTAGTGCAGTTCGGCGATGGCAGCCTCGACCTTGGCCCGGGTCGAGGGCTTCACGTGCGGGCGGTCGTTGATCACGTTGGAGGCCGTCTTGGGGGAGACCCCGGCCAGCAACGCGACGTCGCGCAGGGTCGCTGCCATGCCACCACCCTATCGGGGAAGATCTCGGTTTGGTCACTGTGATTTGCTCCCGTTGTAAAACTTTTACTCCCGTTGTAACTTGGTGTCACAACTTGACCGCGGGGTTCGATGCCGAGCACCGCTGCGCTCCACCACGGCACCGCTGCCGTTGGGCGTGCCTACCCTCCGTTCGTCCCTGAAAGGGAACCTCAATGACCAATTCCCGCACCCCGGCGTTCAGCCGTCGGGGCATCCTCACAACCGGCATGGGCCTGGGAGCCGTTGGCGTGCTCAGTGCCTGTGGCGGCAGCTCGGCCACCGACACCCCCACCGCCACCGGCGACGGCGGCAAGGGCGGCTACGACGGACCCAAGGTCGACCTGGCCTTCTGGAACGGCTTCACCGGCGGCGACGGCGCCTTCATGAAGAAGCTCGTCGACCAGTTCAACGGCGAGTACCCGAACATCGCCGTCTCGATGCGCGTGATGCAGTGGTCGGACTACTACACCACCCTGCCCACCGCGGTCACCGCCGACAAGGGCCCTGACATCGCCGTCATGCACGTCGACTCGGTCGCCACCAACGCCGCCCGCAAGGTCATCCAGCCGCTGGACGACGTGGCCAGCGCGCTGGAACTGTCGGCCGACGACTTCGCCCCCGTGCCCTGGGAAGCCGGCATCTACAACGACGTCCGCTACGCCATCCCGCTGGACGTGCACCCGCTCGGCTTCTTCTACAACAAGACCCTGATGGAGACCGCCGGGCTCGACCCCGACAGCCCGCCGCTCGACCTGGACTCCTACATGGACGCCCTCGACAAGCTCAAGGGCAAGGGCATCCAGGGCCACTGGGCCAGCCCGCACCTGTTCACCGGCGGCCTCAGCATGCAGTCGCTGATCGCCCAGTTCGGCGGCTCGATGTACAGCGAGGGCGCCAAGGAGGCCACCTACAACTCCGAAGAGGGCGTCAAGGCCTTCACCTGGTTCCAGGACCTCATCAAGCAGGGCTACTCCCCGGCCAAGGTCGACCAGGACGCCGACTTCCTGGCCCTGCAGAACGGCCAGAACGCGTTCAACTGGAACGGCATCTGGTCGCTCAACACCCTCGCCGAGAAGACCGACCTGCAGTGGGGTGTCTCGCGCCTGCCCAACATCGGCGGGAAGAACGCCGCCTGGGCCGGCTCGCACCAGTTCGTGCTGCCCACCCAGAAGACCCCCGACGCCAACAAGGACCAGGCCTCGCGCGTGTTCCTCAACTGGATCTCCCAGCACTCCCTCGAGTGGGCCAAGGGCGGCCAGGTGCCGGCCCGCAACTCGGTGCGTGAGTCGGCCGAGTTCCAGGCCCTCACCGGCCAGGCCGAACTCGCCAAGCAGATCGACGACCTGGTCTTCCTGCCCGCCGTGGCCGGTATCGGCGACGCCGGTGCCGAGTTCGACAAGGCCTTCAACGAGATCGTCCTGGGCCAGAAGGACGTGAAGTCGACCCTGGACGGGGCCGTCGAGCGCGCCAACAAGATCCTCGAAGCCAACGTCAAGAAGTACGGCTGAATCGATGAGTGCTGGCCCCGCCACCCGGGCGCGCTCGTCCCAACCCACAGGGACGGGCGCGCCCCGGCGGCGCCGCAGCCACGTGCACGGAAACCCGCTCGTGCCCTGGCTGTTCATGGCGCCGTTCCTGCTGCTGTTCTGCAGCTTCGTGGTCGCACCGGCCGTCTACGGCCTGTGGATCTCGTTGCACGACTGGGACTTCACCCTCGAACGGCGTCCCTGGGTCGGCCTGCAGAACTACGCCGACATCTTCGACCCCGAAGCGGTGATCAGCCAGCCGTTCTGGAACGGCATGAAGAACACCGGCCTGTTCGTGCTGCTCAGCGTGCCCTTCCTGATCAGCCTGCCGCTGGCCCTGGCGCTGCTGCTGAACCGCGAGTTCCCCGGACGAACCTTCTTCCGCGCCACCTTCTTCGCCCCCTACGTGCTGGGGGTGGCCGTGATCGGCGTCATGTGGCGCTACCTGCTCGACGGGCAGTTCGGCTTCGTGAACTATGTGCTGCGCACCGAGATCTCCTGGACCAGTTCCCAACCCTGGGCGTGGGTGTCGCTGGTCGGGGTGACCGTGTGGTGGACGATGGGCTTCAACGCCATCATCTACATGGCCGGCCTGGCCGACATCCCCACCGAGCACTACGAGGCGGCCTCCCTCGACGGCGCCTCCGCCTGGCAGAAGTTCGTCCACATCACGCTGCCGGGCCTTCGTCCGGTGCTGATCTTCATCTTCATCACCACCGTGCTGGCCAGCGCCAACATGTTCGGCCAGTCGTTGCTGATCACCAACGGCGGCCCCACCGAGACGACCCGCACCGTGCTCATGGTGATGACCGACCTCGGCTTCAGCCAGTCCCGCGCGGGTGCGGCGGCAGCCGAGTCCTACATCCTGGCGCTGTTCCTGGCCGTGGTCTCGATCGCGCAGTTCTGGCTGCTGCGTGACCGCGGCGCCGCCCTGGAACGCCGCGCCGCCAAGGCCATCAAGCGCGAACAGAAGGGAGCCCTGTGATGCGGCGCGCCACCCGAAACCCGTTCTTCTGGCTGCTGCTGGTCGCCCTCGCGCTGGTCTTCATCGCCCCGATCGTCTACATGATCCTGACCGCGTTCAAGACCAACGTCGACGCCCAGACCGCGCCACCGTCGCTGCTGCCGCGTGAATGGACGACCCAGGCCTTCACGACCTTGTTCAACGACCCGGGCGCCCCGGTGCTGTCGTGGCTGCTGAACTCGGTGCTGATCGCCTCGATCTTCGCGGTCGTCTCGGTGCTGGTCTGTGCGATGGCCGGCTACGCCGTGGCCCGGATGCAGTTCCCCGGGCGCAACGCGGTGTTCGTGGCGATCATCTCGACGATGTTCATTCCCGGGTTCGTGTTCCTGATGCCGAACTTCGAACTGCTCAGCAAGCTGGGCTGGCTCGACAGCTACCAGGCGCTGATCCTACCCGGCGCCGCCAGTGCCTTCGGCATGTTCTTCATGCGCCAGTTCTTCCTGTCCCTGCCGCACGAGCTGGAGGAATCAGCGCGGCTGGACGGCGCGGGCCCGGTGCGCATCTTCTTCTCGATCATGCTGCCGAACGCCCGCCCGGCCGTGGTGACCCTGCTGGTGCTGCAGTTCCTGGCCAACTGGAACGACTTCCTGTGGCCGCTGTACGTGCTGTTCAGCGAGGACATGCTCACCCTGCCGGTCGGCCTGTCGCGCCTGCAGGGCTCCTACACCATCGACTACCCCGTGGTCATGGCCGGCGCCTCCCTGGCTGCGGTGCCGGTGCTGATCCTGTTCGTGTTCGTCCAGCGCTACGTCATCCAGGGCGTGGCCGCGAGCGGCCTCAAGGGCTGACCCAGATCCCCTCACCACCACCCCTCACCAATTAGGAGACAACGATGTCGACCACCCATCCCCTCCGACTGCGACGCTGGTTCGCGGTTGCCCTGGCCGCCTGCCTGGCCCTGACCCTGGTCACCCCCGCCGGCTCGGCCGAGCCGGGCGGGGCGACCTACACCAACGACATCTCCGCCCCCTATGCCGACACCTACGCCGACCCGGCCGTCATCCAGGGCAAGGACGGCTGGTGGTACACCTACGCGACCGCCGACCCGCTGCGCTCCGGTGGCCCGAGCGTCGTCGGCCACATCAGCCGCACCCGCGACTGGGTGAACTGGGAGTACGTCGGCCCGATCTTCACCGCGGCGAACCGCCCGTCCTACGCCACCGCCAACGCGGGGCTGTGGGCGCCCGACGTGCGTTACATCCAGGGCCGCTACGTCATGTACTTCACCGTCACCGACACCACCCTGAACCCCGGCGGCGACTACGCCATCGGGGTGGCCACCGCCGACGACCCGAAGGGCCCCTGGACCCCGACCGACGAGCCGATCATCGCCCCCCGAGGCCCCGGCAACGGCGACTGGTTCAACACGATCGACCCCAGCGGGTTCACCGACACCGACGGCAACCAGTACCTCTACTGGGGCGGCTACTACGGCGGCACCCACGTCACCCGGGTCAGCGCTGACGGCCTGAGCGTGGTCGGCGAGCCCACCCAGGTCGGCCACTGGGACCGCTACGAGGGCAGCTATGTCGTGGAGCACGACGGTTGGTACTACATGTTCGCCTCCTCGGCGAACTGCTGCGCCGGCCCCTCGACCGGCTACTCGGTCTTCTCCGGTCGTTCGAAGTCGCCCATGGGCCCCTTCCTCGACAAGGAGGGCCGGGACATGAACGCCTCGGTCACCGGCGGCACCCTGGTCGTCACCCAGAACGGGAACAAGTGGATCGGTGCCGGCCACAACGCCATGTTCACCGACGCGGCAGGTCGCGACTGGTTGCTGTACCACGCCATTGACAAGAACAAGCCGTGGCTGAACCAGCCCCACGGCATCAACCGTCGCCCGATGCTGATGGACCCGATCGACTGGATCGACGGCTGGCCGGTCGTCAACGCCGGCTCCGGGCCCTCGGCCACCCCGATGCCGGCACCGGTCACCCAGTCGCTGCTCAGCGCCACCCCGTGGGACCCCGCCGACGGCATCGAGCGGGCCACCCGGGTCAGTGACCCCCAGGGTGGCGACTCGGCCCGTATCAAGGGCACGTCGAACACCTCGAACCTGCCCGCCGGTGACTTCCGGCTGCGCTTCGACCTGTTGTCCGACGAGCCGATGAACATCTTCATCGGCAAGAACAACCAGGTCAAGCTGTTCGTCGACCCGGTCGCCGGCACGCTGGAGGCAAAGGCCGGTGGGGCCTCCGGCACCGACACCCTGCCCACCATGCAGGGCTGGACCAGCGTCATCGTCGAACTCGACAACGGGCGGCTGACCGCCTCGGTCTCGATGGAGGACTTGGCCGACCCGGCCGCGGTCGTCCGGCTCGACCTGGGTCGCTACAGCCTGAACGAGGGACCGGTCCGGTTCATCGGGCAGGGACTGGTCGACAACCTGACCGCCGCCCGCCCGGCCGTCGAGGCGACCCGGCTCGCCCCGCAGCCGCTCGCCGGCCAGGTGCTGTTCACCGACCAGTTCAACGGCACCGACGTCGACCCGTCCTGGACCTGGGTCCGCCCGCAGACCGACACCCGGGTCACCGGCGGCAACCTGGTCTGGCCGCTCAAGGCGGTCGATGTCGTGGGCACCGCCAACACCGGCGCCCTGTTGATGCGCAATGCCCCGACCGGGGATTGGATCGCGACGGTCAAGTTCACCCTCGACCTGGGCAGTGGCACCAACAACCGCAACTTCCAGCAGGCCGGGCTCATCGTCCGCAACACCGACGATGACTTCGCGCGACTCGGGTCGGTTTCGATCTGGGGCACCCGCACCGTCGAATGGGGACGAGAGACCTCGGCGGGGCCCGGGGCGGGCCTGTCCTGGGGCGGGGCGATCGTCGGGCCCAGCAACCCGACCATGTACCTGCGCATCGCCCACCACCAGCAGTCCAACGGTGACCACCTCTACCGGGCGGCCATCAGCCACGACGGGGTGACCTGGACCTGGGGGGCCACCTGGACCTTCGCGGCTGGCACCACCCCGCAGATCGGGCTCTACGCCGGTGGGGGATCGCAGTTCAACACCGCCGCGACCTTCGACTGGTTCACCCTCACCACGGCCAACAGCGCTCCGGGAACCTGGCCGCAACCGTGAGGAAAGCCGTCGTCCCATTCGTCCTGGCGCTGCTGCTCGCGATCGCGGGCTGCAGCGGCCAGGCCGACCCCCAGGACCCAGGAGACACCATGGGCTTCACCAACCCGGTCTACCCGTACAACTTCCCCGACCCGCAGGTCATCGCCGACGGTGAGGGTGGCTACCTGGCCATCGCCACCAACGGCAACGGGATGAACGTGCAGGTGCTGACCAGCCCCGACATGGTCAGCTGGACCCAGGGCAGCGATGCGCTCCCGGCGCTGCCGGGCTGGTCGAGCTCGGGCAAGGTCTGGGCACCGGAGATCATCGAGTGGACCGACGGCAGCTACCGTCTCTACTACACCACCAGGGCCCCCGACCCGGCCTGGCAATGCCTGTCGGTGGCGGTCAGTGACACCGCCGCCGGGCCCTACGTGGACGAATCGTCCGAGCCGCTGATGTGTGAGATCGATGAGGGTGGGTCGATCGACGCGACCCCCTTCATCGACTCCTCGGGCAAGGCCTGGCTCTACTGGAAGAACGACGGCAACGCCATCGGTGTCGACACCTTCATCAAGGTCGCGGCGCTGAGCGCCGACGGGATGAGCGTCACCGGCGAGACCACCAACCTGTTCCAGCAGGACCTGCCGTGGGAGGGCAACCTGGTCGAGGGGCCCGCCCTGGTCGAGATCGACGGCCTGTTCCACATGTTCTACTCGGCCAACGACTACGGCTCCGACCGCTACGCCGTGGGCCACGCGGTCGCCGAGAGCCCCACCGGGCCGTTCACCAAGCACCCCGACCCGGTGCTGGTGACCAACGAGGTCGCCGCCGGCCCCGGCCACAACCAGATGATCAAGGTCGGCGAGCAGTGGTGGATGGTCTACCACGCCTGGTTGCCCGGCGAGGTCGGCAACGAAGCCTTCGGCCGCCAGATGTGGCTGTCGAAGGTCGACTTCGACGGGCGCACCGTCACCGTCCAACCCCCCACCCTCGACCAGCCCACCAAACCCTGACCACCCCACCCAGCTCACCCAAGAAGACCGGAGACACCACATGACCACGACTGCCGCCACGCTGGCCTGCGTCGAGCCAGCCTCGAAGGCTGACGGCAGCTACCCGCGGCCCACCCTCGTCCGCTCGGCTGCGACCCTGCTCGACCGGGTGGTGGGCTTCGCCCACGACGACGACCTGGTCGGCCTCGACGAGCGCTGGTTCGCCGACGAGTCGGTCTTCACCCAGCAGATCCAACTGCCCTTCCCGCCCGAATCGGCGGCCTCGGGGCTGGGGGCGACCGGCTTCCACCCCTGCCTGTGGTACCGCATCGAACTCTCGGACGAGGACCTCGCCGGGGCCGGGCACGAACCCGGACGTCGCCTGCTGCTGCACTTCGGGGCGGTCGACTACGAGGCCACGGTCTGGGTCAACGGGCACCAGGTGGGCACCCACCGCGGCGGCCAGACCCCGTTCAGCATCGACATCACCAACGCGTTGTTGCATGCGGGGGATGACCCCCTGCACCCCCACGATGGCCCGCAGGTCGTCGTCATCAGGGCCTTCGACGACCCGCTGGACACCCGCCAGCCCCGCGGCAAGCAGGACTGGCTGCCCGAACCGCACGCCATCTGGTACGAGCGCACCAGCGGCATCTGGCGCACCGTCTGGCTGGAGTCGGTGCCGCCGCTGCACCTGGCCCGGGTGGTGTGGCGCCCGGACATCTCCAACGCCCAGGTCAGGGCCGTGGTCGAGCTGAACCGCCGCCCGCTCGAGCCGGTCGATGTCGAGCTGGCCATCGCCTTCGACGGTGATGTGCTCGCCACGACGAGGGTCGAGGTGCAGGAACAGTCGACCGAGGTGGTGCTGTCGCTGGCCCGGGTCACCAGCGGGGTCGATTTGGAGGCCTTCCTGTGGTGGCCGCACCGTCCGGCGCTGATGGATGCCGGGGTGGTGGTCCATGGTCGCGACGGCAGCCGCGACGAGGTGCGTTCCTACCTGGGTTACCGCGAGGTCGGTACCAACCCGGCTGGGCTGACGCTGAATTCGATCCCGTTCCAGCTGCGTTCGGTGCTCGAGCAGGGCTACTGGAAGCAGTCGTGCCTGACCCCGCCCTCGGTGCAGGCGATGAAGGACGAGGTGCAGCTGATCCTTGACCTGGGGTTCAACTCGGCGCGCATCCACCAGAAGGTGGAGGACCCCCGGTTCCTGTTCTTCGCCGACACTCTCGGGCTGACCATCTGGGGCGAGACCGCCGCCGCCTACTCCTTCGATTCGCAGGCGGTGGCCTGGCTCACCCAGGAGTGGGTCGACATCGTCCGGGCCAACGAGACGCACCCGTCCGTGCTGGTGTGGGTGCCGTTCAACGAGTCGTGGGGGGTCACCCACATCTCGCGGCGCCCGGAGCAGGCGGCCTTCACCCGGGGGCTGGCCGACCTCACCCGCGCCCTGGACCCGACTCGTCCAGTGATCTCGAACGACGGGTGGGAACACACCGACTCCGACCTGATGACCATCCACGACTACGAGTGGCGCGGTGAGGTGATGGAGAGTCGCTACACCCCTGAAGGAGTGGCGCAGCTGCTCAGCGTCTGCGGCCCGGCCGGGCGCCCGCTGGTCGTGGGCGACCGGCAGCGCAGTGACGCCCCGGTGCTGTTGACCGAGTTCGGCGGGGTGGAGTTCGTCACCAACCGCAGTGCCGACGAGACCTGGGGCTATTCGTCAGCCCAGGACGCCGATGACTACGAGGCGCGGGTGCGCGCGATCATCGAACCGGTGCGCCGCTCGCCGGTGCTGTCGGGGTTCTGCTGGACCCAGCTGACCGACACCCTGCAGGAGGCCAACGGGTTGTGTGACGAGAATCGGGTGCCGAAGCTGCCGACCGAGACCATTCGCGCGATCATCAAGGGACACGAGCAGTCGCGCATTCCGATCGAGACGATGAACGAGGTGATCAAGGGATGAGTTCGACCACGACGAACGCCCCCGAGGCGGTGGGCAGCCTGCCCGACGGACGAGCGGTGCAGCGCTTCACCCTGGCCGGGGTCGGTGCCGGACGACTGCAGGTGCTGGACGCCGGGGCGGCCGCGATGAGCTACCGGCTGGTCGCCGACGACCCGTCGACCGAGGTGCTGGTCGGCTTCGGTGATGCGGTGGGCTACCTCGGCGGGCTGGCCGGCGGCTACTTCGGCTGCATCGTCGGGCGCTATGCCAACCGCATCGCCGGTGGACGTTTCACTGTTGACGGGGTCGAGCACCAGGTGGTGACCAACGAGGCACCGAACACCCTGCACGGCGGCGCCGACGGGTTCTCGCACCGGGTCTGGACACTGCTCGAGTTGTCCGACGACCGGGTCGTGCTGGGGTTGAGTAGTCCTGATGGTGACCAGGGTTTCCCCGGTGCGGTCGAGGCCACCGCCACCTACACGCTGGTCGAGGACGGTTTCACGCTGGACTTGGCGGCGACCACTGACGCGCCGACCCCGCTGGGTCTGACCAGCCACCTGTACCTGAACCTGGCCGGTGGTGGGACGATCAATGAGCACCTGCTGCAGGTTCCGGCCAGCAGGTACGTGCCGATTGATGCGGCCTCGATTCCGACCTCGGGGCCGGTGCCGGTGGCGGGGACCCCGTTCGACTTCCGTGAGCCGGCGCCAATCGGTGCGCGGGTGCGAGTGGCGGACGAGCAGATCGGGCTGGCCAAGGGCATCGATCATTCGTTCGACGTCGATGGGGCCGGGCTGCGCGAGGTGGCGGTGGTGCGTGAGCCGGTCACCGGGCGGGTGCTGCGGCTGGTCTCGGATGCGCCGGCCCTGCAGGTCTACACGGGCAACTTCCTGGACGGGGCGCTGGTCTGGGCGGGTGCAGTTGGTGCCGGGGCCGGTGGGGGCGAGGCTGGGGCGCAGCGGTTGCGGCAGGGTGATGCGATGGCACTGGAACCCCATGACCATCCCGATTCCCCGAACCAGGACTGGGCCGAGGGCGTGATCCTTCGTCCGGGTCAGCGGTGGAGCCGTCGGATCGAGTGGCACTTCGACGGCTGAGGGGAGGCCACCACGGTCTGGCTCCGCGGCGAGGCAGGCGGGACGCTATGAGGCGCCTGCTGTCATCATCGGGGAAGTCGAGCCTGATCCGGTTCGAGGTCTGCTCCGGACTCCACCCCAGCACCCAGCCAACGCCGTGACTCAACGGCCTCTACAAGACCGAGTGCATCCGCACCACGATCTTCCACCCCGGTCCCCACAAGAACCCTCGTCGACGTCGAGTACGCCACCGCCGGCTGGGTGGATTGGTACAACTGCGGTGACTCCTGGGGGTCTGGTCTTGTCGAGGGCTGCCTTCGTGGTTCCATGTCGGCGTGGAGGTAGATGTCGGTGGTGGAGGTCTGCTCGGGGCCTAGCCTCGATCTTTCATCTGGTGGCTGTGGGTGGTTGTGATGCCTTGGGGGTCGGCGTCTGGGGTTGATTCTGGCAGGTGGGTGTGACAACTGGGCCTGTTGTCGCTCGGGTTGGGCGGGATGTCCACGGGTCCGGGGTGTTGCAGGGGTTGGTGGGGCAGGGGATGGCCGGGGTCAGGTGGGCGCGGGGAGGGTCGTCAGGCGTTCGGTGGCTCGGCTGAGCAGGTGGGCCCATGGGTTGTGGTCGGCGATCCGTAGCCGGACCTGGCGTGCGGATCGGACCAGAACCGCGGGGATGGCGAACAGGCGTAGTCGTAGGCGTTTGGGTTCCCAGCGGCGGGCGTCATGGCCGGTCAGGGCCAGGAGTTGGCACCAGGCGGTCAGGTCGAGGTGTCCCGCACCCACCGGAGTTGAAGGAGCGAGCGGTGCGGCTCGTGGTCGAGGCCCGTGGTGGTCCTGGGGGTGATCGTGGGGCCTGCAGCCGGATCGGTCAGCAGTTGGGTGTGCCGGCGGACACGTTGCGGGGGTGGGTCGCGCGCAGGGAGATCGATGAGGGTCGACGCCCGGGAACGACCACCGACGACGCGACCCGGCTGGCGGAGTTGGAGCGCGAGGTCAAGGAACTACGCAGGGCGAACGCGATCGGGCGCAGCGCATCGGCTTTCTTCGCGGCGGAGCTCGACCGGGGGGTGATGCTCCTATTGTTTGTCAAGCGGCGCTTTCGAGTTCATCGCGACGGAGACGCAGAGGCGGGTGCCACCCGACGCGCTCACCACAGCCGCGCGGATCGCCGCCAGGACCTCCTTCTTGCTCTTGCCGGCGCTGGTGAGCTTCGCTGCGTAGGCCCGGGTCTCAGGGTCCGTGGCGAGACGGACCTTCGCGATGTGGTGCAACGCGGCGCCGCGTTGGCGTGTCGGTCGCCGCCGCGGTTGAGGCGATGCCGGGATGTCGCTCGACAGGTTTATGGCGTGGCGGATGGAGATGGCGTCCATGTGGCGTTGGACGATGCCCTGCGTATGGGACAGGCTTGGGCTCGGGAGATCGAAGCGGTGCGGAACAGGCTGTTGACATGACCGCGAACCCGAGGGGCCCATGAATGCTCTCTCGTCGCCGCCGTCGGATCTACATCGATGGTTCGCGGGCCGGGGGGGAGTACCTCGGCCCGCAAGCTCAACCCAAGTAGCGCGGGCCGAGGTGCACACTCGACCCGGTGGGCAGCCACTTGCCCTTGAACACCCCGTTGATCACGCGCACGTACTGTCGTCCGCCGACGGTCGCGGCCATGTCACACAGTGCCGTCGACTGGCCCTTTGACCAGCTGGCCTGCACTTCGGTGCCGGCACGGTCGAAGCCGCGGTCGTTCTTGGAGATGCCCTTGATCTTCACGTTCGGCTCGAAGTAGAGCTCCATCGGTTCACGGAAGTTCATCCGGTCGACGTTGAAACCCTCCAGGAACACCCGCCCGGGCTGCTCGTTGATCCACCAGCCGGGGGCCCGGCCGCCGGCCAGCCGGATCCACTTGCGCAGGTGCTTGTTGGCGCCGGCCTGCCCGGCCCGGGCTCCCTGCCGGGCATCGGCCGGCAGCCGGGTGTCGACCTTGAAGGTGACCGTCCAGACCCGGCCGTCGTCCTCGTCGGAGTCCCACACCTTGCGCAGGTGGTAGGTGCCGGCCTTGATCCAGACCAGCCCACCGCCGCGGTGCACGGGGAAGTCGCGGGCCAGGGCAGTGGCCCACCAGGCCATCGGGGCGTACCCGGTGCGGTCGTAGATCGTCCACATCGCCCCGGCATTGGCCGCGTGGTAGAACTTGTGCGTCCTGGGGTCAACCTCGGGCTGGGCGTAGTAGAACGAGCACTGCTGCGGGTTGCGCACCTTCGGGGCGTAGTGGGCGGCGGTGGCCATGCCGGCGAAGACCAGCTGGCGAACCTGTTCGCGGTGGGCATTGCTGAACGGGGCCGGGAACATCGCCGCCAGCCCGTACAGCGCAGTCAGGTGGATGTTGTAGGTCATCGTGGGCACACCGCTGGCGACCGGGAACCCTTCGAACCACAGGTACCCGTCGGAGTCCTTGGCCGTCACCCAGTAGCCCGGTTGGGCAGGGTCACGCGGACGACCGAACGCCGCGAAGGCCTTCTCGGCGACCTGGACCCACGAGGAGTCGCCGGTCAGCTCGTGCATCCCCAGCGCCACCTGCACCGCCCGCTGCTGGCCGAAGGCAGACACCCACGGGTCGGGCAGCTTCTGGCCGTGGTGCTCGGTGGGCATGTCGTAGGTCGCCCACAGCACCCCGGCCTGGTCGACCAGGTTGTCGCGCATGGTCCTGCCCTGGGCGAGGGCGGCGTCGCGGTAGGACGAGACGCCGGTCATCTGCCAGGACAACTTCAACTTGCTGAACCAGGTGCCGGCCAGGGTGGGGTGGTGGATCAGCTTGCCGTCGGTGCGCCGGTAGAGGATCGACCCGTCGGCCTGCAGCACCTGGTCGGGCGCCGGGTTGTAGCGCAGCGAGACCGGGCTGAAGCCGGCCGGGACATTGTTGGGGTCGAGGGTGGTCGACTTCGTGCCCGGGTCGGTGGGGTCGACCTCGGGAAGGCTCGACATGCGGGCCTCCATGCTCGCCAGCGGGGTCGGGTCACCGAAGTAGCCGGGGTCGATGCGGGCATGTTCGTCAAGCGGCACCACGGGCCGCGTCCATGGGTGCTGCAGCTGGCGGAACTGGCCGAAGGGCAGCACGGGGCTGGAGGAGAACTGGAAATCGGTCAGGTTGCCGGGGTCGGCCATCGCCGGTGAGGTCAGGTTGAAGGCGTCGAATGCGGGTAGGCCGAGGCCGGCGAGGCCCAGTGCCGAGGCGCCGCGCAGCAGGTTTCTCCGATCAAACATCACGCCAAGGATGCTCGCCGAGAAGGATGAGAACAAGGTGAGAGACCGATGAACTTCTGAAAGACTCTCAGGCATCGGTTTGGGGACGGAGTTATCGGATGAGTGCCACCATTGCAGTGCTGCTGGGCGTGATCATGGCGACGACCTCCGCTGTCGTGAGCCCGGGTGTCTGGACCCGGGTGCCGCCCGCTACCACCACGCCGACTCCAACGCCGACGCCGAGCCCAACGCCGACGCCGAGCCCAACGCCGACGCCGAGCCCAACGCCCACGCCGAGCGTGGAGCCCACCCCGACCACGAGCGCAACCCCGGTCGTCCGCGCAGCCACCGTGACCACCACCGCGGCACCCGCCGTGGTGACCACCGCCCCACAGTCGCGCACCGGCGGGGGCGTGATCCACGCCCCCGGCGACGACGTGACCCTCGCCGACCTCAAGGCGATCTTCGGCTCCAAGGTGTCCACCTCGCCAAGGGTGGCCGAAGGGCTGCCCTCACTGAACCGGGCGATGCGACAGGCCGGAATCACCACCCCCGAACGCAAGGCCGCCTTCCTGTCGACCCTGGCCTACGAGTCGACCTTCGACTACGCCCTGCAGGAGGCCGGCCAGACCGCCACCTACCGCGGCCGCGGCTACATCCAGCTGACCGGGGACTTCAACTACGGCCCGGCCGGCAGCTACCTGGGCATCAACCTGCTCGGCAACCCCAACCTGGCCGCCAGCCTCGACTACTCGGCCCCCATCGCCATCTGGTACTGGACCGTGCGCCGCCCCCATTCCAACGCCGCCGCCGACAACTTCGACATGGGCCTGATCAGCCGCTACGTCGGCTACCGCGCCTCCGGCACGCAGGACCTGTTGCGCTGCGACGGGTTCAAGCGGGCCTACCAGCATTTCAGTGGCAAGCCCGCTCCGGCGAACACGAAGTGCTACCGCTATTGATCAGATGTTCCGCGCGATGTGGAACCCGCCGTGCACCGCGGTCAGGATGCTGTCCGGCTCGATCACATCACCGACCATCTCGACATCGACATGCTCGATGAGTTCGTCGAACAGTTCGTTGTTGGAGGTGTAGCCCGAAGCGATGATCGAGGTGTCGGTGACCAGGTGGTGCTCGGTGCCGTCCACCTCGTAGGTGACGATGCCGTCGCCGAACTCGGTCAACTTCGCGCTGGTGATGAACTCCACCTCGGTGTCTGCCAGCAACTGGTCGAGCGCCTGCTCGTTGTTGCGGCAGTGCTCGACGGTCATCAGCCGCTGCGGCAGCATCTCGATCACCGTCACCTGCTCGGCACCCTCGGTCTTGCAGTGGGCAGCCGTTTCGGCGCCGACCAACCCCGCCCCCAGCACGACGACCTTCTTGCCGAACTTCGCCTTGCCCGTGAGCACGTCATTGGCCAGCACGACATTGGGTCCGTCGATGCCCTTGATCGGCGGGATGGTCGCTCGTGACCCGGCGGCCAGGATGACCTTGTCCCAGTTGCCGGCCAGCACCTCGGCGGCGGTGGCCGTCTTCATGGTCTTGACGGTCGCATCGCTGCGGTGGGTCTTGTTGACCAGGTACTCGGCGTAGTCGAGCACGTCCTTCTTGAACACCGGGCCGCCGGCGGCAAGCAGCGCCCCACCCAGCCGGGCCGTGCGCTCCCACAGTTCGACCTCGTGGCCCCGTTCGGCCGCGATGATCGCCGCCTCCATGCCACCGGGGCCACCGCCGATGACCAGCACCCGCTTGCGTTCGGTGGCCGGGGTCACCGGGAAGTAGTCCTCGGCGTAGGTTGACCGCGCAGTGGTAGTGGTTGCCCGAGAACCCGGCGAACAGGCACTCGTTGCAGCCGATGCAGGGGACGATGTCGTAGGCGGTGCCGCGGCGCACCTTGTTCACCCAGTGGGGCTCGGTCAGCGCCCCGTGCGCCAACCCGACGAAGTCGGCCATCTCGTCGACCAGCACCTGTTCGGCGAGGTTCGGGTCCTGCAGCTTGCCCTGGGTCCGCACCGGCACCGAGACATGCTTGCGGATCTCGGCGGCCAGCCACGCCTGCGTGGGCGCCTCCTGGTAGACGGTGTCGATGGCCTTGTACCAGGCCTCGTAACAGCCCATGTCGACGTGCAGGGCATCCACCCCGGCCGCCTCGAGCTTCTTGGCCATCTCGATGCCCTCGTCCAGCTCACGACCACCGGGCACACCGTGGTAGGCCGTGAACTTGTAGATGATCGGGAAGTCGGGCCCGACAGCCTCGCGGACCGCGGCCACCACCTCGAGCGGGAACTTCAGTCGTCCGTCGAGGTCGCCGCCGTACTCGTCGGTGCGCTTGTTCCACAGCGTGGACGAGAACTGGTCCATCAGGTAGCCGCCGTAGCCGTGCATTTCGACGGCATCGGCGCCGGACTGCCTGGCCATCGCGGCGCCCCGCCCCATGCACTCCACCAGGTCGGCGATCTCCTCGGTGGTCAACGGCTCACAGATCAGGCCCGGGAACCAGAACGACTCGACCGCACTGGCGGCCTTGGGGGCGATGTCGGCGGCGAAGGGCAACTGCATGCGTCCCAGCCCCGGGGTCAGCTGCACGCAGAGCTTGGCCCCGTTGTGGTGCACCCGGCGAGCCAGGAAACCCACCTGGTTCAACGAGCGCTCACTGCCGATCACATTGCAGGCCTTCTGCTCGTACTTCGTGTTGACCTGGTTCGCGCCGGTGATGATCAGGCCGAACCCGCCCTTGGCGCGTTCCTCGTAGTACCGGATCGACCGGTCGTGGAAGCTGCCGTCCGGTTCACTGGTGGTGCCCATGGGGGCCATGAAGACCCGGTTCCTCAGGGTCATCGAGCCGATGCGGCTCGGTTCAAGGAGCTTCATTGCGACTTTCCTTTCGTCCGCCGGTGGGGTGCTGTCACCTCGACTGATGTCACCAGCACACCACCGTTGGCTACGGGAATCACCCCACCTTGTGAAAACATTCACTAATCTGGTGGGTGGATGCGCGGGCGCCGGTGATGGCGCCGCACGCGCCGCTGTTGCCCGATGGCCCTAGTCTGGAATCCATGCAATCGCGGCGCCTCGAAGTGAGCTATGCGCTGCAGCGACGGGCCAGGCTCGAGGCGCTGCGGCGACCGAGTCGCGCCCTGGCCGAGGACCCCTGCGATGCCGACCCGCTGCTGGTCTCCTCGGCGATCCACCACGGCGAACCCAGCAGCATCGAGTGCCCCATCTGCGCCTCGGACAACATGATGGTGCTGAACTATGTCTTCGGTGACCAGCTCGGGCAGTTCTCGGGACGGATCAAGTCCACCGAGGAACTTGACGAGATGGAACACCAGTTCGGTGAGTTCACCGTGCGGGTGGTCGAGGTCTGCCCCGACTGCCGCTGGAACCACATGATCAGTTCCTACATGCTGGGGGACGGCAGGAAGCGCCGCCCACCCCGGCGCCAGCAGACAGTCGAGGACATCTATGACTAGCCCGGACAAGCCCGCCACCGAGGAGACCGGCCAGGACAAGCCGGCCCGGCGCGCGGCCACCGAGAAGACCCCGCCGCGCCGCGGCCGCCGGGTCTGGAAGATCATCGGGCGCACCTTCGCCGTGCTCGGCATCCTGGCCCTCGTGCTGGCGCTGGTCGCCAGCATCGGTGCGCTCGTGTTCTACCAGCGCACCCAGCTGCCCGACCCGAACCGGGACTTCAACACCAACACCACCTTCATCCACTACAACGACGGCACCACCCGGATGGGCAACTTCGCGGTGCAGAACCGCCAGACCATCGACTTCGAGCAGATGAGCCCCTACATCAAGGACGCCGTCGTCGCCGCCGAGAACCGCACCTTCTGGACCGACCGGGGCATCTCACCGACCGGCATCGCCCGCTCGGCGCTGTCGATCCTGCGTGGGGGAGAGATCCAGGGCGGTGGCTCGACCATCACCCAGCAGTACATCAAGGTGTACTACCTGACCAGTGACCGCACGATGACCCGCAAGCTGCGCGAGCTGGCGCTGGCGGTGAAGATGGGTCGCGAGGTGCCCAAGGAGGACATCCTGCGCGACTACCTCAACACCATCTACTTCGGCCGCGGCGCCTACGGCATCCAGGCCGCCAGCCGCTCCTACTTCCTCACCGACGCCAAGGACCTGACCATCGAGCAGTCGGCGGTGCTGGCCTCAGTGCTGAACAACCCGAGCCTGTTCGACCCCAGCGAGGGTGAGAGCAATGCCGAGCGGCTGCTCGAGCGCTACCGCTACGTGCTCGACGGCATGCTCGAGATGGGCACCATCACCCAGGCCCAGCACACCCAGGCCTACGCGGCGCTCCCGGAGTTCCCCGAGATCCCGATCAACCAGCGCTACGCCGGCCCCAACGGCTACCTGATGATGATGGTGCGCGACGAACTGCTCAACCGCGGGTTCACCGATGCCCAGATCAACGGCGGCGGGCTGCAGGTCACCACCACCTTCGACAAGACCCTGCAGGACCATGCCGTCAAGGTGGCCCAGGAGTACACCGCCAAGGTGGCCGCCGACGCCAGCCCCGCCCAGGACGCGTCCCAGTTGCACATCGCGCTGAGCTCGGTCGACGTCGAAACCGGTGAGGTGCTGGCCCTCTACGGCGGCGCCGACTACCTGCAGAACAACCGGAACTGGGCGACCACGCCCCGCGCCGCGGCCTCGACCTTCAAGGTCTATGCCGCCGTGGCCGGCCTGCGCAACGGCTTCAGCCTGCGCTCGACCTTCAACGGCAACACCTTCACCCCCGAGGGTGACAGCGTCACCGTCCGCAACGAGTTCGGCCACCAGTACGGCTCGGACGTCAGCCTGCTGCGGGCCACCGAGCAGTCGATCAACACCGCCTTCGTCGACATGACCCAGCAGATCCCCAACGGCCCGGCGGCGGTCGTGCAGGCCGCCAACGACGCCGGTGTGCCCACCGGTGCCGGGTGGGACCTGAACAACCGCATCTCGCTGGGCACCGCCGAGGTCAGCACCCTCGACAACGCCATCGGTTTCGCGACCCTGGTCAATGACGGCAAGCGCGCCAGCGCCCACGTCATCAAGGAGGTCAAGGACCTCGACGGCCGGGTCATCTACGAGGCGAAGACCACCCCGACGCAGGCCATCGAGGCCGATGTCGCCGCCGACGTCACCCACGCCCTGAAGTCGGTGGTCGACCAGGGCACCGGTGGTGCGGTGCGCAACCTCGGCCATGACATCGCCGGCAAGACCGGCACCTCGGGCATCGACGACACCATCACCTCGGCCTGGTTCGTGGCCGCCACCAAGCAGATCTCGACCTCGGTGATGTACGTCGTCGGTGAGGGCGGCAACGGTGACCTCGACCCCTACAAGCGCCCCGGTGACGGCACCTTCTACGGCGGCACCTACCCGGCGCAGACGTGGGCGTCCTTCATGGAGGTCGCGCTGCAGGACAAGCCGAACGTCCCCTTCACCGAACCGGCGTGGGTGAACACCGACGGTGGGTCCTCGACCACTGAGGCGACCGAACCGCCCTCGACCGACACCCAGACCAGCGAGGCGCCGTCGACCACCGCGAGCAGTGAGCCGCCGTCCTCCGAGCCGCCGACCACGACCGAGCCGACGACTGAGGCCCCTCCGACCACCGAGGCCCCACCCACCACCACGGAACCGACCGACGAGCCCACCGACGAACCGACCGGTGAACCCACCCAGACCCAGCAGCCGACGACCAGCGTGCCGGCGACCCAACCCACCAACACCGGGGGTAGTACGCCGTGAACCTGCGGGTGGAGCCTGCCCGACTGGGGGGCGCGACCGGACGACATGCCCGCATCCAGGGCATCTTCTTCGACCCGGCCCCCTGGTTGATCCTGATGGCGACCCTGCTGTGGGCGCTGCGGATGGGCCACCAGAGCCTCTGCCAGCAGGACAACCCGGACGAGCCGGTCAAGACGATGCTGCGGCTGTGCTACAGCGATGTCCCGATCATCTGGCAGACCAACCAGCTCGGTACCGGGGCCACGGCGAGCGGTGAGAACGGCCTGCCGCAGGCCCCGATCGTGTCGCTGTTCATCGCGCTGGGCCGCGCCATCACCGGGTTCATCGTCCCGATCAGCCCCACCGCCTCACCGCAGCAGACCCTCGATTCGGGCAACGTGTTCGTCGTGGTCAACGCGGTGCTGCTGTTCTGCTTCTTCCTGGCCTGGGTGATGGCGCACATGCTGATGGGCCGCACCTCGACGGTGGGCACCACCCGCACCGCCACCGGGCGGCTCGAGAAGCCGCCGGCCCGCAGCTGGGACGGCGCCTACATCGCCTTGTCGGTCGGCGTGTTCACCGTCGGCCTGGTCAACTGGGACCTGATCGCCCCGGCGCTGACCGCCTGCGCCCTGCTGGCCTGGGCCTGGGGACGACCGGTACTGGCCGGGGTGCTCACCGGCATCGCGCTGGGTGCCGGGATCTCCCCACTGGCGCTGGTCATCGCCGTGGCCGTGGTGTGCCTGCGGTCGGGTGCCCTGGACGCCCTGGCCCGCTACGCCATCGCCACCCTGGCGTCGCTGTCGGTGATCCTGGTCGGCGGGCTGCTGGCCTCACCGAGTGCGGTGCGCCGCTCCTACCTGGGCCTGCTCGACCCCGACGCCGGGCTGGGTTCGCTGTGGTGGATCCTCACCGATGCCGGGCTTGCCTCCAGCCTCGTGCCGGGGTTGAGCAAACTGCTGATCGCCGTCGGTGTCGGCGCGGTGGTGCTGTTCTGCTTCCAGGTGCCGGCCCGGCCCCGGGTGGCGCAGGTGGCCGCCCTGGTGCTGCTGGTGGGGCTGATGCTGGCCCCCACCTACAGCCCCCAGTACGTGCTGTGGTCGCTCGGCATGGTGGCGCTGGCTCGTCCGAAGTTGCGTGACTGGTTCCTGTTCAGCCTCACCGAGGCGCTCTACTGGGCTGCGGTGTGGGGCCACCTGCAGGGCAACCTGCGGCTCGGCACCGGCGACGACATGGCCTACCCGCTGGCGATCATCGTCCGCCTGGCCGGCGCCGGGTGGATCATCTGGCAGATCACCGGGGACATGCTGCGGCCCTGGGCCGACCCGGTCAGGGTCGGCACCGTCGACGACCCCCAGGGTGGGGTCGTCGACCTGGCCCCGGACGCCGCCTGGATGTCGGTGCCGCCGGCCGAGCACGCCACCCCGGCCGGGCGCAGCTAGTGGTGGCCACCGACACCCCCCGGTCGAGGACCCGCCTCGCGGCGCGGGGACGCCGGATGGGCACCAGCAGCGAATCAGCGCTCGTGGTGGCGCTGGTCTGGGGGGCAAGCCGGGCACTGCTGGTGATCGTGCTGCTGGCGACGGTGCTGCAGGGCCGCGGGTTGGCCGACGCACTGCGCGGCTGGGACGCCGCGATCTACACCCGGCTGGCCGAACAGGGCTACACCCCGGGCACCGACTACGCCTTCTTCCCCGGCCTGCCGCTGCTGCTGAATGGGTTGTCCAGGCTGGGCATCGACGCGGCGCTGGCCGGGGCGCTGGTCTCACTGGTCTGCTCCGCGCTGGCCGCGTGGGCGTTGTACCGGTTGGGCAGCCAGGGCTTCGGCGGGCGCCGCCGCCACCAACCTGTGGCCGGCGCCATCGCCGCCAGCCTGTGGCTGCTGGCCCCGGTGACCGTGTTCACCTCGGTCGCCTACACCGAGGCCCCGTTCTGCGCGGCGGCGTGGTGGTCCTGGGAACGGGCCCGCGCCGGCAGGTGGGGGCAGGCCGCGCTGCTGGCCGGGCTGGCCTGCACCCTGCGGGTCTCGGGCCTGTTCCTGGTGCTGGCGCTGCTGGTGCTGGCCATCGTCGGCAACGACCCGCAGGACGGGCTGCCCCGCACGATGCGTGAGCGGCTGCTCAACGCCTGCTGGCTGCTGGTGCCGGTGGGTGTGCTGTTCGCCTACCAGTACTGGTTGTTCACCCAGACCGGTTCATGGACGACCTGGTTCGACGCCCAGGAACAGGGCTGGAACCGCGAGTTTACCTGGCCCCACCAGGCGTTGCGGCACACCATGGACGCGGCCGACCCGGCCGCCTGGCCCGATCGTCCGGCCGTCGGCTGGGTCTTCGCTGCGGAGATCGCGTCGATGGCCACCGGCGTGGTGGTCACCATCGTCTGTCTGCTGAAGCAGCGCTGGGCCGAGGCGGTCTGGGTCGGCGTCCAGGTCGCCGCCCTGGGCACCAGCTACTGGTACATGTCGGTCAACCGGGCCGTGCTGTTGTGGTTCCCGCTGTTCATCATGGTCGGGGCGCTGCTGGGGGCACCCTTCCAGAAGCGCACCGGGCCCTGGCGCATTCCGGCGGCGGTGGCGATCGGCGTGGTGATGACCCTGTCGACGGTGCTGCTGATGGTCTGGGCCAGGCTGTGGTTCACCGGGCAGTGGGCTTCGTAGGGTGGGGCCTCATGAGGTTGCGTGAGGTCGCCGGCTGGGCGCTGCTGCCGGCACTGCTGGTGATGCAGTTCTTCGACCTGCGCCGCGGACTGGTCGGCGAGGACTGGACCTGGTCGGCCTTCCTGTTCGGCTACGCCGCGATCGTGCTGGTCGGCCTGCCGCTGGCCTGGCCGGACCTCAAGGAACTGCCGCGACCGACCCGGGTGGGGCTGGCCGCGTTCACCGTGCTGCTGGTCTGGGCCTTCGTCTCGGTGCTGGTCAGCGGTGAGTCTCCGGTGACCTCACGCACCACCGCCGAGGTGGTGCCGCCGGACACCTGGACCGGCCCGCCGCTGCGCCACCGACTGGTCCCGCTGCTCACCGCCTGGCTTACCATGGCCGCCGGGGTGGTCAGCGTGCTGCTGGTCCCGGCGGTGCGCCGGCTCTCCACGCTCTGGTGGGCGGCCTGGCTGCTGGTGGTGACCAGCCTGGTCGCCTGGCCGCGGGCGGTGCTCGTCCACGACTCGCCGCGACTGGCCACCGGCATGGGTGGCTCGGCCACGATCCACCTGGTCTTCCTGCTGTGCGTGGGACTGTTCCTGGGCGCGGCCTGGCAGGGGCACCGACCCCGTTGGTCCCTGGTCGGGGCGGCGGCCGCCGCCGGGTGCCTGCTGCTGACCGGGTCACGCTCGGGGCTGTTGAGCCTGGCCGTGCTGGTCGTGCTCGTGCTGGTCTGGCTCGGACGACGCCTCAGCATCAGGCTCGCCGCCGCCGCACTGGCCGGGGTGGTGCTGGTCGGGGCCGCGGTCATCGCCTTCGTACCGGCCGCCCGGCACCTGGTCGTGTTCGGCGACGAACTGCGGGGCACCAACCTGGCCACCGCCTGGCGGGTGTTCACCAGTGACCCGGTCACCACGGTGTTCGGGTTCGGGTCGGGTCGACTGTGGCCCTGGTATGCCTTCGATGCCCGCTACTGGGCGGTGCCGTGGCGCGGCCAGGTGCACACCAGCGTCGGTGACGTGCTGACCAACCCGCACTCGGTGCTGCTCGGCGTCGGTGTCGAGCTCGGCATCGTCGGGCTGCTGCTGCTGGGCGTGCTGGTCGCGGTGCTGCTCGTCCGGCTGGTGCAGGGGTGGCGGCAGCGGAGCGACCAGGGCTTCGGCAGCTTCGCCGACGGGCTGACCCTGGCGCTGGTCGCCGGGCTGGTCGCCTGGACCTTCGACTTCTACCTGTTCAAGAACTTCGCGGTCAGCTACTGGTGGTGGGCCTGCTTCACTGCGGTGTTCGTGGTCGCGCCCGCACGTCGACCTCACCCAGCACCCGAGCCACCTCAGTGACCCGCCCCGCCCAGGAGTGCTCCTCGCGCACGGCCAGCACCCGCGCCCGGGCCTGGTCGACCAGCTCAGGACGCGCGTCCAGTTCGGTGAGCAGTTCGGCGAACGCGCCGCGGGAGTAGGGGACCGTCCAGCCCAACCCGTGCTCGGCGACGAAGCGGCCGGCCAACGAGCCCTCGCTGGCGATCATCGGCAGGCCGTGGCCGAGGTACTCGTAGACCTTCAGCGGGGCGGCGAAGTTCCAGTACTCCTGCGGTTCGGTGGCCACGACCGCGACATTGGCGGTCTCGAAGAAGGGCGCGGTCTCGGGCCCGTTGGCGTGCACCACCGTCAGGTTGTCCCCGAGCCACTCGGCGTAGCCCGGGCGGGCATCGGCCCATTCCGACTCGCGGGTGCACAGCACGAACTCGACCTGCGGGGTGGCGTGCACGGCGGCCAGGAACTCGTGCAGCCGGTAGTTCGACTTGGTCCCCCCCACGTAGAACAACCGGATCGGGTGCGCGGACGTGTCCTGGCCGGTGAGTTCGCCGCCCTCGTGGCCGGGCGGCAGCGCCGAGACCGGGACGTGGCGGGGCAGCGGCACGTAGGCCGCCATCTCGACGCTGGGCAGGAACAGGTGGTCGACGCAGCGTCCGTACTGCCACAGGTCGTAGTGGTAGGCGGCCTTGGCGCCTATCCGCTTGGGCAGCGAGGTGCCCTCCTTGTACATCGGGAAGCGCCAGTGGATGTCACGGTAGAACAGGCCCACCGGCACGTGGTGGCTGCGCAACTGGCCGAAGAACGAGAAGTCCAGCAGCGGGTGGGTCGGCAGGTGGTGGGTCTCGGTCAACGCCGTCGGCATTGTCGAGGACTCGGAATAGCAGAACTCGAAGAACTCCCCGGCCCTGATCGAGGACATCACCTCACCGATCGCCACCCGGCGCTCGGCGGCGGTGCCCGCCACCACCGCCACGTCATAGCGTTCCTGAAGCGCCCGCAGCATCTTCACCGGACGCACCCCACCGCCGGTCGGGTTGGTGAACTGCAGCGGGTAGGGCACGTGGTAGATGACGCGGGCCGTGGACATGGCATGAAGTCTAGGCTGGGCTGATGGATGAATAGACTCACCACATGTCGAGCGTCGTGTTCCTGCTGACCAATGTGTTCCCCTACGCCAAGGGTGAGGAGTTCCTCGAGAACGAGGTCAGCCACCTCGCGGCCGGCTTCGACCGGGTGGTGATCGTGGCCACCCAGACCACCGCCGAGGCCACCCAGACCCGCACGGTGCCCGACAACTGCACCGTGCTGCGCGCCGGGGTCCCACGCCCCGGGGGAGCGGCGGCCGCGATGACGGTCACCCGCGGGTTGGCGCACCTGGCCCGCCGCCCCCAGGGCCTGCCGGTGCACCCCGGCAAGGTCGCCACCGAGTCACTGTTCGAGGGCCGCGCCCAGAACAGCCTCACCCGGCTGGTACCCCAGCTCGACGGGCTGCGGCTGCACGCCGAGGACCACATCGTCGTCTACTCCTACTGGTTCCACATCACCGCCCGCGTGGGGATGCTGCTCGCCGAGGTGCTGCGTGAGCGCGGACTGCGGGTCGCGAAGCTGGTCAGCCGGGCCCACCGCTACGACCTGTACCCCGAGGAGTCCCCGTTCGAGCACCTGCCCGAACGCCAACTGCTGCTCGACGCCTACGACGAGGTGCACCCGGTCAGCGACCACGGCACCGCCCTGCTGCGCCGCCAGTGGCCGCGCTACGCCCCGAAGGTCACCACCCGCCGACTGGGGACGAAGGACCCGGGCGCCCTGGTCGAGTGCCAGCAGGACCCGCCCCACGTGGTGAGCTGCTCGTTCGTCCTGCCGGTCAAGCGGGTCGACCGGATTCCCGGCATCCTGCAGCGGGCCGACGAGGCCACCGGGGACATCGGCTGGACCCACTTCGGGTCCGGCGACCAGCTGACCGAGGTGAAGGAGCAGGCCGAACGCGACCTCGGCGACCTGGTCGACATGCCCGGCTACGTGCCCAACAGTGAACTCGCCGAGCGCTACCGCGAACTGCGCCCGGTCGCCTTCCTGAACGTGTCGGAGTCCGAAGGGGTGCCGGTCTCGATCATGGAGGCGATCGCCCTGGGCATCCCGGTGGTCGCCACCGACGTCGGCGGGGTCGGCGAGATCGTCCACGACGGCGTCAACGGGTTCCTGCTGCCGAAGCAGTTCACCGACCTCGAGGCTGCCGCGGCGCTGAACTCCCTGGTCACCATGCCGGCCGAGCAGTACCGGGGGTTCTGCCGCGCCGCCCGGGAACGCTGGGAGGCCGAGTTCAACGAGTCGGTGGTCTACGCTCGGTTCGTCGAAGAACTCCGGTTGCCGCCGCAGCATTCCGGACGACCGCTGCCCAACGTGGGCGGCTAGGCGAGGGCCTCGTCCTCGTCCTTCTTGAGCCCGAAGCTACGGTCGTACTGCCAGCTGACCAGCAGCGCCAGCACCAGGAAGACCACCAGCAGCCCGGCCATCGCCCACGACACCTGGCTCATCGTCACCAGCAGGTCACCGGCGAAGAACGCCAGGATGCTCAACGGCACCGCCATGTAGGCGATCGAGAACAGCAGCATCGTCAACTGCCGCTGCACGGTCACGAACACCGTGCTGATCGGTGAGGTGATGAAGTTCAGGTACAGCCACGGCACCAGCACCCGGCTGATCTCACCGGCCAGTTCCCACTGCTGCCCCAGCACGAACGGCAGGATCCACGGCCCCAGCGCCCAGATCAGTGCGAACGGGATGATGCCGACGACCGCCGAGCGGACGATCGCCTGCCGCACGATGCGCACCATGTCGCCGCGCTTGACGGTGGCCAGCCGCTGGAAGAACACCTGTGCCACCGCGGCATTGATGAGTCCCATCGGCGCCTGCAGCAGCCGCCAGGCCATCCCGAACTGGCCGACCGGCCCGGCCGCGTAGTTGGCGCCGACCAGCGCGTTGATGCCGTTGAGCCGCACCGAGTCGACCAAGGCGTTCGGCCCGTTCAGCACCGGCATCTTCCAGTACCGCCTGGCCACCTCACGCTTCGAGGCGGTCTCCCCGGTGATGCGGTACTGCCCCTTGGTGTTGCGCAGCAGGTTCCACAGCGAGGCCGAGTAGCCGGCGATCGTGGCGATGACCAGGCCCGAGACACCCATCCCGATGAACCCGGTGCCGACCTGCAGGCCCGAGACCGAGACCGACTGGTAGATCTTGTTCTGCGCGACCTGGCGGAAGTTCTTCGTCCGGGTCAACCAGTACGACATCACGCCCAGCTGGGTGACCAGGAAGACCATCGGGCCGGTGAAGTACAGCCAGAACCGCAGGCTCGCCTCGGTGGTGGCGGCATCGGGCTGGGCCTGGTCGGTCATCACGTGCGCCAGCCACGGGCTGATCACCAGCATCACCACGATCGTGACCAGGCTGATGCCGACATTGATCCAGGTGCTCAACCGCAGCAGCTGCCGGGCGTCATTGTCACGTTCGGGCAGCACCACGGCCAGCTCGTAGCGGCCGGCCGCGACCGGGACGATGGCCGAGACCGCCGACATCACCAGCACGTAGACCCCGAACTCGGTGTCGGTGAACAACCGGCCTACGAAGATCATCGCGACGAACTGCAGCACCTGCGCCGAGGCGGTGCCGGTCATCAGCGTGAGCACGTGCTTGAGGAACTCCTGGCCGGCCAACCGCCGGCGCAGTTTCGCCACCAGGCCCGTCGGGGCAGGCTCGTCCGGCTGGGGATCGTCACTCACATCGGCCCATGCTACGCGGGTGGCAGAATCTAGGGCATGCGACTGCTCGTGATGACCCGCGCCTTCCCGTACCCGCCGGGTGAGCAGTTCGTCGCGCCCGAGGCCCAGCACTGGGGCAGCGCCACCGTGATGCCCTGGGCAGCCGGTGGCACCCCGGTCGAGCTGCCCGCCGGGGTCAGGGTCGATCTCACCCTGGCCCGGGCCAGACGAGGGGCCCGGCTGCTCGCCGGCCTCAAGGCCCTGGTCAGCCCCCTGCTGTGGAGTGAGCTGCGCTGGCTGCGCAGCAACCACCGGATCACCCGCGCCGGACTCGCCGAAGTGGCACAGGCCACCCGCAACGCGCTGCTGGTGCGTGACCTGCTGGTCGACTGGACCGCCGAGCACGGCCCCATCGACGTGGTCTACAGCTACTGGTTCGACGTGTGGACCTTCGGGGCGCTGCTCGCCAAGGGACGCGGTGTGCACGCCGTGGTCACCCGCGTGCACGGCTACGACCTGCACGAGGACCGCCACCCGGCCGGCTTCCACGCCCTGAAACGCCAACTCGCTCCCGGGCTGGACGCGCTGCTGCCGGTCTCCCGCAGCGGCGGCCGGTTGGCCATCGAGAGCTTCGACGTGCCCGGTGACCGGACCCACCACGCCCCGCTCGGCACCCACCTGCCCGAGGGGCTCAGCCGCACGTCACCCGAGGGTGAACTGCACCTGCTCAGCGTCGCCAGTGCCCTGCCGGTCAAGCGCGTCGACCGGCTGGTCGACGCCACTCGCACGCTGGCCCGCTCCCGGCCCGACCTGCAGGTCCACTGGCGCCACCTGGGTGGCGGGCCGCTGCTGGCCGACCTGCAGGCCCGCGCCGCCGGCGCCCCCGACAACCTGCACATCAGCTGGGCCGGGCAGGTCAGCCCCGACGAGGTCGCCGCCCACCTGGCCGACCAACCCGTCGACCTTTTCGTCAACACCTCCGAATCCGAAGGGGTGCCAGTCTCGATCATGGAGGCGATGGCCCACGGGGTGCCCACCCTGGCCCCGCGGGTCGGGGCGATCGACGAGATCGTGCACACCGCTCAGCTGTTCTCGTCCGAACCCACCCCCGACGAGATCGCCACGGCGATCTCGGACTGGGCGCAGCGCTGCAAGCAGCCCGAGCCGCGCGAAGAGGCCCGTAGGATCGTGGCCGAGCGTTACGACGCCGACGCCAACGCCCGGCAGCTGATGGACCTGCTGGCCCGCATCGCCGACCAGCCCAGCAGGAGGACCCCGTGACCCGCTACCCGATGCTGCGGCGCACCCGCGACGCGTCGATCCTGCTGGCGGTGGTGGCGGTCTTCCTGGTCCTGCGGCTGCCGTTGAGCGTGGTGCTGGCCGGGCTGCTGCCCATCGTCGTGCTGGTCTGGGACGGTGTGCGGCTGCCGAGCCGCCAGGCGATCCTGATGTGGGTGTTCCTGCTGGCGGCGCTGGTGATGTCGACCTACGCCTGGCTGACCAACTCGGGGGTGCCGCTGGTCAACAACGCGACCATCATGCTGGTGATGATGGCCATGGTCGCCGCGCTGACCTGCACCTCGGCGACCCGCAATGCGTTCCGCTACTTCATGAACGGCATCCTGCTCGGGCTGTGGATCTGCCTGCTCAGCGCGGTCTTCGAAGTGGTCTCGGGCGTGAAGCTGCTGCCGCTGATCTACCCCGACGCGAACACCGCCGCCGCGGTGGCCGGCAACCGGTTCATCGTCGCCTCGTTCTTCCCCAACTACAACGACTTCTCGGTGGCGATGGCCATCTTCGGGGTGATGCTGACCGCGCAGTTGCTGCTGGGGACGAGGAAGGGTCCGCTGGTCAAGATCGCCCGCATCGGCGCGCTGCTGGCGCTCACTTTCTTCATCGTGGTGATCGGCTCACGGGGGGCGCTGCTCGGCCTGCTCGGTGGCATGGTCCTGGTCGCGTTGACCGCGGCCCGGCTGACCCGGCGCCGGCTGCTGTCGGTGCAGAACATGCTGGTGCTGGTGCTGTGCGCCATCGCGGCCGGCATGTTCCTGATGGCCACCCCGTTCGTGCAGGACACCTCGACCGCCCTGCGCGGGCTGATCATCGACAACACCATCGGCATGCTGCTGGACGACCCGCACAGGCTGTGGGCCGGGTGGAGCAACATGGTGCTGTTCCGTGAGGAGGCGGCCGAGTTGTTCCCCGACCTGCTGATGGACCCGCACAACCTGCTGCTGGAACTGGTCACCATGTACGGCCTGCCCGCGATGGTGACCTACCTGCTGGTGTGGTTCCAGATCACCTACCGCGGGCTGTGGCAGCTGCGGATCATGGCCGGCTGGCGGGAGGCCTCGGCGGTGGTGGTCAGCGTGCTGATGCCGGTCATCGGCATCGTGCCCAGCTCGTCACTGCGCTACTACTGGGTGTTCATGTTCATGGCCGCCGCGATCGCGGCCCTGCAGATGTACGAGCGCCACCGGCACCTGCTGGCGGCGCAGGTGGCGTCCTCGTCCGAGGGGGACTCAGCTGGCCCGCTTGCGCTGGCGGCGGCCCACGGTGAGGTCGAGGGCGACCGCGACCAGGAAGCCGAGCGCCACCGCGCCGACCACTGAGACGGCCAGCAGCTCGAGGGTGGTTGAGGGCTCCGGCTGGATCGGGCCCTCCTGCAGGTAGATCACATTGGCGCCCAGCGCCACCCCGCCCTCGGAGCCGGTCGAGGCCGGCACCAGGTCCACGAAGGAGTTGACGATGGCGGTGACCCGGTCGATGGCCTCCTGCTCGGAGTCGGCCTTCACCGCGAAGGTGATCACCAGCGAGTTGTTCGGCCAACCGACCGTCAGCCCCGCATCAAGCTCGGTGCCGGACAACTCACCGGACGGGTCGAGGGTCTTCGCCGCGTCGTTGAGCACCATCGGCGAGTTCGCCAGCTGGGAGTAGCTGCGGGCCACCATCGGCAGCATCGCCGCCTGCTGGGTCGCCTCGGCCTCGCTGCTGACCGCGCCGGGTACCAGCCCGACGGTGGCATTGGCGACGTAGCTGTCGGGCCGGGTCAGCGCGAACACGGTGCCCAGCACGAGCACCAGGGCCGCGACGACGACCGCGGGAACCAGGTAGCGCTTGAGCGAGATGATGTAGCCGATCACGTCGAGGGCCTTGTCATCCTCGTACATCGTCTGCAGGGTCGTGGCGGGGGTGCGGGGCGCTTCAGTCACCCCGCCATCGTAGATGCTCGGCCCCGGCGCAGGTCACCGTCAGGTCACAAGTTCGGGTCGGCGTGGTCGCGCGTCGTAGTCTGGTCGGCATGGCCCGTCGACCCCAGTTTGCCCACAGTGGCCCGCTGGCCCGTTCGATCACCTGGTACGGCTGGTCGTTCGTGGTGCTGTTGTCGGTGATGTCGCTGGTCAACTTCGAGGCGCCGGTGCCCGGGCTCGGGACGGTCACCCTGTTCACGCTGGTGATGCCGTTCTACGTGGCCGCGGGTGTGGTGTTGATGGTGCTGCGCTACCGCGAGGGCCAGCGCCTGGCCGAGGCCGCCGTGCCCGGTGACCTGTCGGCCGCCGCCCCCGGGCGTGGCCCCGCCAGCCGGGCCTATCGGTTGGACTCCCCACAACGTTTCGCCCGGATCACCGCCGGCGCCTGGGCCTGCCTGGTCGCCGGCACCGCCCTGTTCGGCTGGGCGCTGCTCACCATGGCCTGGAGCGACCCGTTCATCTGGGTCGGCCGGGCGCACGTGGTCACCGATGTCGGTGACGGGCACATCCTCGTGCCGCTGTTGAATGCCCTGTTCGCGATGTGGGGCGGGTTCGCGGTGATGGCCGCCACCCCCCGGTTGGGCCGGCTGCGGCTGCTGTGGTGGGTCTCGTTGGCGCTGATCCCGTTCACCCTGCTGGGCTGGGTGCGGGTCTCGATCACCCAGGGCCACCTCGAACCCCGGCTGTGGAGCCAGATCGGCGGTTCGGCGGTCTTCCCGGCCGTGCTGCTGCTGGCCGGGGCCATCGCGCTGGCCAGCTTCCTCAACCAGTACCGCCCGAAGCTGTCGCTGTGGATGGTGGTGGCCCACCTGGTGCTGCTGTTCCTGACCGGTTCGCGCGGCGGGCTGCTGATGCTCGGCGTGCTGGTGGTGCTGCTGGTGGTCCGGCTCGGACGACAGCACACCGGCGCCGGTGAGCGGCTGCGCAGCCTGCCGCCCAGCGTCTTCGTCCTCGGTGGGTTGGCGGTGCTGGTCGCGCTGGTCAGCTCACCGATCCTGGGCCGCTTGGACGAACGCTCGGCCGGCCGGCTGATGACCTGGCGGGTCGGCATCGGGGCCTGGGATGACTCGTGGGTGCACATCCTGTTCGGGGTTGGCAGCGGCACCATCTGGCCGTGGTTCGCCTACGAGTCGGGCTGGCAGCCGCACCCGTGGCGCAGCCGGGTCACCGGGCCGTTCGGCTACACCCTGTACCACTCGCACTCGCTGTACCTGGAGGTCATCGCCGAACTCGGCATCATCGGGTTGGCGCTGCTGATGGCGGTGGTCTGGCCGATCGTGGCGCGGTGGCTGCGCGGTGGCAGCAACGCCAATGTGGTGGTCACCTCGGCGGTCTGCGCCTGCCTGGTCGGGTTCAACTTCGACCTGTTCCTGTTCAAGAACTTCGCGGTCTCACTGGTCTGGTGGACCGCCGCGTTCGGGGCCCTGCTCAGCGGCATCGACCGCGCGCCCCCGGGCAGTGTCCTCAGATCTGAGGGGGATGTCCCGCACGGCGCGAAGGCGACGTGACAGAATGGCACGAGTGCCGTGCCCGGCATCGTCCGAAGTGGAGGAACCCCCCTTGAGCAATGCGCGAATCCAGCCCTCGGCTGACCTCGATGACGGGGTCGAGATCGGCGACGGGTCATCGGTCTGGCACCTGGCCCAGGTGCGCGGTGGGGCCGTGCTCGGTGAGAACGTGATCGTCGGCCGTGGGGCCTACATCGGCACCGGCGTGCACGTCGGCAACAACTGCAAGATCCAGAACTATGCGCTGGTCTACGAACCAGCCCACCTCGAGGACGGGGTGTTCATCGGGCCGGCCGCCGTGCTGACCAATGACACCTTCCCCCGCGCCATCAACCCCGACGGCACCGCCAAGAGCGCCGACGACTGGGAGGCGGTCGGCGTGACCCTGAAGCAGGGGTCCTCGGTGGGTGCGCGCGCGGTGTGCGTGGCGCCGGTGACGATCGGCCGCTGGGCCACCGTCGCGGCCGGTGCCGTGGTGACCAAGGATGTGCCGGACTACGCCCTGGTGGCGGGGGTCCCGGCGAAGCGGATCAGGTGGGTCGGCCGCTCCGGCCTGCCGCTGGAAGACATTGGCGAGGGCCGTTTCAGGGACCCGAAGACCGGCGACGAGTTCGTCGAAGCCAACGAAGTGCTGACTCTCGTGGAGGAGAACAACTGATGACTGCTGAGTTCATCCCGCCGGCCAAGCCGCTGATCGGGGACGAGGAACGTGAGGCCGTCGACCGCGTGCTGCGCTCGGGCATGATCGCCCAGGGCCCGGAGGTGGCCGCCTTCGAGACCGAGTTCTCGGAGCACTTCCAGCTCGGACGCCCCTGCGTCGCCGTGAACTCGGGCACCTCCGGCCTGCACCTGGGGCTGCTGTCGTGCGGCATCGGTGCGGGGGACGAGGTGATCGTGCCGTCGTTCACCTTCGCCGCGACCGCCAACTCGGTGGCCCTGACCGGCGCCACCCCGGTGTTCGCCGACATCGAGCCCGACACCTTCTGCCTCGACCCCGTCTCGGTGGAGGCCTCGATCACCGACAAGACCAAGGCGATCATGCCGGTGCACCTCTACGGGCACCCGGCCAACATGGTCGCGCTGCGTGAGCTGGCCGACAAGCACGGCCTGCTGCTGTTCGAGGACGCCGCCCAGGCCCACGGGGCCTCGCTGGGTGGCACCCCGGTCGGTGCCTTCGGTGAGTTCGCGATGTTCTCGCTGTACCCGACCAAGAACATGACCTCCGGTGAGGGTGGCATGGTCTCGGCCGCCAACGAGACCATCGAGCGCAACCTGCGGCTGTACCGCAACCAGGGCATGCTGCAGCAGTACCACAATGAAGTCGTGGGCCTGAACAACCGGATGACCGACATTCATGCCGCGATCGGCCGGGTGCAGCTGACCAAGGTCGGTGCCTGGACCGCCACCCGCCAGGAGAACGCCGCGTTCCTGTCGGCGAACCTCGAGGGTGTCACCCCGCCGCCGGTGGCCGAGGGTGCCGTGCACGTGTACCACCAGTACACGATTCGGGTTGCCGAGGACCGTGACGGCCTGGCCAAGGCACTCAAGGAGGAGTACAACATCGGCTCGGGCATGTTCTACCCCGTGCCGAACCACCGCCTGAAGCCCTTCCAGTCGCCGGTCGAGCTGCCCGAGACCGAGCGGGCCGCGCTGGAGTGCCTGTCGCTGCCGGTGCACCCGTCGGTGACCGCGGAGCACCTGGAGCGCATCGTGACCGCAGTGAACACCCTGGCGAAGGCAGGTGCCTGAGATGGCGAACCTGCGCGCCGGCCTGATCGGCATCGGGTCGATGGGCAAGAACCATGCCCGCAACCTGCGCGCCATCGACGGGGTGGACCTGGTGGCCGTGGCTGATGCCTCGGGCCAGGACCCGTTCGGTGTCGCCGGTGGCCTGCCGGTGCTGCCCGACATCGACGCCCTGCTCGAGACCCCCGACCTGGACTACGTCGTGGTCGCCGCCCCCACCTTCACCCATGAAGAGATCGGGCTGAAGATCGCCGAGGCCGGCAAGCATGCCCTGATCGAGAAGCCGCTGGCCGCCTCGACGCAGGCTGCTCGCACGCTGGCCGAGGCGTTCTCGTCCAAGGGCTTGGTGGGCGCGGTCGGCCACATCGAGCGGTTCAACCCCGCCCTGCAGAGCCTGCGCAAGCGGCTCGAGAACGGTGACCTGGGTGACCTGTACCAGATCGTCACCCGTCGTCAGGGGCCCTTCCCGAACCGCATCGCCGACGTCGGTGTGATCAAGGACCTCGCCAGCCATGACATCGACCTGACCGCCTGGGTGACCCAGCGCAAGTACGAGTTGGTGGCTGCCCGGTCGATGTTCAAGTCGGGCCGCGAGTACGAGGACATGGTCAGCGCCACCTGCAGCCTGTCGGGTGGGTTGATGAGCAACCACCTGGTCAACTGGCTCTCGCCGACCAAGGAACGGCTGACAGTGGTCACCGGGGAGCGCGGCATGTTCGTCGCCGACACCCTGACCGCCGACCTGACCTTCTTCAGCAACGGGACCGTCGAAACCACCTGGGACGACATCGCCAACTTCCGCGGCGTCTCCGAGGGCGACATGACCCGCTTCGCAATCCCGAAGCCGGAGCCGCTGCGCACCGAGCACGAGAACTTCCGTGATGCGGTGCTGGGCGTTGAGGGCGCGACCATCGTCACCCTGGACGAGGGCGCCCGCGTGGTCGAGGTCTGCGAGGCCATGATCGAGTCGAGCCTGACGAACCAGTTCGTCGCCATCAGCTGAGCGGCGCGGCCCGCCCGGTCCGGGGCGGGCCTCGCGCGCTCGTCCAAGCTGCAGCCGAAGGGCACCAGGACGGTAGACTCGCACCCGCACCACACACTATAAGGAGCCCGGATGAAGATCGCGGTTGTCGCGCTCGGCAAGATCGGCCTGCCGCTGGCCGTCCAGTTCGCCGACAAGGGTCATGACGTCGTCGGCATCGACGTGCAGCAGAAGGTCGTCGACCAGGTCAACGCCGCCAAGGAGCCGTTCCCGGGTGAGGCGCACCTGCAGGAGAAGCTCGCCGAGCTGGTGCCTGCCGGCAGGCTGCGCGCCACCACCGACTACGCCGAGGCGATCCCCGGCGTCGACGCCATCGTCATCGTCGTGCCGCTGTTCGTCAACGACGAGACCTGGCAGCCCGACTTCGGCTGGATGGAGGCCGCGACCCGTAGCTTCAGCGAACACATCACCCCCGGCACGCTGGTCAGCTACGAGACCACGCTGCCCGTCGGCACCACCCGCAACCGCTGGAAGCCGATGATCGAAGAGGTCTCCGGGCTCACCGAGGGCACCGACTTCCACCTGATCTTCAGCCCCGAACGTGTGCTCACCGGCCGTGTCTTCGAAGACCTGCGCAAGTACCCCAAGCTGGTCGGCGGCCTCTCGCCCGAGGGCACCGCCAAGGGCATTGAGTTCTACGAGCAGGTGCTCGACTTCGACGACCGCCCCGACCTGGCCCCGAAGACCAACGGTGTCTGGGACATGGGTTCGGCCGAGGCCGCCGAGATGGCCAAGCTCGCCGAGACCACCTACCGTGACGTCAACATCGGCCTGGCCAACCAGTTCGGCAAGTTCGCCGAGAAGAACGGCATCGACGTCTTCAAGGTCATCGAGGCCTCCAACTCGCAGCCGTTCAGCCACATCCACCGCCCCGGCATCGCCGTCGGCGGCCACTGCATCCCGGTCTACCCGCGGCTCTACCTCTACACCGACCCCGACGCCAGCATCGTCCGGGTCGCCCGCGAGGCGAACATGACGATGCCCGAGCACACCATCGCCAAGGTCGAGGACGGCTTCGGCGGTGACCTCAGCGGCAAGCGCATCGTGGTGCTCGGCGCCTCCTACCGCGGCAAGGTGAAGGAGACCGCGTTCTCCGGCGTGTTCCCGGCGGTGGCGGCACTCAACGCCCGTGGCGCCGAGACCCTCGTCCACGACCCGATGTTCACCGCCGAGGAACTTGAGAAGTTCGGCTTCACCCCCTACGAACTGGGCCAGCCCGTCGACGGCGCGGTGATCCAGGCCGACCACCCCGAGTACAAGGAACTGACCCCCGAGCAGCTGCCGGGCATCCAGGTGCTCGTCGACGGGCGCAACACCACCTCCGCCGCGAACTGGCCCGGGGTCACCCGCTTCGTGATCGGCGACGGTGAGGCCTGAGCCGGCCGAACAGCCGTGATCCTCATCGACCCGGCGGTCTGGCCGGCCCACGGGACGGTGTTCAGCCACCTGGTCAGCGACACCTCACTGGCTGAACTGCACGAGTTCGCCCGGGCGGCCGAGATCCCCGAGCGCGCCTTCGACCACGACCACTACGACGTGCCGCTGTCGCGCTACGACGACCTGGTCGCCCGTGGCGCGGTGCCGGTGAGCGCGAAGGAACTCCTGCAACGCCTGGTCGCTTCGGGGTTGCGCATGCGCACCACCGAACGGACCCCGAAACGGGTCGTGGCCCTGCAAAGGCTGGCCGAGTCCTGGCAAGAACTGCTGCCCGGCCACGACGCCATCGGCGCTGAACTGGTCGAACGCTGGACCGAGTCGCACCGCCACTACCACGACGTGCGCCACCTGCTGCAGGTGCTCACCGCCCTCGTCCAGGTCGGCCCACCGACCACCCCGGACGACGACCGCACCCTGCGGCTGGCCGCCTGGTTCCACGACGCCGTCTACGAGGGCACCGAGCACGACGAGGAGAACTCCGCCCAGCTCGCCGAACGCATGCTCGGCCGGTTCCTGCCCACCCGTCAGGTCGACGAGGTGGCCAGGCTCGTCCGGCTGACCCGCACCCACGACCCGGACGAGCATGACCAGGCCGGGGCCCAGCTGGTCGACGCCGACCTGTCGGTGCTCGGCCAACGCCCGGGCCGCTACGACGTCTACGTCCGTGATGTCCGCGCCGACTACGCCCACGTGCCTGACGAGCTGTGGCGTTTCGGGCGCCTCCGGGTGCTCGACCACCTGCTCGGCCTCACCCCGCTGTTCCGCACCGCCCGGGGCCGTGAGCTGTGGGCCGAGCGGGCCACCGAGAACCTGACCGCCGAACGGGCCCGCTGGGCCGGCTGACGACCCGGGGACTCAGCCGCGCAACGCGTCCAGGAAGGTGGCCGCGAGCCGGTCGTAGGCGTGGTGCTCACGCACATAGGCCACCTGCGTCGCCCGGATCCGGACCCGCTGGGTGGCGTCCAGGTCGACCACCTCACGGATCGCCCGGGCAATGTCGGCAGGGTCCTTCGCGGAAGCCCGCACCGAGCACCCGGCATAGACCAGCGGGGTGTGCTCGGAATCCAGGGCGTCGATGATTGGCACCCCGGTCAGCATGTAGTCGAAGATCTTGTTGGCGCTGAAGCCGTAGCGGTACAGCTTCGACTTCTCCGAGCCGATGTAGAGCCCGTCCATCGCCGCCAGCGTGTGGTGCACCGACGCCTTGGGGATCGACCCGGTGAAATGCACATTGGTCAGCCCCAGCGAGGCCACCAGCGCCTCCAGGTCGGCCCGGTCCTTCCCGTCGCCGATGATCACCGCCTGGATCGGCTGGTCGCGCAGCACCCCCATCGCGCGGACCAGGTCGTCCATGGCATTGCTCACCGACAGCCCACCGGCGTAGCCGATCACGTCATTGCCCTGGGCCTGCAGCTGCTTCACCAGCGCCAGCACCGCCTCGTCACCGGGCCCGGGTTCCTGGTCGAGCTGCACCCCGTTCGGCACGTTCACCACCGGGGTGTCGATGCCCAGGCCACGCACGTGTTCCTCGGCATTCGGCAGGATCGAGACGATCACATCGGAGTTCCGGTAGGCCGACAGCTCGGCGCGGGCCATGGTCGCGATGAACGGGTGCTTCGAGGAGTAGCCGCCCAGCTCCTGGGGGGTCAGCGGCCACAGGTCGTGGATCTCGTGCACCAGCCGGGCCCCGGTCAGCTTCGCGACCCGCTGGGCCAGGTAGGTGTCGAAGGGGTAGGTGGACGACGCGATCACCGCGTCCGGCAGCGTTGCGTGGGCGATCTTGGTCGCATCACGCAACCCCTTGCCGATGAACTCCATCATCGAGACCACCCGCTGGGCACCATTGCCCTCGTACTCGCGGGTACGGATGAACCGGAAGGGCACATTGTCGATCAGCTGCACCTCACCGGTGCGTTCGACGACGGGGTTGACCTTGCGCAGGTGGCTGTACGACCCGGCCAGCAGGGTCGTGCGCACCCCCACTTTCGCCCACTCCTGGGCCATCAGGTGCGGGCGGAACTCCATGCCCAGCGTCGGCGAGCCGGCGTAGTGGTCGATGTAGAGAACACGCACGATTCCTCCTCGGTGGGCCCGAACAACTTTAGCGTCCTATAGTGACAGGCGGTGAACACTACTGATCCCGCGGCCCGCGTGCCCGACCACGTGCAGGTCCTGCACCTGTCCACGGTGCACGACTCGCACGACAACCGCGTCCGCAACAAGGAGGCGCTCGGCCTGGCCAGGGCGGGGGTCGACGTCGGTCTCGGCATCCGGGGTGAGGCGGACGACGCCAGCGGCGCGTTCCCCGTCTACGCCCTGCCGCGGCCCCGCAACCGGGTGGCCCGGGTCACCGGCAGCCAGGTCAAGGCCTGGAAGCTGCTCAGCCGGCTCAAGCCTCGGCTGGTGCACATCCACGACCCCGAACTCGTCCCGATGGTCTGGCTGTGGAAGACCACCCACCGCGCCCGCGCGGTCTACGACGCCCACGAAGACCTGGTCAAGCAGATCTCGACCAAGAAGTACCTGCACCGCGGCGTGCGGCCGGTGATGCGGCTGCTGTCGAAGGGCCTGGTCGGCTGGGCCGACAGGGGCATGGACGCCATCGTCGCCGCAACCCCCGAAGTCGCCCAGTGCTTCCGGAACCCGAACACTACCGTGGTGCGCAACTACCCCTGGCTCAGCGACTTCGGGTCGCACCCGCAGCCCGTGCCCGGGCGCATGGTCTACGTCGGTGACCTCACCGAGGAACGCAAGGTGAGCCTGATGATCGCCGCGACGCGCCGCGCGCGCGAACGGGTGCCGCAGGCACACCTGGTGCTCGCCGGCCGGGCTCGTCCGGCGGTGAAGGCCATGCTGGAAGAACAGTCCGACGATGAGGCGGTCACCTACCTGGGCCAGCTCGAACCGACCAGCATCCCGGCGGTGGTGGCCTCGGCACAGCTGGGGCTGATCCTGCTCGAGCCGCTGCCCAACTACGTCACCAGCCTGCCCACCAAGCTGTTCGAGTACATGGCCGGCGGCGTCCCCTTCCTGGGCAGCGACTTCCCGGCCTGGCGGACGATGTTCCCGGCCGGCGGGCAGTTCGTCGATTCGCAGGACGAGGACGCGGTGGTCACCGCGATGGCCGACCTGCTGGCCGACCCGCAGCACTGCGCCGCCCTGGGGGCGCAGGGAAGGGCCTACCTCGAGGAGCACTTCACCTTCGAGGAGCAGGCCGGGGAACTGGTCAGGCTGACCCGCTCACTGCTGTGAGGCGTTGATCCCGGCCTGTTCCAGGTTGCGCAGCCGGGCCGCCTCGGCGGTGGTCTGCGCGGTCAGCTTCTCCATGTCCTCCGGGTTGTTCCCGTCGATCTCGTCGAGGCGCGCCGGGTCGAGCGGCGGCACCTGCACCTGCTCGATCATCGGGTGGCTGGTCGGTTTGGAGTCCTCGTCGCCGCTGAACAGCACCTCGTGCATCTTCTCGTTCGGGCGAAGGCCAGTGAAGATGATCTTGATGTCCTTGCCGGAGCGGGCGATCAGGCCCTTGGCCACGTCGAGGATCTTGACCGGTTCACCCATGTCGAGCACCAGCACGTCACCGGGCTCACCGATCGCACCGGCCTGGATGACCAGCTCACAGGCCTCGGGGATGGTCATGAAGTAGCGGGTGATGTCGGGGTGGGTGACCGTGATCGGCCCACCCTGCTCGATCTGGTTGGTGAAGGTGTGCAGCATCGAACCCCGCGAACCCAGCACATTGCCGAAGCGCACACTCAGGTAGGTGCGCCCTGTCTTCCGGGCGTAGTGGGCGGTCAGCTCCTCGGCGATCCGCTTGGTCTTGCCCAGCACCGAGGTGGCATCGGCGGCCTTGTCGGTCGACACGTTGACGAAGCGCGTCACCTCGTACTTCTCGGCCATCCGCAGCAGGTTCAGCGAGCCCTCGACGTTGGTCTTCCAGCCCTCCATCGGGTACTGCTCCAGCATCGGCAGGTGCTTCAGCGCCGCGGCGTGGAAGACCACGTCGGGCCGGTGGTCGGCGAAGACCCGGTCGAGCGCCTCGGCGTCGCGGATGTCGCACAGCACCATGTTGGGGGTGTCCAGCAGGCCCTGCTTGTAGATTGACAACTGCACCCCGTGCAGCAGCGACTCGTCCCGGTCGAGCATGACCAGTTCCTTGGGGCCGAACTTGTGCACCTGGCGGGCGATCTCGGAACCGATCGAACCGCCGGCACCGGTCACCAGGACCACTCGTCCGCTCAGGTAACCGGCGATCGAGCTGAGGTCGGTCTTGATCTGCGAGCGGCCCAGCAGGTCGGCCACGTCGAGCTGGTGCAACTGGTTCAGGGTCACATTGCCGTGGATCAGTTCCTGGGTGTTGGGCATCACCAGCACGTTGATGCCCTCGGGCTCGGTCATGCTCGAGACCCGACGCATCAGCTCACGCTTCGCGGTGGGGATGGCCACCACCACGGTCTGCACCCCGGCGCGATTGGCCACCTTCACCAGGTCGTCACCGGTGCCCAGCACCCGCGCCCCATGGATGCGCAGGTGGCGCTTGTCGCGGTCGTCGTCGACGAAACCGACGATCCGGTATGGTGCGTCGGGGTCGTAGGCCAGCAGCCGGGCCAACTGCTGGCCGGCGTTGCCGGCGCCGTAGACGATCACGTCCTGCGCCTTGTCACGGGTGGAGGAGTTGATCGAGGAGAAGATCGTGCGGATCACGAACCGACCGGCGGTCATCAGCACCACCGCGCCGAAAGGCACCAGCACCGTCACCCCACGCGGGTAGCCCGGGGGAGCGAAGAAGTAGAAGAAGCCCATCAGGCCGCCGCCGATGATGATGGTCACCGCGGCGATGTTGACGGCCTCGTCGAAACTGCCGATGGTGTGCCGACCCCGGTACAGCTTCGTGAGGAACCCGATCACCAGCTGCAACGCCATCGCCAGGACGGCGTACTGGTAGATCACCTGGCGCTCGTCGGCGGTCAGCACGTGGAAGTTGTAGCGTTCGGCGACCATGAAGGTCGTGGCCAACGCCCAGGAGGCCATGTCCCAGACCGCGAGTCCGGCGCGAATCAGGATGGTTCGCACTGAAGGTCGTGCCATGGACGACTACCTTTCGGGCAGGGACGTGAACTGTGGCAGTCTATCGTCACGGGCTGGATGAAGTCTCACTGATGATCTTCAACCCCGGCACCTTCTGCACGAAAACCGCCCCCTATCGTGTTTCGTGGCCCATACTCACGCCCGCGAACAGGAGGGACCCAGTCACATGCGCTTCGGCCCTGCCCTGCGTCTGTTCGCGGGGTTGCTGTTGGTGGTGGTGATTCCGTCACTCATCCTGGTGCCGCTGCTCGCCACCGAGAATCCCTCGCCGACCGGGCAGCGTGTGACCGCTGCGGTCGTCGACCTCGATGTCGCCCAGGCCGTGGACGGCACCACGATGGCGTTGGGCCGCAGCCTGGTCAGCCACCTGGTCGAGGAGTCGGGCGAGGTGCGCTGGGTGCAGGTCACCGAGGCCGATGCCCGCCGGGGAGTGCAATCGGGCCGCTACGCCGCCGTCGCGACCGTCCCGGCCGACTTCACCGCCAAGACCCTGGCCGCCGCCGCCGGGGGGCCGGCCGAACCGCAGGTGCGGGTCGTCAGCTCGTCCATGACGCCGGCCGCCCAGCCGCAGGTCAACTTTGCGGTCGCGCGGGCGACCAGCCAGACCGTCGGTGCGGCGGTGGTCGACCGGGTGTACCTGACCTTCAGCGACGCGAACTCGGCCTTCAAGGCGGCAAGTGACCAGGCCGGCGCGCTGGCCAAGACCGCCGGCGAACTCGACGACCAGGGCAAGCAGGTCGAACAGCAGGCCGGTGAGGTGGACACCACCCTGGGCCGGATCGGTGAGCAGACCGGTCGCCTCGGGAACGGCCCCGGGCTGCCGAGCCTGACCACCACGAACCAGACCCTCACCAACGCCACCCAGCAGGCCGGCACCAGCGGCGCGCTCAGCCTGGAGGCCCGGTTGGCCATCGCCAACGCCGCCGCCGAGGCGGAGAGTTCCCGGCTGGCCGGGCAGGCCAGCGCCAGCACCATCGCAGAGCTCGACCGGCTCGCCAAGCAGCTCGACCAGCAGGCCACCGACCAACAGGCCGGGGTCAGCGGCTACACCACCTCGGTGGCGGCCGCTGCCCAGCGCCAGCGCGGCATCGATGCGAGCCTGCGCGGCATGAAGACCCAGCTCGCCAGCCTCAGTACCCAGCTGAAGGACGTCACCAGCGCCACCGGGCAGGGTTCGAACGTGCCGAAGTCGCTGAGGAAGGCCGACCAGGACGACGACACCTCGCTGGAGGCCGCGCTCGCCGCGCTGCAGGCCCTGGTGAACCAGCTCGAAACTGACGACTCCGCCGACACCGCGGTCACGCTGGCCACCGAACTGAAGTCGCTGGCAGACCAGCACGACAGCGGGATGGGCGACCTGCGTGACCGGCTCACCGACCTGCGGCAGCGCTACGCCCGCCCCGGCGTCGGCAACCAGGACGACCTGCCCGTGAAGTGCCCCTACCTCGGTGACCAGGGCGGCGGCCGCGACTGCCAGGCCTGGCGCGCCGGGGTGGTGACCGGCCTCGACCTGTCCCTGGCAGAACTCGATGAGACCAGCATCAACGACAAGTCCGCCGAGCTGCGCGCCAAGGCCGCGCAGAACCTGACCAGCGTCACCGCTGTCCGCGACGGCCGCGATGAGCTGCTCAAGGCCGCCCGCAATGCCGTGGTGGCGCTGCAGAACGCCATCGCCAACGGCACCCCGCCGGCCGAGGTGATCGAGAAGGTCACCGAGATCGCCGGTGAGGCAGAGCTGTTGTCGACCACCGCCGAGACCCTGGCGTCCGATTCGACCGAACAGACCGCGGCGCTGCAGGCCCTCGACAGCGACAGCCCCACCGTGCAGCAGTTGTCGACGGCCGCGCAGTCGGTGAACGAGACCCTCACCCAGCAGGACGCGCAGATCGCGGCGCTGACCGCGACCGTCGCCGACCTCAGCGGCAAGCTCGAGGGCCTGACCGGCGTCGTCGCCACCCTGCGCGAACAGACCACCGACCTCGAGTCCACCGGCGCCGGGCTGCGTGCCACCCTGCAGCAGTTGCAGGCCGAGCAGCAGCAACTGCAGACCGAACTCGACGGGGCCAAGACCACCATCGACGAGCAGGACGAGCGGCTCAACCGGTTGAGCGGTTCGACCGCCGAGGCCCAGGCTGCGGCCCGCGCGCTGGCCACCCAGGTGCAGCAGCTGCGCACCACGACCGGGCAGGTCAAGCAGGACTCCCAGGGCCATGTCACCACCCTGCAGAACAGCAACTGGCCCAGCCTCGACGAGACCGAGCGGCAACGGGTGACCTCCCTGCTGGTGGACCAGCCGGCCCCCGAACCCGATGCGGTCGACAACCTCGGCTGGACGGCCCTGGTGGCCACCATCGCCATCTGGGTCGGCGGTCTCGCCGGCACCTTCATCACCGCCAAGCTGTTCACCGGCCGGCGCGGTGCCACCGTGATCGCGACCGTGGCGACCACCGCACTGGTGGGTGGGGCAGTGAGCGCCTGGCTGGTGCCGCAGACCACCGCGGCCGCCGTGCCAGTGGTCGCGGTGGTGCTGGTGGCCAGCCTGGCGGCGGCCGTGGTCGCCGAGGCGCTGCGGCTGGCGATCGGGCCCGGCGGGGTCTGGGCGGGGCTCACCCTGCTCGGCATCACGGTGCTGGCGTTCATGCCCACCTCGCCGACGTGGCTCGACGTGGTGCGTGAGGTGGCCGTGACCAGCCCGATGCTCGACGGCCTGAGGATCACCCTGTCGGGCGGTGGCTCGGCCGGTGGGCAGGTCGCCACCATGCTCGGCTGGACGGCCGTGGCTGCCGTGGTGGCGGTGCTGGCCAGTCGCCGGTTCCGCCCCGCGAAGGACTGAGCAGCCCTACTCGTCGACCACCTGGTCGACCGTGGCGGTGGTCAGCCGCAGCTCGACGGGCACTTCGTCGCCGATGGCGACCCCGGCGGCGCCGGGCAGGAAGACCAGGCTCGACTGCATGTGCGGCGGCTCGACGAAGCTGCGCTTGCGACCGGCGATCGTGTAGGGGCTGAGCGCATGCCCGGAGGCGTCCAGGGCACCGGTGGCCAGGGCCACGGCGCGTTGCTTCAGGCTCGCCGCCGAGGTGGGGGCGCTCAGCGCCACGCCGTTGGCGGTGCCACCGGAGACGACGACCACCCAGCCGTCGCGGCTGGCTCGCCGCTGCCAGTAGCCGACCCGTTCCCCGCGGCGCACCGGGTGCAGGTCGAGCACGCGGGCGGTGGTCCGGCGGGTCTTCGGGGCACCCAGCCACAGGGCCGTGCCCATCCGCAGACGTGCCTCCACATTCAGTTCGGAGCGCAGCGTGGCGTAGTCGTCCAACGGCAGGTGGCTGAGCCACACCGGCGCTTCGACGGCGGCCTGGGCGGCGGTGGCCAGTTCACGGGCCTCGGCCAGCGGGTCGGGGCTGCGCATCGGCAGGTGGATCGTCCAGCCCTCGAACCGCGCCACGGGCGCCAGGCTGCGCAGGGCCGGCAGGTCTGCCCGGCCCAGCCCGTGGCGTTTCATCGAGGTCAGCAGCTCGGCGAGCAGGCGGGCCTGCGGGTTGAGTTCGAGGATCGTGGTCAGGTCGTCGACACGGCTGACGGTGGTGATCACCTGCGGGTCACCGAGCAGTGCCGTGGCCACCGGGTCGTGGCGTGACCACGGGGTCAGCACGACGATGTCGCCGTCCCAGCCGCCGGCGCGTACCTGGTCGACCTCCAGTGAGGTGCCGACAGCCAGGGTGTCCACGCCGAGGGCGCTGGTTTCGGCGGCGAGCCGGGCCAGCCCGAAGCCGTAGCCGTTGCCCTTGGCGACTGGCACCAGCCCGGGCACGTCATTGCGCACCGACTGCAGGTGCTCCCGCCAGCCGGCGGCATCAAGGTGCAGTGTCAGGGTCATCTCACTTGCGCCGTTCCATGTAGGCCATGAATGCCCGGTAGAGCACTGGGTTGATGGGCTTGTCCCACTCGCCGACGTAGCTGACGGCCTGGCCGCCGGTGCCGACCTTGAACTGGATCAGCCCGATCTCGGGGTGGTCCTCGGCGACGGCCGGGGTGATGCCGCGCAGGTCGTAGACCTCGGCGCCGGCGGCGATCGCATCCTGGATCATCTGCCACTGGATGCGGTTCGAGCCGCGCACCTCGCGCTTGGCGTTGGTCGAGGCGCCGTAGGAGTACCAGGTGTGCCGACCGACCTGGACGAACGTGGTGGCCGCGACCAGGTCACCCTCGTGATGGGCCAGGTAGAGCGACATCCGCTGCTCGTCCTCATCGCGCAGCGCGTCCCACATGGTCTCGAAGTAGGCCAGCGGTCGTCCGGTGAAGTGGTCGCGTTCGGCGGTCTCGAGGTAGACCCGGTGGAAGTCGGCCAGTTCCTCACGGGTGCCCAGCCGCACCTCGACGCCGGACTTGTCGGCCTTCTTGATGTTGCGGCGCCACAACTGGTTCATCCGCTTCAGCACAGCATCGGCGCCACCGTCCAGCGGCAACCAGAAGTTGTACTGCGGCTGCCCGGCGGTGAACCCCTCGGCGGCCTTCGGGGCCTTCCAGCGCAGGTGTTCCAGGGTGTTGGCCAGCCGGGTGGCGGCGTGGCTGGTCTCGTCCGGGGTGACCTCGGCCAGCGTGGTGACCGCGGGGTCGGCGATGGCGGCCTTGATGGTGTCGGGGTACCACCGGTTGGCCACGATGGTCGGCCCGATGCGCACCGCGAAGGCACCCTGCTTGCGGGCGTGGCCGACCAGCACCTCGAGCAGGTCGGCCACGTCGTAGCGGGTCCAGTCCAGCACCGGCCCCTCGGGCAGGTAGGCCAGGTAGCGCTTCAGCTTGGGCAGTTGCCGGTAGAGCACCAGCCCCACACCGATGAGCTGGGAACCCTCGAACCAGCCCAGCAGCTCGGGCTTCCACTCGGGCTTGACCTTGGCCCACGCCGGGGTCTGCAGGAAGCTGACGGTGGTGGGGAAGTCACTGCCGGGCGCGGCGACACGGTTGAGGAACTCGAGGTGCTCGCCCGCCTGGATCTGCCTGATCTGGATCACGGGGTCCAATCTAGGCCCCGGGCTGCCTCGAGTTGCTGGAAACCCCCGGCACACCGTCGTGGATGATCTTGCCCGGGTTCAGGTTGTGACCGGGGTCGACGCCCTCGAACAGCACCCGCTGCACGTGCACACCGGCCTCGGAGATGTCCTGGGCCATCCACGGCGAGTGCTCCTCGCCGACACCGTGGTGGTGGCTGACGGTGCCCAGCAGGTCGACGAACGACTGCTGCACGGCCTGCTTGACGGTGTCGTAGCTGTCCAGCACCGTCTCGGGGTTGTTGTCGGCCACCGCGAAGGTGAAGTACTGGCAGGCACCGATGCGGTAGCTGTGCGAGATGTGGCACATGATGAAGCCCTTGTGCCCGGTGGCCGCGAACGCCTCCTCGGCGCGCTTGACGGTCTCGTCATGCATCTCCAGCGCGCGGGCCCAGGTCGAGGTCGTCTCCGACACGTCGGCGGGAATGCCACGGTCGAGCAGGAAGTCGCGGATGTAGGGGATGTCGAACTTCTTCTCGTCGTACATCGAGCCGGGGCCCTTGCCGACGCTCATGCCGCCCCACTTGCGCACGATCTTGGCCACCAGGCCCTTCTGGAAGCGCACGTTGACCGCAGACCCCTCGAAACCGATGAAGCTCAGGCAGATCTGGTCGAGGTCCCAGCCCTTGGAGAGCATGACCTTCTCGACGGCCTTGTTGACGTACTTGCTGATGGTCGACTTGCTGCCCGAGCTGTTGGCCATCGAGAACTTGGTCTCGTTGGCGTCGGAGACCCGCACCATCACCGGGGAGGCGTCGGAGTGGCAGATCTCCTCGGCGGCCTTCAGGCCCGACGCGTAGTCGGGGAAGAAGTAGGCCTGGATCTCCTTCTCCTCGGCGATCCGGTGCACGTTCATCGACACCTCGGTGATGACGCCCAGGCGCCCCTCCGAGCCGATCATCATTTCGCGCACGCTGGGGCCGGACGAGGACGACGGCAGCGGGTTGAGGTGCAGTACCTGGGTGCACTGACCGGGCACCCGGTCGACGGCGGAGGCCGAGGGGATCACCACGCGCATGCCGCGGGTGATGTCGGCGATGTCGCCGTACTTGTCGGACTGGTTGCCCGACGAGCGGGTCGCCACCCAGCCACCGACGGTCGACCACAGGAACGAGTCGGGGAAGTGGCCCAGCGTCCAGCCGCGGGCATTGAGCTGCTTCTCCATGTCGGGGCCGTAGGTGCCGGCCTGGATTCGGGCCAACCCCGAGGTTTCGTCGATCTCGAGCACCTTGTTCAGCCGGCCCATGTCCATCGAGATGACCTGCCGGGTCTCACCGGGCACCGCCTCCAGGGCGGCCACGATGTTCGAGCCGCCGCCGTAGGGGATCAGCACACCGTCGGCGGCGATCACGGCGTCGACGATGGCGATGACCTCGTCCTCGGTGCCGGGGTAGACCACGACGTCAGGCACCCGGCCCAGGTTGTTCTGGCGCAGCCGCACCAGGTCGCGCACACCCTTGCCGTAGCAGTGGGCCACGCGCACCTCGTCGTCGAGGAAGACGTTGGCCTCGCCGCTGACCTCGACCAGGGTGGCCTTCAGCTCGTCGCTGAGCTGGCTGGCCGGCACGTCGAGGTCGCTGAACTTCGGCCGGGTGACCGGAATGGCATCGAGGTCGACGCCGATGTTCTTGAGCACGAACGGCTTGAACTTCGGCTTGTTGTCGATGGAGTACGAGACGCTCTCATCGCCCCAACCCCACCACTTCTGGTTCTTGACGCCGGTCACTTGTTCTCCTCGTTGTTGGCGCGCGACTTCTCGATCGCGACGGCTCGGGCGTAGTCAGCCATGGTTTTCATGCCGTAGGCGCGGGCAGTCGAGTCATGGAGCTCGATGATCTTGCGGCGCACGCGCTCATTGAAATGGTGGGTGATCTCGCCCGCATTGGGGCGCATCGGGTGGCCGTAGACGACATGGACCGGCGGGCGGCCCTTCGGCATGCCCTTCTGGTGCGGCGGCCAGGCAGCGAAGGCACCCACGATCGCAAACGGGACGATGGGCACGTTGCGGCTGATGGCGAGCCCAGCGGCACCGGGGGTGAACACGCCCATGGCACCGTTGTAGGTGCGTCCGCCTTCGGGGAACAGCAGGATCGGGATGCCGTCACTCAGCAGGGTCGAGGCCAGGCCACGGTGCGAGGCCGCCCTGCGCTTGGCCTTGATGTCCTCGGGGCTGTCGGGAATGCCGTTGGCCTTGCGTTCCTTCTCGGCGGCCCGCTGCTCGGGGGTCTTCTTCTGGCGGCGCTCCACCGGGAATGCGTTGAACAGGTGCGAGACCGAGGCCGACTTCCACCAGTTGGTGAACCAGAAGTCGGCGGCCGCACCGGCCGACAGGTAGCGGGCCAGCCGCGGAGGCAGCGACCCGAACACCAGCGGGGTGTCGAAGTGGCTGGAATGGTTGCCGACCGCGACGAAAGTGTCGGGGCAGTCGGCCAGGTTCTCCACCCCGTGCACCGTCACGTCGAGGATGCGCCACACGTACGGCTTGACCACCAGCATCCGGGTGGCCCGACGGGCCGCGGCCTGCATCGGGTTGCTGTACTTGCTGCTGCGCTCGTCGCGCTTCGCGGCTTCCTCAGGGGGTGCCATCGCGGGTCACTTCTTGCGACGGCTGGACGAGAGCCGCCGGCTGAACCATCGGATGAAACCCTTGGGGCCGTAGGTCGCCACCGCGATGGCCAGCTTCCACTTGAAGGTGGGGATGGAGACCAGCTTGTTGCGGTCGTTGTCGCGCAGCGCCTCGGAGACGAGCACGTCGATGTCGACCCAGACCACGTCGGGCAGGCTGGTCTTCTTGATCTGGGCGCGGTCGTGGAACTCGGTGTGCACCCAGCCCGGGCACAGGGCGGTCACCTTGATGCCGGTGTCGTACAACTCCGAGGCCAGCGCCTCGGTGTAGGTCAGCACCCACGACTTGATCGCCGAGTAGTTGCCGCTCATGATCCACGCCGAGGTGGAGGCCACGTTGATGATGTTGCCGTGGCCGCGGGCCTTCATCGCCCGCCCGGCGGCGCCGCTGAGTTCGAGCACCGCCCAGACCATCACGTCGAAGGCGCGCCGCTGCAGGTCGAGCTTGGACTTGTCGAGCAGGTCGGCGTGCAGGCCGAAACCGGCATTGTTGACCAGCATGTCGATCGGCCGGTCGACCGATTCGAGCCGGTCGGCCACCCGGGTGACGTCCTCGGCGATGGCCAGGTCGGCCGGGAAGACCTCGGCGCTGATGCCGTACTGGCGTTCCAGGTCAGCCTTGATGGTGGTCATCCGCTCGGTGTCGCGAGCCACCAGGACCAGGTCGTAGCCGCGGGCCGCCAAATGTCGCACGAACGCGTGACCGATCCCGGCAGTTGCGCCGGTCACCAATGCAGTTGCCATGGTTCCCAACTTACTTGATCGGACGACATCGCGTGATTCGGCCCGACGAGCAGGTAGTTTCGAGACTGCGTCCCCCTCAACGCGCCGAAGGAGTTCATCGTGCAACGCCGCCTCTTCCTGGGCCTGGTGCCCGTGGCCCTGCTCGCCGCCGCCTGCAGCAGCGACCAGCCCCCCGACCAGTTCGACGTCACCACCGCACCGGTCGAGACGGCCGCCCCCGACGCCTTCGCCTACCAGGTCGGTGACCTCGACCCGCTGGACTTCGCCCAACGCCTCGCCTCGGTCAACGCCGAGCAGCGCTCCTACAAGTTGACCATCGAGACCCCCGAGGGGGAGCAGGTCAACACCATGCAGGTGCTGCGCGAACTCGACCAGGACGGCTCACTGCGGCTGCACGCCTGGGGTGAGATCGACCAGTTGGTCCAGGAGTTGATCACGATCGGCGACCAGCAGTGGCTCAAGGTCGACGGTGCCTGGCAGCCGGTCGCCGGGCTGCTGCTGTTCGGTGGCGAGGGCGACAAGGTCGAGATCTTCACCTCCATGCTGACTGCCATCGCCTACGAGGGGCCCGACGAGCACGGCCACCGGTTCAGCGGGACGATAAACGTCGCGGGGTACGAGAACCAGGAGACCCACGACCACGACGACCATGACCATGATCATGACGACCATGACCACCAGGACGAGCAGACCACGCCCGTCCCCGCGGACGTCACCTTCTGGACGGATGCCGCGCTGCGGGTCGTCCGGCTCACCCACGCGCTGGACGACGACGCCCGCGAACGGCTGACCACCGAAACCCGCACCGCCTTCGGGCAGGCCTTCAACATCAGCGCCCCGATGTGAGGCCGGCCCGGCCTCAGCGGTCGTCGAGGTCGTCGCGGAAACGCTCCCAGGCCTCTTCCCACTCGGCGGCCCGTACGGGGGTGTTCAGGGCGGCGATCAGGTCGCTGGTGGTGTCACGGTCGCTCTCCCCGGTGATCAGCACCGTCCGCACCGCGGCGGGGGCCAGGTCGTCCAACGTGCCCTGCTCGACCAGGCGCTGCAGGCAGGTGAGCACCGCCTCCACCGCGTCACCGCCGCTCATCCCCGCGGCGGCCAATGCCTGCGGCACCGCCACGGAATCATGGCGCAGGTGGGCGTGGGGGTTCCAGCGCATCTCGAGCACCGCGCCTTCGTCCTCGACGATGTGCTCGGCGCCGCGGGCGAGCATCGCCCGCAATTCGTCGGCCCCGGTCTGCACACTCAGGGTCACGACCGCCGGTGAACCGGCGTCGAGCAGGCAGCCCAGGGCAGTCACCTCGGTCTGGGCATCGACCAGCTCGCGATAGGTCGCGGCGATCACGTCCTGCAGGTCATTGCGTGCCTCGGTTCCCATGACAAGACGATAGCCCAGCGCCACTGGCCGAACGGCTAGCCAAGGTGTAGACGCATGGCCCTGCACCGCCCGCCTAGCGTGATGGATGTCACATCACACGCAATGGAGGGTAGTGATTCGTCATGTCCAACAAGGTCAAGATCTCGGTCGCGAGCTTCGCGCTGCGCCCGGTCAAGAGCTTCGAGGAGTTCGCCGACCACGCGCGGGGACTGCTCGACCAGGCCGCCGGCAGTGACCTGGTGCTGCTGCCGGAGCTGTTCACCCTGGAACTGTTCACCATCCAGGAGGGCTGGCAGGACGACCCGGTCTCCGCGCTGCCGCGGGTCGACGCCTACACCCAGCAGTACAAGGACCTCTTCGAGGCCGAGGCCCGCGAACGCAACCAGTACATCGTGGCCGGCACCCACCTGGAGGCCCGCGGGGACTCCTACTACAACATCGGCTACCTCTTCGGCCCCAACGGGGAGCTCTGGGAGCACGCCAAGACCCACATCTTCCCCGCCGAGGGTGACTGGAAGACCGAGGAGGGCGACCAGATGCAGGTCATCGAGCTGCCCTTCGCCAAGGTCGGGTTCAACATCTGCTACGAGACCGAGATCCCCGAATGCTCGGCCAGCCTGACCGAGCAGGGCGCCGAGATCATCGTCTGCCCCTCGTACACGTTCACCGAGTACGGCTACTGGCGGGTGCGCCACTGCGCCCAGGCGCGGGCCATCGAGAACCAGGTCTACTTCGCCCATTGCGCCACCGGCGGCTCACCGGGCGGGCCGATCCCCAACGGCTGGACGCAGTCGTCGATCCTGTCGCCCTGTGACCTGCCCTGGTCACCCAACGGGGTGGTCGCCGAGGCCGCCGAGCCGAACACCGAGAACGTGATCACCGCCGAGGTCGACCTCGACCTGCTGCGCCAGAACCGCATCGACGGTGCCGCCACCACCTACAAGGACCGGCGCCGCCGCGCCGGGACCTACCACGACTGGCCGTCGCACCTGGACGCCGCGGCCACCGTCGGCTGAGACCCCACCCCACCACCGAGACATTCAAAGGAGAACATCACCATGGGCCACCTGCAGCTGCCCGAAGGCAAGAAGATCGCCGTCAACCTGGGCACCGACTTCGACGCCCAGTCCCTGTGGATGGGCGGCTTCAACAAGCCGAGCCCCTCCTACATGTCCCGCGGCGAGTTCGGTGCCAAGGTGGGCGTGCCCCGCCTGCTCGAGCTCTACGAACGCTTCGACGTCAAGACCACCTGGTTCACCCCGGGCCACACCATCGACACCTTCCCCGAGGAGTGCGAGAAGATCGCCGAGAAGGGCCACGAGTTCGGCCACCACGGCTACTTCCACGAGAACCCGACGCTGATCGACGCCGGCACCGAGGAAGAACTCGTCGAGCGCGCCTTCGACACCTTCGACCGTCGCCTCGGCATTCGTCCGACCGGCTACCGCTCGCCCTACTGGGACTACTCCGACAGCACCCTCGACATCGTCGAGAAGATGGGCTTCAAGTACGACTCGTCGCTGATGGGCCGTGACCTGGAGGCCTACCGCCCGCGCCGCTGGGCCATCGACTGGGAGAACGGCAACAAGGCCGGCAAGGCCAGCCACGTCATCGAGCTGCCGGTCAGCTGGTACCTCGACGACTTCCCGCCGCTGGCCTGCATCACCGGTTCCTCGACCGGCCAGCAGGACAGCAACACCATCTACGAGCGCTGGCGTGACATCTTCGACTACGGCTACGAGCGGGTCGAGAACGCGGCCTTCGTCTCGTGCGTGCACCCCCAGATCGTCGGCCAGCCCCACCACATGCTGTGGTACGAGCGCCTGCTCGAGCACATGGTCTCCAAGGACGGCGTCTGGTTCGCCACCACCGACGAGATCGCCGACTGCTGGGTCGACGACGAGGAGGACATCGCCAACATGGCGCTGCCCGACATCCGCACCACCGCCTCGCGCCCGGACTACTACCCGAACTTCTGAGTGGCGCTGTGTGAGGTAGCGCATACTTGCTCCATGGGTCACTCGCTTGCGGGCGTGGTCCGCTGGCACCCGGACGCCCTGGCGGACGAACTGGCCGAGCCGCTGCACAACCTGCGACTCGGCCAGTTCGCGTCCGACGCGGTGGTGGTCTTCGCCCCGCACCGCCAGCCACCCCGGGTCGTGGCCTGGGACAGCCCTCTCGCGCCGCTGTTCACGGTGGACGAACCGGTCGAGCTGAACGTCCGTTGGCCCCGGCGCCCGGCCAGTTGCCGGGAGGTGAGCATCGCCTCGACGATGCGCCCGGTCACTCTGGACTTCGACAGCGCGGTGGTCATCCCGTTCACCACCGACACCGGCCGCGGGCTGGTGCTGTTCGGGTCGAGCCCCCACCCGGACGAGGCCGCCGCCGGGCAGGTGCAGGAGTTCTCACGGCAGCTCGACGACCTGCGCCGCGAGCTGGGTGCCACCCGTCACGCCGATGTCGACCGGGCCTACCGCACGGTCGCCCGGGCCGCCTCCAGTGAACTGGCCCCCGACCAGGTCTTCGACGTCACCCTGGCCGCCGCCCGCCTGCTGGTGGGCGCCGAGGTCGCCTACCTCGGGTTGCCGGTCGACGACGAGAACTTCTACTTCCACCGCTCCCTGGGCATCCGCACCCGCGACTTCCTCGACCTGCGGGTCGCCTGGGGTGAGGGCCTGGGCGGTGCCGCCCGGGCCCTGGAACGACCGGTCCGCTCACTGAGCTACCGCGATGACACCAACCTGCACCGGGCGCCTGTGCAGGAGACCCTGGCCGAAGGCATCGTCTCGGCGCTGGCGGTGCCGGTGCGTGACCGCGGCCCCGTCGAAGCGGTGCTCTACGTCGCCAGCCGCCGCCCCCGGGCCTACTCCGAGGACGACGAACGAATCCTGGCCGACTTCGCCAGCGCCACCCACCTCGGCCTCGACCGCGCCGACCTGGAGACCGCCCGCACCGCCCGGATCAGGGAGCAGGAGCGGGCCCGGATCGCCCGGTCCCTGCACGACGACCTCATCCGCCGACTGACCAGCATCGGGTTCGCCGCCGACTCCCTGCAGGAACGGGTCGGCGACGACCTGGCCGGGCAGGTGGCCGCGATCACCGAAGACCTGGGTGCCGCGATGGCCCTCGTCCGGGGTGAGCTGCGCGACCTGGTCGCCCACAACGACGACCACGACCAGGGCCTCGACGAGGTCGCCGAACGCATCCTGGCGGTGCCCTCGCTCGGCTCGATGACTCGCGCCACCAGCTTCGCCGGCCCGTTGGTGGCCGACCAGGCCCGGGTGAGCCCCGAGGTCGCCGAGGCGATGACCCGGGTGGGCCAGGAGGCCGTGTTCAACTCCGAGACCCACTCGGGTGGCACCCGCTGCTCGGTGAGTTTCGACATCGCCGCCCACCGCTGCACGATGTCGATCACCGACGACGGCAGCGGCCAACTCGACCACCCCCGCGAGGGCCACTACGGCATGGACCTGATCCGCCGGGAGGTGCAGCGGGTCGGCGGTACGGTCAGCTTCGAGGCCGGGCCCACCGGCGGGTTCGAGGTGCACGCCAACTTCCCGCTGGCCGCGGGGACGCGGCCGTGATCACCCTGTTCTCGGTCGATGACCACGAGGTCATCCACCTGGGCCTGCAGCAGCTGGCAAGCGCAGAACCCGACCTGGAGTTCCTCGGCGCCACCACCGACCCGGCCCGGGCACTCGACCTGGTCGCCGGGCTGCGACCCGATGTGGTGCTGCTCGACCTGTTCATCGGTGAGGAGCAGGGCTGGGACACCTGCCGGGCGCTGACGACCGCCGTCCCCGACACCAAGGTCATCTTCTACAGCGGCTACGGCAACGCCGAACTGGTCGACCGGGCGATCAGGTCGGGGGCCTCGGGCTACCTGCTGAAGGGCACCAGCCTGGCCGGCCTGCCCGAGATGCTGCGCACCGCGCAGCGCACCGGCCAGGCCCTCGATGCGGACCTGCTCAAGGAATGGATGGACTTCCGCCGCCGGCTGGACGAGCGCCCCACACTCACCAGCCAGGAGTTGGACCTGGTGCGGCTGATCGCCGAGGGCCTCGACAACCACCAGATCGCCGAGGCCCACCACCTGTCGTTCCACACGGTCAAGTTCCACATCGGCAAGATGCTGAAGAAGACCGGGGAGACCAACCGCGCCGGACTGGTCCGCTGGGCGACCGAGCGCCACCTGCTGGACCAGTGAACCGCCTCACTCGGCCAGCGTGGCCACCACCTGGCGCACCATGGCCAGTTCCTCATTGGTCGGCACGACCAGCACCTTGACCTTCGAGGTGGGGGTGCTGATGGCACGCGCCTCCTTCGAGCGGGTGGCGTTGGCCTCGGCGTCGAGTTCGACACCGAAGGGGGCCAGCCGGTTGACCACCAGCTCGCGGATCCAGTCGGCGTTCTCACCCACCCCGGCGGTGAAGACCAGGGCGTCCAGGCCGCCGAGCAGCGCGGTGTAGGAACCGATGTAGCTCACCAGCCGGTGCACGTAGACGTTCACGCCGTTGATGGCACGCTCGTCGCCCTCGTCGACCAGCACCTTGACCTCACGCATGTCGGTGCGCCCGGTCAGGCCGAGCATGCCGGACTGCTTGTTCAGCACGTCGTCGATCTTGGCGGCCTTCCAGCCCTTCTTGCGGTGCAGGAAGGCGACCAGGCCGGGGTCGATGTCACCGCTGCGGGTGCCCATGACCAGGCCCTGCATCGGGGTCAGGCCCATCGAGGTCTCGATCGGGCGGCCACCGTCGATGGCCGAGGCCGAGGCCCCGTTGCCCAGGTGCAGGACGATGATCTTCAGCTCTTTGCGGGTCTTGCCGAGGAACTCGGCGGCCGCGGAGCTCACGTAGTCGTGGCTGGTGCCGTGGAAGCCGTACTTGAGGATGCCCAGTTCCTCGCTGAGGTCGGTCGGCAGCGCGTAGGTCTGCGCCTCGGCCGGCAGGTCGGAGAAGAAGGCGGTGTCGAAGACGGCCACGTGGGGCACGTCCGGCAGGGCGGCCTGGGCGCCCTCGATGCCGGCGACAGCAGCCGGGTTGTGCAGCGGGGCCACCTCGTAGAGGTCGATCAGCTTGTCGACGACCGCCGAGGTGATCATGGTGGTGTGCTTGAAGGTGCGCCCACCGTGGACGGTGCGGTGGCCCACGGCGATCACCTCGTCCAGGTTCGGGCCGTGCTGGCGGAACTGTTCCATCACCGTGCCCAGCGCGCCGGCGTGCGTGCCGAAGCGGTGCTCGACGTGGTGGGTCTCGCCGCCCACGGTGTGGTCCAGCGTGCCGACGGCGTCCTGCCCCACCTTCTGGACCAGGCCGCTGGCCACCACGCCTTCGGTGTCGGCATCAATGACCTGGTACTTGATCGAGGACGAGCCGCAGTTCAGCAGCAGGATGAGACGAGCCATGACGAGGGCCTTTCGTGAGTGGTGCGGGTGTGAATGGGTGGGGTCAGGCCGAGGGCTGGTCCATCTGGGCCTGGATCGCGGTGATCGCGACGGTGTTGACGATGTCGTCCACCAGCGCCCCGCGGGACAGGTCGTTGACGGGCTTGTTCAGGCCCTGCAGCACCGGTCCGACCGCGACGGCGCCGGAGGTGCGCTGCACCGCCTTGTAGGTGTTGTTGCCGGTGTTCAGGTCGGGGAAGACGAAGACGGTGGCCTGGCCGGCGACCTCGGAGCCGGGCATCTTCTTGCTGCCCACCGAGGGGTCGACGGCGGCGTCGAACTGCAGCGGGCCTTCCACCTTGAGCTGGGGCGCCTGCTGCTTGACCAGTTCGGTGGCCTCACGCACCTTGTCGACGTCGGCACCCGAACCCGAGCTGCCGGTGGAGTAGGACAGCATGGCCACCTTCGGTTCGATGCCGAACGCCTCGGCGGTCTCGGCGGAACTGATCGCGATGCTGGCCAGTTGCTCGGCGGTGGGGTCGGGGTTGACCGCGCAGTCGCCGTAGACGACGACCTGGTCGGGCATGCACATCAGGAACGACGAGCTGACCACGCTGACCCCGGGCTTGGTCTTGATGAACTCCAGGCTGGGCTTGATGGTGTTGGCGGTGGTGTTCACCGCGCCCGAGACCATGCCGTCGGCCATGCCGAAGTGCACCAGCATGGTCGCGAAGTACGACAGGTCGGTCAGCCGCTCGCGGGCCTGCTCGAGGGTGACCCCCTTGTGGGCGCGCAGCTTCGCGTACTCCTCGGCGAACTTCTCGATCAGTACCCGGTTGTCGGGGCTGATCACCTGGACGCCGGTCAGGTCCAGGCCCAGGGACTGTGCCCGGGACATGATCTCGGCCTCGTCGCCCAGCAGGATGATGTTGGCCACCCCGCGCCGCAGCAGGATCGCCGTCGACTCCAGGATGCGCGGGTCGCTCGCCTCGGGCAGGACGATCGTCTTCTTGTCGGCACGGGCCCGCTGCATCAGCTCGAACTCGAACATCAGCGGGGTGCGGATCTCGGTGCGCTGCTCGTCCAGGGCCTGCAGCAGCCCGGCGACGTCGACCCGCTCGGCGAACACCTTGCGCGCCACGTCCATCTTGCGGGTGGAACCGGTCGCGGTCGACTGCATGCCGAACAGCTTTTCGGCGGTGCGGAAGGTGCCGATGCTGGTGAACCCGATCGGAACGGTGACCTCGGTGCCTGACATCAGTCGGTTGATCGTCGAGGGGATCGGGTAGCCGCCGACCAGCAGGATCGCGGCCAGGTCGGGGAAGGACTCGGACTGGTGGGCCATCAGCAGCCCCGGCAGCAGGTCGAGCCGGTCGGAGGGAGCCACCACGGTGAACTCCGGTTCGAGCCGGTCGAGCACGTTCGGCAGGCTCATGCCCGCCACCAGCACCCCGAGCGATTCGCGGTCGAGCAGGTCGGGGTCACCGGTCCACATCGACGCACCGGTGGCCTCGAACTGGGCCCGCACGGTCGGGGCGGCGAGCACCCTGTCCTCCGGCAGGGCGGCGGTGACGTACTGTTCACCCAGGCTGCGCAGCTGCTGGTCGACCAGGTCGGTCTCGCCGGGCTCGACGCGGTTGGCGATCACCCCGATGACGTTGACCTTGTTGGCGGCGAGCTCGTTGATCGCGGCCGTGGCCGCACGTTCGATGTTCGCGACGCTGCGGTCCTGGCCGGAGACCACCAGCAGCACCGGCGCGTTCAGGTGGGCGGCGATGTTGGCGTTGTAGGCCATCTCGGTGGCGGCGAAGTCGCTGGCGTAGTCGGAGCCGACCACCACCAGCGCATCGAAGCGGCTGCGGACCTGGCCGTACTTCTGCACGATCAGGCTCATCGCCGCATCGGGGTCGGCGGCCATCTCGTCGTAGCTGACCCCGACGGCCTCGTCGAAGGCCTGGCTCACCCCGGGCAGGCCGATGAGGGTCTCGGTCACCTGGTCACGGCGCAGGGAGCGCACCAGGGGCCGGAAGATGCCCACCGAAGCATGCTGCTGGGACAGTGCCTCCACCAGGCCCATTGCGATCACGGACTTGCCCACTCGCCCCTGGGGCGCTGCCACATAAACGACTTTGTTCACGCACCGAGCTTAACGGTGAGCTACGACACGAATCCGGTCAGGGTCTGTCATGGGAAAGGCTGGCCCCGTCACCTGCCTAGGTGTTGGAGCGCATGACGTTGGTGACGCGTGCCGGGGTTCGGGTGGCTGGGGGTTGGTCTCGGCAGGCGGTGTGGGGTCGATGGTAGTTGTAGTGGATGTTCCAGATCTGTATTGCCCGGGTGCGTTGGTCCTCGCAGTTGTAGGGCCGGGCGTAGAGCACTTCTTCGGCCAGGATCCGGTTGTAGCGCTCAACTTTCCCGTTGTGGCGAGGTGTGTAGGCGCGGATGAACTGGTGTTGGCGTGCCCAGCCCCGCAGCGAGCGTTCGACGATCGCTGCCCTGTAGGGGTTGCCGTTGTCGGTGACCACGCGGGTGACGCGGGTGATCCCGTGCGCGGCGAACCAGGCCCTGGCCCGGTTGATGAACCCGAGCACGGTGGTGGCCCGCTCGTCGGTCAGGGACTCGGTGTAGGCGAGCCGGGAGTATCCGTCCACGGCGGAGTGGAGGTAGCGGTAGCCGACCCGGGTGCGGTGTTTCGCCTTGTCCTGGTTCGATCCGCGGCCATGGGCCCGCCAGCCGCCGCCCTCTCGCAGCGCGCCGACCTTCTTCACGTCGACGTGGACCATGTGGCCGGGGTAGCGGGCGATGATCCGTGCCGGCGCACGGGTCGGTTCTCCCTCGACGTCGAGCCAGCGGCGATGGTTGAGTCCCAGCCGGGTCAGCCAGCGTGCGACGGTGGCGACGCTGGTCCGGTGCCCACGCTCGTGCAGTTCGGCGGTGATCAGCCGGGCCGACCACTTGTGGTCGCGGCGTAGTTGCTCGATCAACTCCACCACCTGCGGTGGGGTCTGGGTCGGTGAACTGTGGGGTCGGCTGGAACGATCCAGCAGGCCTTCCTCGCCGTGGAGGCGGTGACGGTTGACCCATTTCGACAGACAGGCCCTCGACACTCCGGCCTCGGCGGCGACGTGGGCGATCGGGCGGTGTTGGCACCGGATGACCAGGCGTCGACGTGCTTCAAAGGTCAGCGCGGCATTACGGTGGTGAATCAAGGGCGGGCTCCTCGTTCCGATGGTTGTCTCGCAACTCCCATCCTGCCGAGGACCCGCCCCCTCTCACGTCCCGGCGCGTGCAATCAACCTCATGACCCGCAACACCTAGG